>NZ_JBQEPN010000003.1:45579-88820 GCF_052045775.1 Curtobacterium sp. 22159
CTGCGGCGAGAACGGCGCCGGCAAGTCGACGCTCATGAAGGTGCTGTCGGGCGTCTACCCGCACGGCTCCTTCGACGGCGAGATCCTGCTCGACGGCAAGCCCGTGCACTTCGGCGACATCAACGACTCCGAGGCCGCCGGCGTGGTCATCATCCACCAGGAGCTCGCGCTCAGCCCGTTCCTCTCGATCGCCGAGAACATCTTCCTCGGCAACGAGCAGTCGAGGGCCGGGTTCATCGACTGGAACAAGACGAACCTCGCCGCCGCCGAACTCCTGCAGCGCGTCGGGCTCAAGGACAACCCGGTGACGAAGATCGTCGACATCGGGGTCGGCAAGCAGCAGCTCGTCGAGATCGCCAAGGCGTTGTCGAAGGACGTCAAGCTCCTCATCCTCGACGAACCGACCGCCGCGCTGAACGACGACGACTCGGCGCACCTGCTCGACCTCATCCGGTCCCTGCAGGCCGAGGGCATGACGGCGATCATCATCAGCCACAAGCTCAACGAGATCAAGGCGATCGCGGACAAGGTCACGATCATCCGCGACGGCAAGACGATCGAGACGCTCGACATGCACGCCGACGACGTCTCCGAGGACCGGATCATCCGCGGCATGGTCGGCCGCGACCTGTCGAACCGGTACCCCGTCCGCGAGCACCCCGTGATCGGCGAGGAGCTCCTCCGCATCGAGGACTGGACCGTCCATCACCCCCTCGACGCGTCCCGCGAGATCATCCACCACGCGGACCTCGACGTCCGCGCCGGCGAGGTCGTCGGCATCGCCGGGCTCATGGGTGCCGGACGGACCGAACTGGCGATGAGCGTGTTCGGCCAGTCCTACGGCGCCGGGATCAGCGGCACCGTGTACAAGCGCGGCGTGCCGATCAAGACGCACACGGTGTCGCAGGCGATCGACAACGGCATCGCCTACGTCACCGAGGACCGGAAACGGTACGGCCTCAACCTCATCGACGACATCAAGCGGAACATCTCCGGCTCGGCGCTCGGGAAGCTCGCGAACTGGGGCTTCGTCAACGCATCGCAGGAGACGACGGTCGCCGCGCAGTTCCTCAAGAACCTCAACATCAAGGCGCCGAACGTCGACGTCGTCACCGGCAAGCTCTCCGGCGGGAACCAGCAGAAGGTCGTCCTGTCGAAGTGGATGTACGCCGACCCGGACGTCCTCATCCTCGACGAACCCACGCGGGGCATCGACGTGGGCGCCAAGTACGAGATCTACACGATCATCAACAGCCTGGCGGACCAGGGGAAGGGGATCATCGTCATCTCCTCCGAGCTCCCCGAACTGCTCGGCATCTGCGACCGCATCTACACGCTCTCCGAGGGCACCATCACCGCTGATGTGCCCCGCTCCGAGGCCACGCCCGAGGTCCTCATGCAGTACATGACCCAGGAACGGGAGACCCCTGTCAATGAACGCGCTTAAGTCCGCCGCCGGCTACCTCACCGGGCAGCTCCGACAGATCGGCCTGTTCATCGCGCTGATCGTCATCGTCATCTTCTTCCAGGTGGCGACGAACGGGATCACGCTCGCCCCGATCAACGTCTCGAACCTGATCGTCCAGAACAGCTACATCCTCATCCTCGCCATCGGCATGGTGATGGTCATCATCGCCGGGCACATCGACCTGTCCGTCGGGTCGGTGGTCGCGTTCACCGGCGCGATGGCGGGCGTGATGATCACCCAGTGGCACGTGCCGTGGCCGGTCGCGGTGGTGCTCTGCCTCGTGATCGGTGCGCTCGTGGGTGCGTGGCAGGGGTTCTGGATCGCCTACTTCGGGATCCCGGCGTTCATCGTCACACTGGCCGGCATGCTCGCCTTCCGCGGCGCTGCGCAGATCGTGCTGCAGAACCAGCAGATCTCGCCGTTCCCGAACGGCTTCCGCTCCCTCGGCTCCGGCTTCCTGCCGTCCTTCGGCACCACCGGGTACGAGCCGCTCACGATGATCCTCGGCTTCGCGGCCGCGGCGGTCATGGTCATCGCGGCGTTCCGGGGCCGCATCACGCGCCGCAAGTACCAGCTCGAGAGCGAGCCGTTCGCGTGGTTCATCGTGAAGACGGCGTTCGGTGTCGTGCTGGTGATCTACGTCGCGCTCCTGCTCGCCAGCTACAACGGCACCCCGATCGTGCTCGTCGTGCTCGGCGCCCTCGTGGTGATCTACTCGGTCGTCATGCGGAGCGCCGTGTTCGGTCGCCACATCTACGCCATCGGAGGCAACGCCCTCGCGGCGCAGCTGTCCGGCGTGAAGACCAAGCGCGTCACGTTCCTGCTCTTCGTGAACATGGGCGTCATCTCGGCCCTGGCCGGCGTCGTGTTCACCGGGCAGCTCAACCTCGCGGCGCCCGGCGCGGGCAACGGGTTCGAGCTCGACGCCATCGCGGCGGTGTTCATCGGTGGAGCAGCCGTCACCGGCGGCATCGGCACGGTGCCGGGCGCGATCGTCGGTGGTCTCATCATCGGCATCCTGAACAACGGCATGTCGATCCTCGGCGTCGGCACGGAGTTCCAGTCGCTCATCAAGGGCCTGGTGCTGCTCGCCGCCGTCGCGTTCGACGTGTTCAACAAGCGCCGGGCGGCGTCCGCGCGCAAGTAACGCTGCCGGCCTGCCGGCCGGCCTGACCCGAGACTCGGGCTGGGCGACACTCCTCGCGCCGATCGGCGAGAGAACGGTCGCTCAGTCCGAGTCTCGTCCGCGTCCGGTCAGCGGGTGAGCACGGCCCAGCCGGCAGCCGGGAGGCGCAGGGTCCCGTCCCGCAGGTCCGCACCGCCCGCCTCCACCCGCGTCGCGTCGGCGGCGGGCACCTCGACGGGATCGTCCGCCAGGTTCAGGGCGGTCACCACGGCAGCGTGCGCGGTCGCGGTCCGCAGCACGACCGCCGTGTTCGTCAGGTGCACGACGTCGGTGTGCGCACCGTGCAGCCACGGGTGCCGACGGCGGAGGGCCACGAGCGCCTCGTACGCGTGCGTCAGCGCGGTGGGTTCCGGCGGGACCGCAGGGAACTCCGGTCGCACCGCGTCGTCGCCGCCCTCGCGTTCCTCCTTCACACCGGTCCAGCCGTACTCGTCCCCCGCGTAGACGATCGGCGTCCCCGCGACCGTGAACAGCACCGCGGCGGCGTGCCCCGCGAACCGCTCCCCCACCGCGGTCGCGATCCGGCTCACGTCGTGGTTGCCGATGAACGTGGTGGGCACGAAGGTCCCGAGCAGGGTGTCGTGCCGCTCGACGGCGTGGGCGAGCTCGAACAGGTTGCGGTCGGCGATCCCGTGCCAGATCCCCTGCCACAGTTCGTACTGCGTGGTCGAGTCCACCGTCGAGGCGCGGACCAGCGCCGCCGCGTCCCCGTGGATCACCTCGCCGCTGAACCAGGCGTCCGGGAAGCGCTCCCGGACCCGCGGCAGCACGCGGGCCCAGAACGACGGGGGCACCGCGTAGGCCGCGTCGAGCCGCCACCCGTCGGCACCCCGTCCGAGCCAGTGGGTCATCACCTCGACGACCAGGTCCTCCACCGCGCGTGAGTCGTGGTCGAGCGCCACGAGGATGTCGTGCCCCTCGAAGGTGCCGGCGGGGACCGGGTCGCCCGGCGCCCACCCGGACCAGTCGACGGCGAAGAGGCCGGCGGTCGGCGCGGCGGGGCCCTGCTCCTCGACCGCTCGGAACGCCGGGTGCGAACGACCGACGTGGTTGAACACCCCGTCGAGCAGCACGCGCACGCCCCGGGCACGGGCCGCGTCGATCAGCGCGTCGAAGTCCTGGTCGTCGCCGAGCCGGGGATCGATCCGGAAGTGGTCGACCGTGTCGTAGCCGTGGGTCGCGCTCGCGAAGACCGGACCGAGCAGCAGGCCGTTCAGCCCGAGACCGACGACGTGGTCGAGCCACGGGGTCAAGCGCGCGAGCCGGTGCTCCACGGGCCGGTCGCCGACGGGCGTCGCGGGACGGACTTCCGCGCCGACGAAGCCGAGCGGGTACACGTGCCACCACGAGACGTGCTCGACCCAGGCGGGTTCGGACGGACGGGGGACGTCGTGGTCGGTGTGCACCGCTCCGATGCTGCCAGCCGAGCCTGGGCTGAGCGCGCGGCTGGACAACGGGACGAGGATGGCACCCATGGGACGAGCGATCAGGACGGCTGCCGACGCGGAGGCCGCGGCGGCGGCGCACGCCGAACGGACCTGCGCCTCCTGCGGGCGTCGGATGCCGGAGTCGGCCTCCCCCGAGGCGAAGTGGTGCTCAGCGGCGTGCCGGAAGCACGGGATCGACGCCACCGACCGTGCGCTCGAACAGCGGATCGACGAACTGCTCGCCGCTCGCGCCCGCACGTCGAGCATCTGCCCCTCGGAGGTCGCCCGGTCCCTCGACCCCGACGACTGGCGTGACCTCATGGAGCCGGCGCGACGAGCCGCGCGGCGCATGGTCGCCCGCGGCGAGGTGGAGATCACGCAGCACGGCAGCGTCGTCGACCCCTCGACCGCGAAGGGCCCGATCCGGATCCGCCGACCGCGCTGACATGGACGACGACCTCCTCGCCGCCACCCGCCGCGCCGACCGCCTCGCCCGGTCCGGCGCCACCGTCGTCGGCATCTCGCTGCAGGCATGCCTCGCGGGGCTCACGGTGCTCTGGGCGCTGCTGTCGTCCGTCGGGCTCGGCCGCCCCATCGGGATCGTCTGGACCGTCCTCGCCGGTATCGGGGCGGTCGTCACCGTCGTGGCCTGGATCCGGGCTCGCCGGACGGGCACCCTCGTGCCGTTCGTCGTCGCCGGAGCCGAACGGCCGGTCGCCGTGCTCGCCCCGGCACGACGACGGGAGCTCCGGCGGCAGCTGCGCCGGGCCGACCCTGTCAGCGAACCGTACGCGGGCCTCGTCCGCAGTCTGATCGGCTGGCAGCGTCGCTCGTCCCGCGCCGCCGTTCCCGTGCTCCTCGGGACGCTCATCACGCTGCTCGGGCTCTCGGGGTCGATCGCGATGGCCACCGGGCTGGGGTGGTCGTTGATGATCGGCACGGTCGCCGCAGCCGCGGTCGTCACCGTACTGGCCCGCGTCGAAGCACGCCGGTGGACCACGGTCCTGGAACAGGCCGAGGGCGATGGTACGGGTGCCACCGCCACACCTCGCGACCGCGGCCGAGACTCGGCCTGAGCGACGTTCCTCGCGCTCCGCCGCCCGAGGTCTGTCGCTCGGACCGAGTCTCGCGCCGGGGTGGCCGAGTCTCGCGCCGGAGTGGCCGAGTCTCGTGGACCGGCCCGGTCAGAAGGCGTAGCGGATGCGGCAGCTCGGCAGGTGCTCGGCCACGAGTTCGCGGAAGCGCTCGACGAGCTGCCCCTTCATGCCGGACCGGTAGCGGACGTTCACGGCGCCGTTCTGCGACACCTTCTGCTCCTGCAGGTCCGGACGCCACAGGAGTTCCTCGGCCTTGGGGTGCCAGCCGAGGTTCACCTCGTGCAGGGGCTGGTTGTGGGTGAGGAAGATCACCTCGGCCGCGAGCTGTGCCTTCGCCACGGGCGACAGCACGTCGTCGACCTGCCGGAGCAGCTCGGCCCAGTCGGACTCCCACGTGGGGGTGAGGATGACCGGCGAGAAGTTGAGGTGCACCTCGTACCCGGCGTCGACGAAGTCGTTCACCGCGGTGATCCGCTCGGCGATCGGGCTCGTCCGGATGTCGGTGACCTTCGCGGTGTCGTGCGGCATGAGCGAGAACCGGATGCGCGTCCGGCCCATCGGGTCCCAGTCGAGGAGGTCCCGGTTGACGTACTTCGTCGCGAAGGAGGCCTTCGCCGTCGGGCTCATCCGGAACAGGTCGCAGAGGTCCCGCACGTTGTCGCTGATCATCGCGTCGACCGAGCAGTCGCTGTTCTCGCCGATGTCGTACACCCAGGCGTCGGGGTCGCACTGGTTCGGCTCGGTCTTCGGGCCCTGCTTGGCGATGTTGCGGGCGACGTGCATCGTGATCTGGTCGATGTTCGCGAACACCGTCACCGGGTTGCTGTACCCCTTGCGACGAGGGACGTAGCAGTACGCGCACGCCATCGCGCAGCCGTTCGCGGTCGACGGGGCGATGAAGTCCGCCGAGCGCCCGTTCGGCCGGGTGACGAGGGACTTCTTCACACCGAGGACGAGCGCCTCGGTCTTGATGCGCACCCACCGCTGGACGTTGCGCTCGTCGCCGTGGACCTCGGGGATGTTCCAGTGCGACGCGACCGGGACGATCTCGGCGTCCGGCCACCGCCCGACAACCTCTTGCCCGCGCGGGAGGTCGAGCGCTGCCTGCTCGACGTAGATGCGACGGACGTCGAGCATCGGACGGGTGCGGGCTTCGCTCATCGTGCCCTGTCTACGCCACACCACCGACAGGGCAGACTCGACCCCATGACCGCCGAACCGGACGCGCACTTCTTCGTCGTCGACGGTCGACGGTGGCGCCGGACGGACCCAGCGCTTCCCGCAGATCTGGCCGCGGCGCTCCGATCACACCTGGGCCGCGGGCGGAACGCCGTCAAGCAGGCGAAGCGCACCGGCGACGAGGACGCCCTCGCCGAGGCGCGACGCCGGAACGGCCTCGCGAAGCACGGTCTCGGCGAGCGCGGGCCGGAGTGGTGGACGCGCCCGGAGGCCGACCGCATCGCCGACGCCCGACGCGCCCTCGCCGACCTCGACGCCCTGGACGTGGGCGAACGCTAGGGGCGGTACTCGTCCGGCTTCGTCGGCGGCGCGCTCGGCGTTCCCCCGTGCCCGACGACGCCGCCCGACCCCAGCGCGCCGAGCGCCCCTGCGAGTGCCTGCAACGTCGTCCTGAGCACCCGTCCGACCGCTCGGAGTACCTGCACCATCGTGTCCCCCTCGACGACCTGTCCGACCACGCCCCACCCGGTCCGGCCACGTCAGACCGGGTCCGACCGGCCCCGGGCCAGCCGGGGCGTCGCTCACGCCTCGGTGTGCCCGAGGTCCGGCTCGACGAGCAGGCACGCCGCGCGTGAGGCGGACGCGTGCACCTCGAACACGACGAGCTCGTTCCGGCCAGCCCGCAGGACCGGTCCGGGCACGGCCAGGGTCTGCTGCGGCCCGCGCGACCAGTACCGGCCGAGGCAGAACCCGTTGACCCAGGCGACGCCCTTCCGGAACCCGTCGAGGCAGAGGTAGCGGTCCTGCACGGTGTCGAGGTGGAACGAGCCGACCGCGAACGCGGGTCCGGCCAGCGCCTCGCCGTCGGCGGGTTCGATCGCGGCGAGGACGTCGAGCGCGGCGGGGGCGATGGGGTCGAGGGCGAGCGGCGACGCGGACCACCGGGCGATCGGGACGCCGTCGACGGCCACTCCCCCGACGAGGCCCTTCGGCTCGCCGATCCGGGGGCCGTAGTCGACGCGGCCCTGGTCCTCGACGAGGAGCTCGAGCGTGCCGGTGAAGGGTGGGAGCGCGATCGCGCGGTCGTGGTGCTCGCGTTCGAGGACACCGACGACCACCCCGTCGACGCTCACGACGGCACGGTCGCGGATCTCGGTGCCGACGGTCAGGACCCCGCCGTCGGGCAGGTCGACCTCCGCCCGGTACAGCACGAAGCCGGACGCGGCACCGAGTGCGTCGAACGTGGGGGTCGTGTCGTGCGTCGACCAGTCCGTGAGCGCGGGCAGCAGGGAGCGCAGCGACGCGACCCGGTCGAGGCGGACGGCGACGTCCGTGGCGGCGGCGGGCCGCGCCTCCAGGCCGGAGGAGGACAGGTGACCCGACCCGCCCGGCTGCATCGATGCGGGCAGCGGCGGGACGGGCGCGTAGCGCTCGATGACCGCGCGGAACGCGTGGAACTTCGCGGTCGGGCGGCCCGCTTCGTCCAGGGGAGCGTCGTAGTCGTAGGACGTCGTGATGGGCCGGTACACGCCCTTGTCGTTCGCGCCGTTCGTGAACCCGAAGTTCGTGCCGCCGTGGAACATGTAGACGTTCACGGAGCCGCCGGCGGCGAGGAGGACGTCGAGGTCGGCGGCGCTGTCCGCGGCGGAGGTCGTGTGGTGGTGCTCGCCCCAGCTGTCGAACCAGCCGTCCCAGAACTCCGAGCACATCAGCGGACCGGTCGGCTGCGCCTGACGGAGACGCGCCAGGCGCTCGGTGGAGCGGGACCCGAACGATCCGGTCTTGTGCAGGCTCGGCAGGGACCCGTCCTCGAGCATGGTGCCCATCGGCTGGTCGACGCTCGTGAACGGCACCGTGAGCCCGATGTCGCGGTGCATCCGCTCGAGTGCCCGCAGGTACTCCGGGTCGGACCCGTACGCGCCGTACTCGTTCTCGACCTGGACCAGCACGATCGGGCCACCCTGGTCGATCTGCCGGGGCACCAGGACGGGTGCGAGCTGCTCGAGGTACTGCTGCACGGCGGCGAGGAACCGCGGCTCGTTGCGCCGGACCCCGACGGTGCCGTCCGCGAAGAGCCAGTACGGCAGGCCGCCGTTGGTCCACTCCGCGCAGATGTACGGGCCGGGGCGGACGATCGCGTGCATGCCCTCGGCGTGGACGAGGTCGAGGAACCGGCCGAGGTCCAGCCCACCGGTCAGGTCGAACACGCCCGGCGACGGCGCGTGCGCGTTCCACGCCACGTACGTCTCGACGGTGTTCAGCCCCATGAGCTTCGCCTTCCGGATCCGGTCCGCCCACAGGTCGGGGTGCACCCGGAAGTAGTGGATCGCCCCGGACAGGATCCGGTGGGGCTCGCCGTCGAGCAGGAAGTCGGTGTCGCCGATGGCGAAGCGCATGGTGTGACTCTTTCAGGAGACGGGGCCGTACGGACGGATCCGCACGGCCCCGGTCGAACAGGGGAAGGGCTACTTGGTCGAGACCGTGAAGCCCTGGTCCTCGCCGTACTTGGCGAGGGCCTTCTGCCAGGCCTGGAGACCGCTCTCGAGCGAGGTGCCGTTCTCGTAGGACTGCCCGACGGTGTCGGCGTAGACGCTGTTCGCGTACACCTGGTACGGCAGGTACGTGAAGTCGTTGTCGGAGGACTTGGAGGCGTCGACGAGCACCTTGTTGATCTGCTGGCCGCCGAAGTAGGCCGGCTTCTCGTCGAGGAACGCCGCGGACTGGAGGTCGGCGGTGGTCGACGGGAACCCGCCGGACTCCATGAACACCTTGGTCGACTCCTTCGAGGAGTTGAGCCACTTCAGGAAGCCGGCAGCGAGCGCCGGGTTCTTCGACTGCTTCATGACGGCTTCGGCGCTCCCGCCGTTGTTCGCGGTCTGCGCGGTGCCGCCGTCGTAGGTCGGCATCGGGGCGACACGCCAGTCACCGCTGGCGTCCGCGACGCTCGCCTCGAGGTTGCCGGGCATCCACGCGCCCGTGATCAACGTGGCGATCTGGCCGTTGCCGAGCTGCTTGTACCAGTCGTCGCTCCAACCGACCGTCTTCGACAGCAGCCCCTGCTCGACGAGCTGGTCCCACGTCTTCGTCCACTTCTGGGTGCCGGCGTCCGCCAGGTCGATCGTCACCTTGTCGCCCTTGGTGGTGAACGGGGTGCCACCGGCCTGGGCGATCATGCTCGTGGTGAAGCCGGCGTCGCCGGAGTCCGCCGCGATGTACGCGTTCGGGTCCGCCTGGTGCAGCTTCTTCGCCGCGGCGACGTACTCGTCCCAGGTCTTCGGCACCGCGATGCCGTGCTCGTCGAACACCTTCTTGTTGTAGAACAACGCCATGGGGCCGGAGTCCTGCGGGAGCCCGTACACCTTGCCGTCGATGTCCACCGAGTTCCAGGTGCTCGATGCGAACTTGTCCTTCAGGTCCCCGAACCCGTACGACGACAGGTCGAGCAGCGAGTCGGACAGGGCGAACTGCGGGAGCGCGTAGTACTCGACCTGGGCGACGTCGGGGGCGCCCGAGCCGGCCTTCACGGTGTTCTGCAGCTTCGTGTACTGGTCCGCGCCGGTCCCGGCGTTGACGAGCTTGACCTTCACCTTGGGGTACGCCTTCTCGAAGGCGGCGACCTGGTCCTTCGCGGACGGCGTCCAGGACCAGTAGGTCAGCGTGCCGCCCTTGGCGAGGGCCTTGTCGATGTCGTCGGACGAGCCGCCGGAGGACGAGCCGCCGGAGGCGCAGGCCGACAGGGCGATGGCGGCGGTGACGCCGATGGCGAGGGCGCTGAGCCCGCGCCGGGTGCGCTTGTGCATTCGGGTGCCTTTCACTTCTTCGTGTTGGGGAGGGGTGCTGCTGCTGTGACGGAGGTCGAGGCGGTCCTGTCGGAGCCGACCCGTTCCTCCCGTCCGGTCAGGCCTTGACCGAACCGGCCGCGAGGCCGGACTGCCAGAACCGCTGGAGGAAGAGGAACGCGACCACGATCGGGATGATCGTGAGGAGCGATCCGGTGACGACGAGGTTGTAGATCGGCTGCGCGCCGGACCCGGTGGCCTGCGCGTTCCACTGGTTGAGGCCGACCGTGAGCGGGTACCACTTCGGGTCGCTCAGCATGATGAGCGGCAGGAAGTAGTTGTTCCAGGTCGCGACGACCGCGAAGAGCAGGACCGTCACGACACCGGGAGCGAGGAGTCGGAGCGCGATGGTGAAGAAGATCCGGAACTCACCGGCGCCGTCCATGCGCGCGGCCTCGAGGAGTTCGGCGGGGATCGCGTCCACCGCGTAGGTCCAGATCAGGTACATGCCGAACGGGCTGATGAGCGACGGCAGGATGATCGCCCACGGGGTGTTGGTCAGGCCGAACTGGGAGAACAGCAGGAACGTCGGGACGGCGAGCGCGGTGCCCGGGACGGCGATCGCGCCGAGGACCACGGCGAACACGGCTCGGCGGCCGGGGAACTGGAACTTCGCCATGCCGTAGCCCGCGATCGTCGCCAAGAGGGTCGCGCCGCCCGCTCCGACGACCACGTACAGCAGGGTGTTGCCGAGCCACTGCACGAAGATGCCGTCGTTGTACGTCAGCGTGTCGACGATGTTCTGCCAGAGGTTGAAGTCACCGCCGAACCACAGCCCGAACGTCGACAGCAGCGACGCCTGGGTCTTCGTGCTGTTCACCAGCAGGTAGAACAGCGGCGCGAACGAGTACACGACGAAGACGACCATGACCGCGGTCAGCAGGCCGGAGCGCTTCACCGTGCGCCCGTCGACCGGCTTGCGGGTCCTGCCGTTCGCCCTGGAGGCGCGGCTCGCCCGGTCGCGCGGGTCGCGCTGCGCCGTGGTCGCCTCGGTGACCGTGGCCGGTCCGGTCGCGCCGGCCGGGCCGGTCGCGGGGCTCCCGGGGCTCGCGGGGTGCTGCAGGGTGCTCATCGGTTCTCCTGGCGGGTTCCGCGGACCTGGACGACGTAGGCGATCACCGCGGTGATGACGCCCATGACGATGGCGACGGTGGCGGAGTAGTTGAACTGCTGCCCGCTGAACGACAGCGAGTAGGCGTACATGTTCGGGGTGAAGGCGCTCCCGATGACGTTCGGGGCGAGGGTCTTCAGCAGGTTCGGCTCGTTGAAGAGCTGGAAGCTGCCGATGATCGAGAAGATCGTGGCGATCACCATCGGACCGCGGAGCGCCGGGAGCTTGATCGACCAGACCGTCCGCAGCGGTCCGGCACCGTCGAGCTCCGCTGCCTCGTAGAGGTCGCCGGGCACGACGCGGAGTGCCGCGTAGAAGATCAGCATGTTGTAGCCGAGGAACTCCCAGGTGACGACGTTGCCGATCGAGGTGAGCACCCAGTCCGGGCTGAACGGCTGCAGCAGGTCGATGCCGAGCGCGTGGTTCGCGGCGCCGGTGAGGCCGAACTGGTTGCCGTAGATGAACCCCCAGATGAGCGCCGCGACGACACCGGGCACCGCGTACGGCAGGAACACGGCGATGCGGAAGAACGACGTGCCCCAGAGTCGGGCGCTGTCGAGGGCGAGCGCGGCGACGAGCGCGAGACCGAGCATGATCGGCACCTGCACGACGAGGAACAGCGCCACCCGGCCGAGGCCCGACCAGAACTTGGCGTCCTGGAAGAGCTGCACGTAGTTGGCGAACCAGACGAACTGGTTGCCGCCGATGAGCTGGTCGCGGAACAGGCTGAGCCACAGTGCGTACCCGATCGGCACGATGAGCATCGCGACGAGGACGAGGACGAACGGGCCGACGAAGAGCCATCCGGTCCACCGGCCGCGCGGCCTGGCGCGGCGTCGCGGGGGCGCGGTCGGAGCGGTTGCTCCGGCTGCGCGCGCTTCGAGCGTGCTCATGTGACTCCCTTGTCGTGCTGTCGTGCGGCTCGTTCATGTTGACGTCAACATCGAACGACGCGACGATAGCATGGCAACGTCAACATGCGCTAGCGTGCGGGGAACCGGGGTCGCACCCCGGTCGCGGTCCGGGTGTTCCGGGCCGTCGCGGTCCGGGTGTTCCGGCCCGTCGGGGTCCGGGTGTTCCGGCCCGTCGCGGTCCGGGTGTTCCGGGCCGTCGCGGTCCGGGCGGTCCGGTCCGTGAGCGAGTGCACCGGGTCCGTCGGCCGGTGCGGGAGGGGGCGAACGTGACCACCGAGCTGTCCACCGCCGCCCGCCGCTCCCCCTCGATGGCCGCGGTGGCCGAGGCCGCCGGGGTCTCCATGCAGACCGTGTCCCGGGTGGCGCGCGGGTTCGACAACGTCTCGCCGGAGACCCGCGACCGGGTGCAGCGTGTGATGGACGACCTCGGCTACCGACCGAACCGAGCCGCCCGGGCGCTGCGGTCCGGGCGCTTCCGCACCATCGGCGTGATCATGTTCACCCTCGCCTCGTACGGCAACATGCGCACGCTCGAGGCCATCGCCGACGCAGCCGGAGCCGCCGACTTCACGATCACACTGCTGCCCATGGCCTCCCGCACCGAGGAAGGGGTCCGCTCGGCGTTCTCCCGACTGCACGAGCAGGCCGTCGACGGGGTCGTCATCATCATCGAGTCGCACATCATCGACACGGCCGAGGTCGTGCTCCCCGACGGCGTCCCGATGGTCGTGGTCGACTCCACCGGCACGACCCAGCACCCGGCGATCGACACCGACCAGGCCGACGGGGCACGCCAGGCGACACAGCACCTGCTCGACCTCGGCCACGAGACCGTCTGGCACGTCGCCGGCCCGACGTCGTCCTACTCCGCCGCCCGACGGCTCGCCGCCTGGCAGGCCACGCTCGAAGCCGCCGGACGCACCGTCCCGCCAGTGTTCCACGGCGGCTGGAGCGCCGACTCCGGGTACCGCGCCGGCCTCGAGATCGCCCGGCGCCCGGAGATCACCGCGGTCTTCGCGGCGAACGACCAGACGGCGCTCGGTGTGCTCCGCGCCGCGCACGAGGTCGGTCGCCCCGTGCCGGCCACCCTGAGCGTCGTCGGGTTCGACGACTCCCCCGAATCCGACTCGTTCTGGCCGCCGCTCACCACCGTGCACCAGTCCTTCGACGAGGTCGGGCGCCGGGCGGTGACGAACCTGCTCGCCCAGATCGACGGGTCCCCCGCGCAGACGACCCCGGACCTGGTGCCGGTCCGGCTCGTCGAACGGGCGAGCACGGCCGCGCCTGGCCGCTGAGACTTCGCCGGGCGCACTACCGCGGCCAGCCGGCGCGGCGTACTGTTCGCCAGGAGCCGTCTTGCTGTCCGGCCCCGGGTGTGCGCCGTTTCCGTGTGTCCGGAGTACGCGTCGTCACCCCAGTGGTGCGATCGTCCTCACTCCTCCACCACGGCTCCTGGATCATGAAGAACATCGTCTACGGCCTCACCGCTGTGCTCACGTCCGACGAGGCTGCCGCCGCCGTGCTGGACTACGCCGCGGCCCTCGCCCACGCCGGCCTGGTGGACACGGTGGCAGTGCCGACCGTCGACGCGTTCGGGAGCACCACCACCACCTCGTTCCTGCTCGCTCCGGCGCTCGGGCTCCTCGTCGAGGACGCCGCGGAGGACCCGCTCGGGCCGGACACCGCGGCGTTCGTCCACGAGATCTCGTGGCGTGCGCGGGCCGTGCGGAGCGCGCCGCCGACGCTCTGACCGCAGCTCGCTCGGTCGCCGAGCGTGCGAAATACGTCACCCTCGGCGCTTCCTGACGGCAGGACCTGCGCGCTCGGCGACCTGCGGACGGCGCGTCGTGCACGTTCGGCGCGCCTCCGCCGACAGCCGGCGGACGGGAGGCGCGGTGCCCGCCCGCACCGCGCCTCCCGTCCCGCACGCCCGCCGGATTTCGCGCCCAGCGACAGATCTCGCGGCCGCCCGCCCGTGAAGTGTCGGCCAGCACGAGACTCGCCCGCGCGACCGCCCGACGGGAAGGCGGACTACTTCGCGTCCTGGACGTTCTTCTTGAGCTGGGAGACGTACTGCTCGGCCCCTTGCTTCGGCGAGGTCTTCCCGAACTGCACGTTCTGCCAGATCTGCGCCAGCAGGGTGTCCGCGTCCTGCGCGCCGACCGGCGTGATCGGCGCTGGGGGCCCGGACTCGGCGGTGACCTGCTTGACGTAGTCCATGACGATCTTGTCCGACCCGCTGAGGTCGGGAGCGATCTCCTTCTGGAACGCCGGGTTCGCCGGCATGCCCCGCTCGGCACCGAAGATCTTGCCCACCTTGGGATTCGTGGTCAGGAAGTCGATGAGCTCGGCGGCCTCCGCGGGGTGCGCGGACTTGCTGGAGATGGTCCAGTACATCGACGACTTGAGGTACTGCCACCCCTTCTTCGCGTCCGCCGCGGCGGGCATCGGGAGCATGTCGAGCTTCTGCGACGGCGCCGCGACCTGGTAGGCGCTGAGGTTGGACGGGATGAACGTCATGGCGACCTTGCCGGTGGCGATGTCGGACTGGTCGAGGGCAGCGTTCGTGCCTTCGGCGAGTTGTGACGCGCTCGGGGTGACGCCGGCGTGGATCTGATCGAGTGCGTACTGCCAGTAGTCGGCGAGCACCGACGGCTTGAGGACCACCTTGCCGTCGTCGTCGAACACGGCGTTCCCGTGCTGCCTGGCCCAGAGCGTGAGCGACGGCGTGTCCCCGCCGAACGGATCGAGCCCCTTGACCTTCCCGCCGGACTTCTCGGTGACCTCCTTGGCGACGCGGTTCATCTCGTTCCACGTCCAGTCCTTCTCGGTGGGCATGTCGATGCCGTACTCGTCGAGGACGGAGCGGTTCACGGCGACACCGATCGAGTTCAGGCCGATCGGGACGGCGTAGAGCTTGCCGTCGTACACGCCGGTGTCCCGGACGTTCTTCGTGAGGCCCGAGGTGTCGAGGTACTTGCCGTACTGCCCGAGTTCGGCGATTGCGCCGCGCTGGGCGTACGAAGCGATGTACACCTGGTCGAACTGCATGACGTCCGGGGCGCTGCCTCCGGCGACGGTGGTCGCGAGCTTGTCCCAGTAGCTGCCCCAGTCCGTCGACTGCGTCTTGACCGTGATGTTGGGGTGTTCCTTCTCGAAGAGCTTCACCGCCTTCTCGGTCTGGGTGACGCGCGCTCCGGCCCCCCACCAGTTGATGGAGATGGTGACCGGGTCCTTGCTCAGCGCGGCGTTCTTCCCGTTGCTGTTCCCGACGGCGCAGCCGCCGACGGCGAGGACGGACACGGTGGCGATCGCGACGGCGCCGATGACGCGTGATCTCAGTTTCATGATCTTCCTTGCTGTGTGGTGTGAGTGGAGCGACGTGGGGCCGACGCCGCGCGGCGCGGGTCGTGGCGTTGCCACGGAAGCGGTGTCAACTGCCGCGGATCGTGGCGATTCGGCGAGAGCGGCGTCACTTGCCGCCGGTCGTGGCGATGCCGCGCAGGAGGAACCGCTGCCCGAACAGGAAAGCGAGGAACACGGGGACGAGGGTCACGACACTCATCGCGAACAGCGCCCCGAAGTCGGACTGGCCCGTCGGATCGATGAACTGCCGGAGCGCGACGGAGGCGGTGTACTTGTCCGGTTCGGTGACGAAGACCAACTGGCTGAAAAAGTCATTCCACGTCCAGATGAACGTGAAGATCGCGGCCGTGGCCAGTGCCGGTTTCATGAGCGGCAGGATGATCTGGAAGAAGATCCGCGCGTGGCCGGCTCCGTCGATGCGTGCTGCTTCGTCGAGTTCGCGCGGGATCCCGCGGATGAACTGCACCATCAGGAAGACGAAGAAGCCGTCGGTGGCCAGGAACTTCGGCACGATGAGCGGCAGGAAGGTGTTGATCCAACCGAGCTGCGAGTAGATGACGTACTGCGGGATGATCAGCACCTGGATCGGCAACATCATCGTGAGGAGCATCGCAGCGAACGCGATCCGCTTGTACCGGAAGCTCAGTCGGGCGAACGCGTAGGCCGCGAGTGAACAACTGACGAGGTTGCCGATGATCGCGCCGAGCACGATGACCGCCGAGTTGAGCAGGTACACGCCGAACGGGCGCTGCAGCGCACTCCAACCGGTCGTGTAGTTCTTGGTGGCGAACGTGTCGAGCACGAGCCCGGGGTTGTCGAAGATGTGCCCCTCGGGGCGGAGCGAACTCACCACCATCCAGAGGACCGGGTAGAGCATGACGAGGCTCAGCGCGATGAGGAGTGCATGCTTCCCGATGCTCACCAGTCGCGACGGGCCGCTCTTCCTCGGCGCCGGGGTCCCCGCGCTGCGCGGACGCTCGTTCTCGGGTGCGGTGCTCCGGGCAGGACGGAGCGCGGTCGAGTGATCAGTCATCGTAGAAGACCCAGTACTTCGAGGCCCAGAAGTTGAGCGCGGTGGCGGCGCCGACGATGAGCAGGAGGAGCCACGCGATCGCGGAGGCGTACCCCACCTGCAGGCTGCCGAACGCCTTCTGGTAGAGGTAGAGCGTGATGAAGAGGGTCGAGTTCGTCGGCCCTCCCGACCCGTTCGAGATCACGTACGCCTGCGTGAAGGACTGGAACGCGCCGATGATCCCGAGCACGAGGTTGAAGAACACGATCGGGCTGAGCAGCGGCATCGTGATCGATCGGAACTGCCGCCAGGGGGTCGCTCCGTCCGTCGACGCAGCCTCGTAGTACTGGCGCGGGATCTGTCGGAGCCCGGCGAGGAAGATCACCATCGGCGCCCCGAACGTCCAGACGTGCAGGATGATGAGCGTGCCGAGCGCGGTGTCCGGCGAGCCGATCCACGAGGGCCCGTGCACGCCGAAGATCGCCAGGAACGCGTTGAGCAACCCGTCGCCGCCGAACACGAGCCGCCAGAGCACGGCGATGGCGACGCTACCTCCGAGCAGCGAGGGCAGGTAGAGCACCGAGCGGTAGAAGGACAGACCGCGCATGCCCCGGTCCAGCAGGACCGCGACGAGGAGCGCAGCGGCGAGCTGCAACGGCACCGAGATGACCGTGTAGAGGAACGTCACCACCAGCGAGCTGCCGAGGTTGGAGTCCTCGACCATGCGCTGGATGTTCGCCAGACCGGTGAACTCGGGGTTCTGCAGGAGGTTGTAGTTCGTGAAGGACAGGTAGAGCGAGGCGAGGATCGGGCCGAGCGTGATGCCGACCATTCCCACGAGCCACGGAGCGAGGAAGAGCGCGGCGGCCCGGTTGTCCGACCGATCGCTCTTCGTGCGGGACCCTCGAGGAGTCCGCTTCCCATCGGCGCGGAGCGCTCGGAGCTCTCCGAGCGCACTCACGTGCAGCTCGTTCCGTCGGCTTGGGAGCGTGACGCCATTTCCATCTCCTTCGATGGTGTCGATCAGGGACTGGCGCCAAGGTAATCGTTGTAATTCGAAATGGCAAGCGCTTTCCAACCTGTGCATGCGGACCGGAGAGGTCTGGGCTAGCTCAGCGCCTACGATGTGCACTCGGGGTCCGTCAACCGACTGCCGGGAAGGAATGCCACGATGGCCGAACGAGTCGGCGTGCGCCTCGAGGACGTCGCGCGGGCGGCCGGCGTCTCGGTGGCGACCGCGTCCCGGGCACTCAACGGGAGCGCACGCCGCGTCCGCCCGGAACACGCCGAGCGTGTCGCCGCGGCAGCTCGTGAGCTCCGGTACTTCCCGAATGCGCAGGCGCAAGCCATGGCACGCGGCACGACGACCGTGGTGTCGCTCGTCGTGGGTGACATCACCGATCCGTACTTCGCGGAGATCGCATCCGGGGCGATGCGTGCCGCCGACCAGGCAGGGCTCGTGCTCGTCATCACCTCGACGAGCGGAGATCCGGAGCGCGAGGCGACGGTCCTGCAGAGCACCGTCGGCCTCCGTCCCCGTGCCGTCGTCCTCGCCGTGAGTCGGCGGACGACGAGTTCTGCCGAACCGGGCATCCGCGCGCTCCACGAGGGCGGGGCGTCGATCGTCGCACTCGTGTCGGACGACCCGGACGGTCACGCGATCGGTGCGGCGTCCCCGCTGGTGATCGGGAACCGAGCGGGCGCCGCAGCACTGGCTGACGCCCTGGTGGGCCAGGGACACCGCGACTTCCTGGTGCTCGCCGGGGAGCCGGACGTGGTCACGGCCCGAGCGCGGACGGCAGGGTTCGTCGAGGGCCTCACCCGCCGAGGACGCACGCCGTCCGACGACAGCATCATCGCCGGCCCGTTCACGCGGGACGGCGGGTACGACGCGATGACCCGGTTGCTCGCCAGCGGTCGGCGCCCGGGCTGCGTGTTCGCCGTCAACGACGTGACCGCGGTGGGTGCCCTGGCCGCGATCCGGGATCACGGCCTCGAACCGGGCCAGGACATCGCGGTCGCCGGTTTCGACGACGTGCGGATGCTGGCCGATGTCACCCCCTCGCTCTCGACCGTCCACCTACCGCTGGACACGATCGGCGAGGCGGCGGTGCAGACCGCGCTCGGCGAGGACGCTGTCTCGACCTTCGCGGGCACGGTCGTGCTCCGCGCGAGTACACGTCCGCGGCAGTAGGGACACCGCCACTTCCCGTTCTGAGAACTTGCGTGTACGGTTCCGGCAAGCGCTTTCCATGCACGATGGCGCGTATCTGATCGACGGCGATTCCGGAGGAAGCCCGTGACACGACCACCACTCGGCATCATCATGAACGGCGTCTCCGGGCGGATGGGCTACCGCCAGCACCTGGTGCGCTCCGTCCTCGCCATCCGCGACCAGGGCGGCGTTCTGCTCCCCGACGGCTCACGCGTCCAGGTCGAGCCACTCCTCGTGGGTCGCTCCCGACCGAAGCTCGCCGAGATCGCTCAGCGACACGGGCTCGAGCACTGGACGACGGACCTAGATGCCGCGCTGGAAGACCCGCGCTGGGACGTCTACGCCGACTTCCTCGTCACGAGCGCCCGGGTCGGAGCGCTCCACCGTGCGATCGCAGCGGGCAAGGCGATCTACACGGAGAAGCCGACGGCGGAGACCGTCGACGAGGCACTCCGACTCGCCCGCGCCGCCCGGGACGCCGGCGTCAAGAACGGGGTCGTGCACGACAAGCTGTTCCTCCCAGGACTCCGCAAGCTCCGGCGAGTCCTCGACTCGGGGGCACTCGGCCGGGTGCTCAGCGTGCGCGGGGAGTTCGGGTACTGGGTGTTCGAGGGCGACTGGCAACCAGCGCAGCGTCCCAGCTGGAACTACCGCGCCGAGGACGGCGGCGGCATCGTGGTCGACATGTTCCCGCACTGGAACTACGTCCTGGAGGACTTGTTCGGGCGGGTCGAGAGGGTCTCCGCGCGTGCCGTCACGCACATCCCCGAACGCGTCGACGAGCAGGGGCGGCACTACCGCGCCACCGCCGACGACGCTGCCTACGGCGTGTTCGACCTGGCCGGTGGGATCACGGCACAGATCAACTCGAGCTGGACGGTCCGCGTCGATCGCGACGAGCTCGTCGAGTTCCAGGTCGACGGCACCGAGGGCAGCGCCGTCGCCGGGCTGTTCGGCTGTCGGGTGCAGCACCGCAGCACGACGCCGAAGCCCGTGTGGAACCCAGATCTGCGGGACGACCACGACTACCGCGACGACTGGCAGGAGGTCCCGGACAACGAGGTCTTCGAGAACGGCTTCAAGGTGCAGTGGGAGCAGTTCATCCGCCACGTGGTCGCGGACACGCCACATCCCTACGGCCTGCTGTCGGGCGCTCGCGGGGTCGCCCTCGCCGAAGCGGGCCTCCGGTCCGATCGCGAAGGTCGTCGGATCGACCTCCCCGAACTGCGCCTCGACCCGCCGACCTCCGAGCCGGTCGGGACCTCCGGCGAGCAGGAAGCCCCGCAGGTGCTCGCATGACCGACCTGACCCTGCTCGCTCAGGACGGCACGACGTCCACGGCGCCGTTGCGTGCTGCCCCGAGCTGGACACGGCCCGACGGCCCACTCACCCAGCGACTCGTCTACGCCGCTGCGCACGTCGTCCCGCGGACGGCCGGCGACAACACCCCGGGCGCACCGGCGGACATCGACTGGGATGCGACGCTCGCGTTCCGGCACCACCTGTGGTCATGGGGGCTCGGCGTGGCGGACGCGATGGACACCGCGCAGCGGAACGCGGGGCTCGACACCGCGTCGATGCGCGAGTTGGTGCGTCGCAGCTCGGCCGAGGCCCACGCCGTCGGCGGGCGGATCGCGGTGGGGGTGAACACGGACGACATCGCATCCGAGACAGCGACCCTCGACGAGATCGTGGGCGCGTACGTGTCGCAGCTCCGTCACGCCGAGGAACACGGGGCCGTCGCGGTCGTCATGGCGAGCCGTCACCTCGCGCGCGCCGCCCAGGGCAGCGACGACTACCGACGGGTCTACGAGCGGGTGATCGAGGCCGCGTCCGAACCGGTGGTGCTGCACTGGCTCGGCGCCGCCTTCGACCCGGCGCTCGACGGCTACTTCGGATCGACGTCCGTGCCGACGGCCGCGGACACGGTCGTCCGGATCATGGCTGACGCCGGTGAGCGCGTCGCTGGGATCAAGATGAGCCTGCTCGACGCCGATGCCGAGGTCGCGCTCCGGTCGCGACTCCCGGGCGCTGCTCGGATGTTCACCGGGGACGACTTCCACTACGTCGACCTCATGTCCGAGCGTGACGGCCGACACTCGGACGCTCTGCTCGGTGCCTTCGCCGCGATCGCACCGATCGCGTCGTCCGCGATCCAGGCGCTGACGTCCGGGGACGGCGACGCCCAGTTCCGTCGCGTCCTCGCACCCACCGTGGCACTCTCACGCCAGGTGTTCGAGGCACCGACCTGGCACTACAAGAGCGGGATCGCCTTCCTCTCCTGGCTGAACGGGCACCAACCGGCCTTCACGATGGTCGGAGGAATGCACGCGGCACGCAGCCTCCCGCAGCTGTCGGAGACGATCCGGCTCGCGAACGAATGCGGCGCGCTCGAGGACCCGGACCTCGCGGTGGCTCGCTGGCACGGCCTGCTCGCGCTGGCAGGGGTGTCGGTCGGTCCGGCCTGGACGAACGGTGCCGGCCCGCGGGTCCGCTCCGGGAGCGGAGTGGTCGCGTGAACACCGCGGCGCACCCCCGGCTGTCGCTCAACCAGGCGACGGTGAAGCACGCCACGCTCTCCGAGGTGATCACGGTCGCCCGGTCCGCCGGCATCGGTGCGCTCGGCACCTGGCGGGAGCCGGTCCACGACGTCGGACTCGACGAAGCGGCCCGCATGGTCAGCGGATCAGGGCTCCGCATCTCGTCGCACTGCCGCGGCGGGTTCTTCACGGCTCCCGAGGGCTCAGCGCGACGCGCTGCGATGGACGACAACCGGCGGGCGATCGAGGAGACCGCCACCCTGGCCCAGGCCGGGGCCCCAGGGTCGCGAGCGGTCCTGGTCCTCGTGGCCGGCGGCCTCCCCGACGACTCGACCGACCTCGCGAGCGCACGGGGGCGAGTGGCCGACGCACTCGACGAGCTCGTGGCCGAGGCATCGGCGGCAGGCGTGCAGCTCGCGATCGAGCCGCTGCACCCCATGTACGCCGCGGACCGCGCGGTGGTCTCGACGCTCGGACAGGCGCTCGACCTGTCGCAACCGTTCGACCCGGCCACGGTCGGGGTCGTCGTCGACTCCTTCCACGTCTGGTGGGACCCCGAACTGTTCGACGCCGTCGCCCGCGCGGGCCACCAGCATCGGATCGCGTCGTACCAGGTGAGCGACTGGCTCACCCCGATCGCCGCCGACGCGCTGCTTTCGCGAGGGGTGATGGGCGACGGGCACATCGACTTCGGGCCGCTGTCCGCCGCCGTCGACGCCGCGGGGTACACGGGCGACGTCGAGGTCGAGGTCTTCAACCAGGACGTCTGGGACGCGCCCGCAGCCGCCACCGTCGCTCGCGTCGTCGATGCGTTCGCCGAGCACGTCCCGGTCGCCGACGTCCGACCGGTGCTCGGATGACGGCAACGGCAACGGTGGTGCTGGTCGGGGTACGCGGCTTCGGCGCCGTGCACCTCAGCGATCTCCGGCGGCTCCGGGCGTCAGGTGTCGTGCGGATCCTGGGTCTGGTCGACCCGCTCGTCGAACCGGGTTCGGTCGACGACGCGCCGCTGTTCCCGACGCTCGCGCAGGCGTTCGCGGCCGTCGGCATCCCCGACGTCGTCATCGCGGCCGTTCCGATCCCCGTGCATGCAACCGTCACAGCCGAGGCACTCCGCGCCGGCGCCGACGTCCTCCTCGAGAAGCCCCCGTTCGCCCGCATGACCGACTTCGAGGCGGTGCTCGACCTGGAACGGAGGACCGGGCGTGTCGTGCAGGTGGGCTTCCAGAGTCTCGGCTCCCGCGCCCTGACCGACCTCGACACCGACCGCTTCCACCTCGGCACGGTCCGGCACGTGCGGGCGATGGGAACCTGGGTGCGCCGTGCGGCGTACTGGAAGCGTTCCCCCTGGGCCGGACGTCGCTCGCTGGACGGGGTCGACGTGGTGGACGGGGTCGTCACCAACCCGCTCGCGCACGCCGTCGCGACCGCGCTCCGTGTCGCGCACCTGCAGCAGGCGGAGGACGTCGAGCATGTCGACGTCGACGCCTACCGGGCCAACCCGATCGATGCCGACGACACCACGGCGCTCCGGATCGTCCCCGCGGGTCCGGACGGTGCGCGGCCGACGGTGTCCGCCGCCCTGACGCTGGCCGCGGCGGGCGAGGCCGATGTGCCACCGGTCGTCGAGGTCGTCGGAGAGCACGGCACCATCACCTTCCACTACACGGACGACGAGGTCGTCGACCCGTCCGGGGTGTCCTCGGTGAGCGGCCGGACCAATCTGCTCGAGAACCTGATCGCGCACCGCACGAGGGACGAGCCGCTCCTCGTGCCCCTGCGGTCGACGGGTGCCTTCATGCGGGTTGTCGAAGCGATGCGGACAGCGCCGGAACCAGCGCGCATCGAGGGCCGCTTCGTCGACGTCGTGGGCTCCGGCGACGACGCGCATCCGGTGGTGCGCGACGTGGCACGGTGGGTGCGGGCAGCAGCGGACGTCGACGGGACCTTCGTCGACGCTGGTGCACCCTGGGCCGCGGCCGTACGGGACGACGCCGTCGCCGTCGCCGCTCCTGGTCCTGCAGGGCCGCTGGTCACCCTGCAGGACGGCGCCGGGACATCAGCCACCTCGTCGCCGCGGCCCTTCCTCCACCCGGTCCGGACCGTCGGCGGTGTGCAGTTGACCGCTCGACGCCCGGCCGACCACGACTGGCACCTGGGCCTCGGCTTCACCGTCGCCGACGTCGGCGGGACGAACTTCTGGGGCGGCGGCACGTACGTGCAGGGGCGTGGTTACGTCGACGCGGACGACCACGGCCACCAGCGACTGGACCGCGTCCAAACCTCGAGCGAGTCCGGCGCCGACGTCATCACCGCGGAGCTCACCTGGATCGGCAGCGACGGCGCCGAACTGCTGCGGGAGGTGCGCACGGTGACCGCTCGCCCCATCGACGACGCGACGTGGCGACTCGACCTTCGCACAGTCCTCCGCACGGTCGGTGGCGACGTGGTGCCCTTGGGCAGCCCCGGATCGAACGGGCGCCACCGCGCAGGGTACGGCGGCTGGTTCTGGAGGTTCCCCGAGACCTCGGACGTCGAGGTTCGCACTGCCCATGCCCAAGGCGAGGACGCCGTCCTCGGCACCACGTCTCCGTGGCTCCTGTGGAGCGCGGACTTCCGGGGTGCGCCGGGAGCGACGGGGCCCGCGACGATCCTGCTCAGATCCGGCGACGACCGGACGGCCAGGGACCCCTGGTTCGTGCGGATGACCGAATACCCGGGTGTCGGCAGCGCCGTTGCGTGGGAGGAGCACGTACCGGTCGAGCCGGGCGTGCCGTTCGTCCGGTCCCTCCGCGCCATCGTCGCCGACGGCCGTCGATCGGCCGAGGCGCTCCGCCGCCACCTCTTCGACGACTGACCGGGCGGCGCCGCCGCATCTCGCGCTCAGCGACAGATCATGCGCTCGCCGGCCCGCGAACTGTCGGCCAGCGCGAGACTCGCGCCGCGCGGACCGGCCGCCGGACGGGAGGCGCGCTGCCCGCCTGCACCGCCCCTCCCGTCTCACACGCTCGCCGGATCTCGCGCTCAGCGACAGTCCACGCGCTCGGCGGCGCGTGAAGTGTCGGCCAGCGCGAGACTCGCGGAGCCCGGGGCCGTGCGTTGCGGGAGCCGCAGCACCCGCTGGCGCGAGACTCGCGCGCGGCCGCCCATCGGACGGGGGCGCCTCCCGTCCCGCGCGGCCGCCGGATTTCGCGCCCAACGACAGATCACGCGCTCGCAGACGCGTGAACTGTCGGCCAGCGCGAGACTCGCGCCTCGCGACCGGCTGCCGGACGGGAGGCGCGGTACCCGCCCGCACCGCGCCTCCCGCCGGATTTCGCGCTCAGCGACACATCACGCGCTCGGCGGCGCGTGAGGTGTCGGCAAGCGCGAGACTCGCCTCGCGCACCACCCACCGACCCGCCGCGCGCCCCGCGCACAGCAGAGGGCGCCGACCCGCGAAGCGGACCGGCGCCTCCGTGCTCACTCGACACCCGCCGCGGCGTGCGCCGAGGCGTCTCAGCCGATCGACACGGCGGTCCAGGAGACCGGGGGCAGCTCGATCGTGACGGTGTCGCCCTCGCGGCGGACGCTCTCGTTGGTCCGGAGACCCACGCGCGAGGTGTTCGCCAGGTCGTTCACGGCGTGCACGTCGTCGTCCCACACGCCCTCGGCGCGGACCTCCGCGTCGGCGGAGGCACCGAGCCCGGCCAGGTCGATCGTGACCGTCGTCGACTCCGACGGGTGCCGGTTGACCAGGAACACCGCGACGGCGCCGTCCTCGGAGACCGTGGCCGCCGAGTCGACCACGGGGACCTCGCCGTACTTGCCGCCGTCGACCGTGTCGCCCGAGGCCTTCACCTGCAGCGACGTGCCCTGGGCGAGCCGGGACGTGAGCGAGAACGGGAAGAACGTCGTCTGACGCCAGGCCGGGCCGCCGGGCTCGGTCATGATCGGACCGATCACGTTGACGAGCTGCGCGATCGACGCCGAGGCGACGCGGTCGGCGTGGCGGAGCAGCGAGATGAGCAGGCCGCCGACGACGACTGCGTCGGCCACCGTGTAGACGTCCTCCAGCAGCCGCGGCGCCACGGGCCACTCGTCGAGGGTGAACTCCTTCTGCTGCTCGTTCCACTTGGTGATCGACCAGACGTTCCACTCGTCGAACGAGATGTCGATGCGCTTGTCGGACTTCTTCTGCGCCTGCACGTGGTCGGCGGCGGTCGTGACCGTCTTGATGAAGTGGTCCATGTTGACGCCGGAGGCGAGGAAGGAGGCGAGGTCGCCGTCCTCCTCGTAGTAGGCGTGCGCCGAGATGTAGTCGACGTCGTCGTACGTGTGCTCGAGGACCGTGCGCTCCCACTCCCCGAACGTGGGCATCGACGCGCCGGAGGAGCCGCAGGCGACGAGCTCGAGGTCCGGCTGGATCTGCCGCATGGCCTTGGCGGTCATGGCGGCGAGCTTGCCGTAGTCGTCCGCGTTCTTGTGGCCGAGCTGCCACGGCCCGTCCATCTCGTTGCCGAGGCACCACATCTTGACCGCGAAGGGCTCGTTGCGGCCGTTCGAACGGCGGTACTCGGAGAGCGCCGTGCCGGCGTCGATGTTGGCGTACTCGAGGAGTTCGATGGCCTCGGCGGTGCCGCGCGTGCCGAGGTTCACGGCGAGCATGAGCTCCGAGCCGACCATGTCGAGCCAGTGCTGGAACTCGTGGAGACCGACCTCGTTCGTCTCGGTGGAGTGCCATGCGAGGTCGAGCCGGCGCGGGCGCTGCTCGACGGGGCCGACGCCGTCCTCCCACTTGTACCCGGAGACGAAGTTGCCGCCGGGGTAGCGGATGGTGGACACGCCGAGCTCCTTGACGAGCTCGACGACGTCCTGGCGGAAGCCCTGCTCGTCGGCGGTCTCGTGGGCGGGCTCGTGGATGCCGTCGTAGACGTGGCGTCCGAGGTGTTCGACGAACCCGCCGAACAGGCGACGTCGCACCGGCCCCACGGTGAACGCGGCGTCGAGGACGAGGTGTGTGCGGGGCATGGATCTCCTTCGATCGTGCGAGCGGGTCGTACGGGGAGCGGGCCACGACCGGATGCTGTACCGAGTCGGACCGTCACGAAAAGTGAGCGCTCACCCACGAGAAACGCTACCGGGTTCCAGCCCGGTGCGGAAGGGGTGGCGGATGATGGGACCGAGCGCTAATGTGAGCGCTCACGGAGCACCGACCCGCTGCTCCGTGTGCAGAGCAGCGATGCTCTGGCCCGGAGCACCGACCCTGTTCCGGTCTCGGCCCGTCCCGATGGAGTGATGCCATGCCGATCCGACCAGCAACACCCGCGACGCGGTTCTCGCGTCGCGGCTTCCTCGCCGCCGGAGCAGCGGCCGCGACGGTCCTGCCGCTCGCCGCGTGCTCGAGCCCGATCGCAGCCGGGCTCGCCGGAAGCGCGCTCAACCCCGAGACCCTCGTCTTCTGGAACCTCTTCGGCGGCGGCGACGGCGCCCGCATGCAGGCCATGGAGGCCGGGTACGCCAAGCAGCACGGCGGTTCCTCCTCGCTGCAGGCGACGACGTTCGCCTGGGGCAACCCGTACTACTCGAAACTCACACTCGCCACCGTCGGGAACAAGCCGCCGGACGTCGCGGTCGCCCACCTCACCCGGGCGAAGCCGCTCTGGGACGGGGACCTGCTCGACCCGATCACGAGCGACGACCTGGCCAGCGTCGGTCTGAGCGCCAGCGACTTCAACCAGAAGGCGTGGACGGCGCAGAAGACCGCCGGGCACAACATCGCCATCCCGCTCGACACCCACCCGTTCGTCCTCTTCTACAACGTTGACGTGTGCCGCAAGGCGGGCCTGATCGACAGCGACGGCAAGCTCAAGGACCTCTCCGGCATGGACGCGTTCGAGAGCGCCCTCGCCGCCGTGGCGAAGGTCACCGGCGGCACCGCCCTCAACGTCGCGAACGTCGTCCCCGAGACCGCCACGCCCTGGCGCTTCTTCTGGACGATGTACAACCAGATCAACGGCGCCACCCCGTTCATCAGCGACGGCGGCTCGAAGCTCACCGTCAACGAGGACGCCTACAACGAGGTCACCAGCCGCACCCAGAAGTGGGTGAAGCAGGGCTGGCTGAACAAGGCGCTCGACTACGCCACGGCCCAGTCGCTCATGTTCGACGGCAAGGCCGGGTTCTTCATGCAGGGCGAGTGGGAGATCAGCACCGCGCAGTCGATCAAGGGCCTGAAGTTCGGCATGGCGCCGATCCCGCAGCTCTACGACAAGCCCGCCACGCAGGCCGACTCGCACACGTTCGTGCTCCCCCGCAAGGACCGGACGCCCGAGCAGCGCAAGCAGCACATGCTCTTCATCAAGCAGATGCTCGAGCAGAGCATGACCTGGGCCGAGGGCGGCCACGTGCCGGCGTACATGCCGACGTTCGACAGCACCGCGTACAAGAAGCTCACGCCGCAGTCGAACTACGCAGCAGCAGCCGCCACGGCCGTGTTCGACGACGCCGCCTGGTACGGCGGATCGGGCTCGACCTTCGAGGGCATCGTCGGCGCGCAGCTCGCGCTCGTCCAGCAGGGCAGCTCCTCACCGGCCTCGGCACTCAGCGCCATCAAGGGTCAGCTCCAGACCTACCTCAACACCCCGAGTCCGCTGTGACCGGGCACGCGACGACCGCGGACGACGCGGGCACCGCGAACGACGTGAACCCCGCGCGAAAGGCACGATGACGTGACTGCAGCACCAGTCCTGACCCGTCCCACGGATGCGGCCACCGCTCCGCGACGGCTCCGCACCCGCCAGACCAGTCTCAGCCGCGGCCAGAGCCGCAGCGGATGGCTGTTCCTCGCCCCCTTCGGCCTGTTCTACCTGGCCTTCCTGCTCGGTCCGACGGTCTGGATGATCGTCTCGAGCTTCTTCAACACCTCAACCGTCCGTACCGGGCTCGGCTCGTTCGCCGGGTTCGCGAACTACGCGGAGATGCTCGGGCGCAGCGACTTCTGGTCGTCGCTCTGGCACACCCTGCAGTTCACGCTCTACACGACCCCGCCACTCGTGGTCCTGGCGTTCGTGTTCGCGGTGCTGACGAACCGCATGAACCGCGGCCAGTGGTTCTTCCGGCTGGCCTTCTTCCTGCCGTTCATCCTGCCGTCGGCGACGATCTCCCTCATCTGGGTGTTCATCTTCACGCCGGCGACCGGTCTGTGGGCCAGCCTGCAGACCCTGCTCGGGATGACCCCGGGCTCCGGCATGCTGTCCAGCCCGAACACGGCGATGATCGGTGTCGCGATCGCCACGGTGTGGTGGACGCTCGGCTTCAACTTCGTGCTGTACCTGGCGGGCCTGCAGGAGATCCCGCGCGAGCTGTACGAAGCGGCCGCGGTCGACGGCGCGTCGAACTGGCAGCAGATCAAGTCGATCACGCTCCCGCTCCTCGGGCGCACGACGACGCTGGTCATCCTGCTGCAGATCATCGCGAGCCTGAAGATCTTCGACCAGGTGTACCTGATGACGAACGGCGGTCCGGGCATCTCGACGCAGGTGTCACTGCAGCTCATCACGGGCGTCGGCTTCACCGACAACCGGCTCGGCGCCGCGTCCGCCGCGTCGGTGCTCCTGTTCATCGTGATCGTGGCGATCGCGGTCATCCGGCAGCTCGTCGAGCGCGCTGCCGCCAAGCGCGAGATCGGGGCCTGACATGACCACCACCGAGAGCATCACCACCCGCCCCAAGCTCCGCTCCGGCGTCTCCGCCGCCGCGCCCGCGAACGCCGCGAAGATCGGCGTCTCCGGCAGGGGCTTCAACATCGCCGCGGCCATCGTCCTGACGGTGTTCGCGATCATCTGGCTCATCCCGAGCCTGTTCGCGCTGAAGACCTCGCTGTCCGACAACGGCGTGGCCGCCCTCGGCGCGAACGCCATCCTCTCGAACTGGAACCCGACGCTGCACTCGTACGCGTCGCTGTTCCAGGCCGGCGACATCTGGAACTGGTACCTCGCCAGCGCGATCACGAGCGTGGTGACCGCACTGCTGACGGTGCTGTTCGCGTCGATGGCGGCGTTCGCGCTGTCCCGGCTCGTGTTCCGCGGCCGGAACGTCGCGTTCCTGCTCATCATCCTCGGGATCATGATCCCGACGCAGGTGCTGATCATCCCGATCTTCCAGGAGCTCAACGCGGTCGGCCTGCTCAACACCTACTGGTCGGTGATCTTCCCGCAGGTGCCCGCCGTGATCGCGGTGTTCATCTTCAAGCAGTTCTTCGACGGCATCCCGAAGGAGCTCGAGGAGGCCGCGCGCATCGACGGCGCGGGGATGTGGAAGATCTACTGGTCCGTGATCCTGCCGCTGTCGCGGCCGGTCATCGCGGCGGTGACGATCCTGACCTTCGTCGGGGTGTGGAACAACCTGCTGCTGCCGCTGTTCGTGCTGTCCAACCCGGACCTCATGACGATCCCGGTCGGGCTCGCCACGGTCCAGGGCAGCTTCGGTCAGCGCTACGCGGACATCCAGGCCGGGGCGATCCTGGCGGCGCTGCCGCTGATCATCCTGTACCTGATCTTCCAGCGGCAGATCGTCGAGGGCGTGACCGGTTCCGGTCTCAAGGGCTGACGCGACCCCACGGCGGACGGGAGGCGCGGTGCCGGCTNCGCCTCCCGTCTGTCCGCTCAGGCCGGGACGGACTCCCGCGCCTCGTGCTTCCAGAACCCGGAGAAGGTGATGCGGGACTTCGGGAGCCCGGCTCGGTGCAGGTGGCGACGTCCCTCGGTGGCGAGCGTCGACTCCCCCACCACGAACGCGTACCCACGGTCGTCCGCCGGCACGTGACGCTGCAGTTCGGCGAGCGCGGTGCGTCCGGGCACCGCACGGGGGTCGGCCTGCTCGCGGACGATCCAGGTGACCGAGACGCCCGGGGGCGCGTCGAGCTCGCGGACGTCGGCGGCGGTGGGGACCTCCTGGATGATCCGCCCGACGGTGTCCCGCGGCAGTGACGCGGCGATGCCGACGACGCCGGGCAGGCCGGTCTCCTCGGCGGCGATCACGACCTCGCTCGTGTCCGCCGGGCAGTCGAAGATGCAGCCCTGGTCGAGGATCGCCAGCTCGTCGCCGGGCCGGGCGGCCAGGGCCCAGACGGCGGCGCGTCCGTCGGGTTCGCCCTGGGCGTCGGTGTGCACGACGAAGTCGACGTCCAGCTCGGCGGTCCCGTCGGCGAGGACCCGGAAGTCGGCCACCGTGTAGTTCGCGCAGTGCGGTCGGACGTCCTCGGGGATGGCGAGGAACGTGGGCCACCACCGCTTGCCGTCGAGCTCCGGCATCCGGAACACGGCCTGGTCGGGACGCTGGACGAACAGCCGGAACCAGTGGTCGAACCCGAGGTACCGGAACTCGTGCAGGTCGTCGCCGGTGATCGTGACCCGGTGCATCGACGGGGTCGCACGCTCGCCCCGGACGACCCGTGCGCGGAAGAGCCGGGGGTTCTCGGGCAGGAGCCGCGGGGTCTTCGCCATGAGGCAAGGCTAACCTAAGATGTTCCCCGTGCCAGCCCCCTCCCCCGCCGTGGCCACCGTCCCCGAGGCCCGCGTCGTCGACCCGGCAGCCACCCTCGGCGCCCACCGCACCGCGGTCCGACGCCGTGTGCTCGTCGTCGTCGCGCTCGTCGTGGTGCTCGTCGTCGTCGCCGTGGGGAGCATGCTCCTCGGCAGCAACCGGATCGGGGTCGACCACGTGCTCGCGGGTCTGCTCCGGACGGGCAGCAGCACCGACGAGGCGATCGTCTGGGGCTCGCGGGTCCCGCGGACGCTCATCGGTGCGGCCGTCGGCGCCGCGCTCGGCGTCGCAGGTCTGCTCATGCAGGGGCACACCCGCAACCCGCTCGCCGACCCGGGCCTGTTCGGCGTCTCCTCCGGCGCCGGGCTCGCCGTCGTGGTCGGCGTGTACGTCTTCGGCGTGACGAGCACCGGTGCGACGGTGTGGTTCGCGCTCGTGGGCGCCCTCGTGGCGAGTGTCGTCGTGTTCTCCGTGACCATCGCGGGCAGCGGGACGGCGAGTCCGGTACCGCTCGCGCTCGCCGGCGCCGCCGTGTCGGCCCTGCTCGGAGCGCTCACGTCGTTCGTTGTGCTCACCGACCAGGACTCGCTCGACGCCTACCGCCTCTGGGTCGTGGGCTCGCTCGCGGCGCGGCAGCTCGACGTGCTCGGAGCCGTGTGGCCGTTCCTCGTCGCCGGCATGGTGCTCGCCGTGCTCAACGTGCGCGCCCTCGACGCACTGGGGCTCGGCACCGACCTGGCGAAGGGCCTGGGCGAGAACGTCCTCGTCGCACGACTCGTCGGCCTCGGGGGCATCACACTGCTGGCGGCGGGCGCGACCGCCGCCGCCGGCCCGATCGGGTTCGTGGGACTCACGGTCCCGCACGTCGCCCGCGCGCTCGTCGGCACGGGCCACCGGTGGACGGTGCCGGTCTCTGCGCTCGTCGGGGCAGCCCTCGTGCTGCTGGCGGACGTGGTCGGTCGACTGGTCGGCGGCTTCTCCGAGGTGGAGGTCGGCATCGTCCTCGCCGTCATCGGCGGCCCGGTGTTCGTCGCCGTCGCCCGACGCCGATCGCTGGTGTCGCTGTGAGCGCGGCGGACGTCACGCGTCCGGACGCCCAGGGCCCACCGGTGCGCGGGCGCCGCGGTGTCGTGGTCGGGCCGATCGGCCTCGCCTGGCGCCCCCGCGTGTTCTGGTCCACGATCGCCGCCGTCGCCGCCGTGGGCGTGCTCGTCGTCCTCGGCGTGGCGGTCGGCTCGACGTGGATCGCGCCGGGGACCGTCATCCGCTCGTTGCTCGGGGCGGAGACCGGCCCCGAGGCGTTCATCGTCTCGACGCTCCGCCTCCCCAGGGTGCTCACCGGGGCACTGGTCGGCCTGACCCTCGGCGTCGCGGGGGCGCTCACCCAGACCTTCACGCGGAACCCGCTCGGCACCCCCGACATCATCGGCGTGACCTCGGGCGCGAGCGTCGGCGCCGTCGCGGCCATCGTGCTCGGCGGCGGGACGTACTCGGTCTCGGCCGTCGTGCTCGGCGGCGGGATCCCCGTCGCAGCCACCCTCGGCGCCCTGCTCGCGGCGGTCGCCGTGTACGGCCTCGGCTGGCGCGGGGGCGTGCAGAGCTACCGGCTCGTCCTGGTCGGCATCGGGGTGAGCGCGACGCTCGACGCGGTGACGAGCTACCTGCTCGTCCGGGCGAAGATCACGGCCGCCGCCGCGGCGTCGCAGTGGCTCGTCGGCAGCCTGTCGAGCACCTCGTGGTCGAGCCTCTGGCCGTTGCTCGTCGTGGCCGCCGTCGCGGTCCCGCTCGCCCTCGCCACGAGTGCCGCCCTCGGGACGGGACAACTCGGCGACGAGGTCGCGACGGGCGTCGGACTCGCGGTCCAACGGCACCGGCTCGTCGTGATCGCCCTCGCCGTCGTCCTCACCGCCGCTGCGGTCGCGGCGGCGGGTCCGGTCGGCTTCGTGGCCTTCGTCGTCCCGCAGATCGGGCTCCGGATCGCGGGGACGAACCGCCCGCCGTTGCTGCTCGCCGGGGCCCTCGGCGCCGCACTCGTCCTCGCCGCCGACCTGCTCGCCCGGTCGGCGTTCCCCTGGCAGGTGCCGGTCGGCATCGTCACGACCGTGATCGGCGCCCCGTACCTGATCTGGCTCCTCATCCGCCACCGCAAGGAGATGTCCCGATGACCCCGACCCCGGACGCCCCGGTCCTCGAAGCCCGCGGTCTCGCCGTCGGGTACGACCGCCACCCGGTGCTCACCGACCTCGACCTCCGCATCGAGCGCGGCAGCGTCACGACGTTCCTCGGCGCGAACGGCTGCGGGAAGTCGACCCTGCTCAAGGCCTTCGGTCGGGTGCTCCGACCGCAGGCGGGCGAGGTCCTCCTGGACGGCGTCCCCATCCGACGGGAACCCGGTCGCGCCGTCGCCCGCAAGCTCGCGATCCTGCCGCAGTCGCCCGTCGCCCCCGCGGGCACGAGCGTGCTCGACCTCGTGATGCGTGGCCGGAACCCGCACCAGTCGTGGGCGAAGCCGTGGACGGCGGAGGACGCGGACGTCGCGGAACAGGCGATCGCCGCCACCGGTCTGGGCGACGTGGCACACCGGGACGTCGCGAGCCTGTCGGGCGGGCAGCGCCAGCGCGCGTGGATCGCCCTCGTCGTGGCCCAGCAGGCGGAGACGCTCCTCCTCGACGAGCCCACCACGTACCTCGACCTCGCGCACCAGCTCGAGGTGCTCCGGCTCGTCCGACGCCTGAACCGGGAGCATGGGTCGACGATCGTCATGGTCCTGCACGACCTGTCGCTCGCCGCGCGGTTCTCCGACCGGCTCGTGGTCCTGCACGAGGGCGCCGTCGCGGCGGACGGCACCCCGCACGACGTGCTCACGCCCGAGCTGCTCGAGCGCGCGTTCGGCCTGCACGCCCGCGTGGTCGCGGACCCGGTGACCGGTGCGCCGCTGATCGTCCCCGAGGCCGACGAGCACGAGGTGCAGGCCGCGGGCAGCTGGCAGGAGGAACTGGCGAGCGCCGCGGAGTTAGGTTAGCCTCTCCTAACGTGAAGATCCCCCGTCGCGGCTCCCTCCGAGCCGCCCTCGTGACCTCCGTGGCCGTATCGGCCCTCCTCCTCGCCGGCTGCTCGAGCAGCGGTGACATCGACCAGAGCAGCGACGGCAGCACCACCGCCGCGTCCGGCCCCTGGTCGTACGAGGACGCCACCGGCACCACCGTCAAGGTCGACCACACCCCGAAGCGCGTGGTCGTCCTCAACGACATCGCCATCTCGTTCGTCGAGTACGGCCTGCACCCGGTCGGGACGTTCGGGCAGCTGCCGATGAGCAAGGACGCCCGGTTCCGCGGTCTCGACACCGACGGCATCACGCAGCTCGGTACCTCCTACGGCGACATCGACCTCGAGGAGCTCGCCGCCCTCAAGCCCGACCTCGTCGTCACGTCCGTGTACCCGAAGGACGAGAAGGGCACGCTCGACACCACGCAGCCCGGCTACGGCTTCAAGGACATGGAGCAGCAGAAGCAGATCCAGGCGATCGCCCCCGTCGCCCAGGTGGAGTGGGGCGGCAAGGGCGAGGACGTCATCAAGGAGATCACCGGCCTCGCCGAGTCGCTCGGCGCCCGGGAGTCGACCGTCGCGAAGGCCGAGGACCGCTTCGACACGGCACGGGACCGCCTCCAGCAGGCGGCGAAGGAGCACGACCTCTCCGTCGTCTCGATGTACGCCGACGGCGACGGCGCGTACGTCACCCGTCCGAGCGACGAACCGACGCTGCAGATGTACTCGTCCTTCGGCGTCGACTTCGTGGACCCGAAGCCGAAGGGCTTCTACTGGGGCATCTACTCGTGGGAGAACGCCGGGCAGATCACCGGTGACGTCATCCTGCTCTCACAGCAGGGGTACCAGGTCGCCGACCTCGAGAAGCAGCCGACCTTCGCCGACAACGCCGCCCTCACGGCCGGCCAGGTGCACAGCTGGACCTTCCCGGCGCTCGACTACGCGTCGCAGGCCGACTACATGACGAAGCTCGCGGGCTGGCTCGACGACAGCAAGCAGCTGTCCTAGACGCTCCACCCCAGGACGGGAGGCGNCGCCTCCCGTCCTTCTGTCCCTGCGTCAGCCAGCGGGCAGTGCCGCGTTGACCGCCGTCTGGGCCTGCCGCCACACCGCCGCCCGGGTCCCCGCGTAGGTGCCCTCGGCGTTGGCGTGGTGGCGGAGGTTCGACGTGCCGCCGTCCGTGTTGCCCTGCCAGTACGCCGTCACCGCGCGTGACGTGCCGCCGACGAGCCAGATCTGGTCCGCGTCGTCCGTGGTGCCGGTCTTGCCGAACAGCGTCGCACCGTCCGGCGTCTGCCCGCCGGACGCGGTGCCGCCGTGGAACGCCCCCTGCATCACCGCGAACGCGGTCGCCGCCACCGTGGTCGACACCGCGCGCCGGCACGTGCGCGACTGCCCTCCCAGCTGCTCGTCGTCCGGACCGGTCACCTGGTCGACCACCACCGGCGCGCAGTACACACCACCGTTCGCGACCGCGGCGTAGGCGGCCGCCATGGTCAGCGGCGCGATGCTCGTCGTGCCGAGCACCGCCGCGGGGTTCGCCGGCAGCTCGCCGCCCGTCGCCGGGTGCACGCCGAGGCTGGACGCCACGTCGCGGATGTCGCACAGGTCGAGTTGCGCGGCCATGGACGCGTACGCGGCGTTCACGGACTGCGCCGTCGCCGCCCGGACCGTGTACGGGCCGCTCTGGCCGGGTGAGTCGTTCTTCGGGTTCCAGAACGCGTCGACCGTCCGGCCGCACTGCGTCCACGTGCTCCGCCCCTGGCGCGTCCCGTCGACGACCGCGTCTGGGCTCCGGCCCGCGGCGAGCCACTGCAGGAGCGTGAACATCTTGTACGTCGACCCGACCTGGAAGCCTTTCGAACCGCCGTACGCCTCGTCGGTGGCGTAGTTGAGGGACGTCGCGGTCGCCGGGGCGTGCGCGGAGCGGTCGTAGTCCGTGTTCTGCGTCATGGTCAGCACACGGCCCGTGCCGGCCTCCACGGTGTCGAGGGTCGCGCCGAGGGCGAACCGCGCCTCGGTGTTCGGATCGTACCGGTCGAGCAGCGCCTTCTGCTGACCGTTGAGGTCGAGGTCCAACGTCGTCTGGATCCGGTAGCCGCCCGTCCGCCAGGCGTCCTCGCGGCGCTCCGGGGTCGGGCCGAGCTGCGGGAGCTCCGCCGCGACCTGGACCGCGTACTGGCAGAAGAACTCGGCTCCGCGGGTGACGGCCTCGCACCCCTGCTCCGGCGGGGTCAGGTGGACGGAGTCGGCGGGTCGCGACGCCAGCGCCTCGGCGAGTTCGGCGCGGGTCAGGTGGCCCTGGTCGTGCATCGATCGCAGGATCACGTCGCGCCGTGCCACGTTGTCCGCGTCGTGCGACGGCGTCGACAGGTCCCGGCGCTCGGGCCACTGGACGATCGCGATGAGGGACGCCGCCTCGGCGGGCGTCAGGTCCGCGGCGTCCTTGCCGTAGTAGTGCTGCGACGCTGCCTGCACCCCGTAGGTCTGGTCACCGAAGTAGGCGATGTTGAGGTACGCCGCCAGGATCTCCCGCTTCGAGTACTGCTTCGCGAGACCGATCGCCAGCTTCATCTCGGCGAGCTTCCGCTGTGCCGAACGCTCCGACGCCTCCTCGTAGCCGGCTTCACGCTCCTGCGCCGTCGGGAGCTCGCTCGCCCGCTGGATCTTGATGTTCCGCACGAGCTGCATCGTGATCGTCGATCCACCGGAACCGCCCGCCGCGCCCGCCGCGACGACGCTCACGAGCGACCGGACCATGCTCGTCGCGTCCACGCCGCCCGTCTCGAAGAACCGCTTGTCCTCGCCGTCCACCGCCGCGTGCTCGAGGTGGTCGCTGATCCGGTCGAGCGGGAGCGCCTGGCGGTTCTGGGCCCACACGTCCGCCAGGTGCACCGGCGCACCGCCGCGGTACGCCCAGATCTCGTTGCGCTGGGGCAGGTCGCCGATCTCGATGTACTCCGGCAACGAGTCGAACACCCCGATCGCCGACGTCGTACCGACACCGGCCACGGCCAGGACCGGCGTCACGCCGACCCCGACCAGCAACCCCGCCAGCACACTGCCACCGACGAAGCCGAGCGCGGCTCCTCCTGCACGTCGCACCGTCATCTGTGGACCTCCCCCTCGTTGGACACCGCTGCCGCGGTCCCCGGAGCGTCCCAGCCGTGTTCGGACGACCGCCGGGACTTCCCCGGAGAAGTCCGCCGCAACGGCTGGGAAAGACCCGAGTCGGCACGGATCGTTACCCGACGTCGACGGCTACGCTCGACGGATGGCCGACCACGGATGGCGCGAGGACGTCCTCGGAGCACCGTTCGAGCGGCTCGAGCTTCCGCTGGGCGAGGACGACGAGGGACCGGTCGTGGCGACGCTCGTCCGCCGGAGACGCTCCCCGGCGGACCTGCTGCGGCAGGCGCACGGCCCGCTGCACGGTGTCGACGTCCTGTACGTCCACGGCTGGTCCGACTACTTCTTCCAGGTCGAGCTCGCAGAACGTGTCGAGCGCCTCGGGGCCCGGTTCCACGCCCTCGACCTCCGCAAGTACGGCCGGAGCCTGCGACCACGGCAGACACCGGGCAACATCGACGACCTCGCCACCTACGACGAGGACATCGGCGCCGCACTCGACGCGATCGCCGCCGAGCACCACGGCGACACCGGGCGACGACTCGTGCCGATGGGGCACTCGACGGGCGGCCTGACCCTGTCGCTGTGGGCGGCGCGGCACCCGGACCGCGTCGCCGGACTCGTCCTGAACAGCCCGTGGCTGGAGTTCCAGGCGAGCGCGGTCGGCCGCGCCCTCGTCGCACCGGTGATCAAGCTCGGAGCACGCCGGAACCCCCTCGCGCCGATGCCCGCCGTGGACCCCGGCTTCTACACGAGGACGGTCTCGGCTGCGGGCGAGGGCTCGTGGACGTACGACCAGCAGTGGCGACCCGACCGGGGGTTCCCGCTGCACCCGGGCTGGCTCGCCGCGGTGTTCGACGGGCAGGCGACGGTCGCCGCGGGACTCGGGATCGAGGTCCCCGTGCTCGTCATGCTGAGCGACAAGAGCATGCTGCAGCCGCGGTGGGACGACGGCATGGCACGCGCCGACGTCGCGCTCAACGTGGACGTCGTCGCGCACCGCGCGCTGTCCCTCGGGAGCGAGGTCACGGTGCGCCGCCTGCACGGAGCGGTGCACGACGTGGTGCTGTCCGTGCCGGACGTCCGCGAGCACGCGTACGACGCGATCGGTCGGTGGGCGGCCACGCTCCCGCGCTGACGCGACCGCCGGGGTCACGCGGGGCGGCTGAACAGGTTCACCAGGTTGCCGTCCGGGTCGCGGAACAGCGTGGAGCGGTTGCCCCACGGCATCGTCGCCGGCGGCAGCACGACGTCGTGCAGTCCGTCGCGCAGCCGCTCGAACGCGGCGTCGACGTCGTCGACGAGGAACTCGACGACGACGCTCCCGTTGCTCCGGGGCACGGGCGCTCCGTCACCGAGCATCGCGACCGTGGCCGGTGTGCCGAGTGCGAGCACCGCGCCTCCCGTCACGATCTCCGCGAACACCGGCGCCGGCCGCCGAGCGGACGTCCCGGTGACCCGCTCGTAGAACGAGACCATCCCGTCCAGGTCGTCGGTGATGATGCGGATCGATGCGAACTCCATGGCTGCCTTCCCGAGCGACCACCGTGGCCGCTCGGCACCGAGCATCCTCGCCCTCCGCGACACCGTCCTGTCGGTGTTCGACGAGATCGACCTCAAGATCCGAGGACGGGCCGGAGCACGCCGTGCGGGATGTCGAGGTCCTCGGTGCGCACGGCCCGCGGAGGGGCGAGCTCGCCGGTGTCCTCCACGGAGACGACCCGGTCGCCGCGGAACGCCCGGACGCCGTCGCGGAGGCGGCACCACGCCACCAGGTACCAGTCCTCGCCCTTGCCGATGTAGCCGAGTGGTTCGACCGTCCGTTCGGTGTCGTTCCCCGCGGCGTCCCGGTACCGCATCCGCACGACCCGTCCACCCGCGAGCGCACCGGCGAGCGCCGTCGGGGCAGGATTCCGGTCGCCGGCTTCGAGCAGGTGCACGCGGCTCGCCAGCCGTGCGGTCCGCAGGGCGTCGTCCTCGGTCAGGACCGCGGTCACTTTCCGGGCGGCGCTCCGTGCGGCGTCACGGAACGGACTGTTCCCGAGGACGCCGAGCCCGATCGCGACGGCGAGGGCCTCCTCGACCGTCAACCCGAGCGGCGGCAGCGTCGCGCTTGCGTCGAGCGTGTATCCGCCGGCACGCCCCGGTTCGGCCCAGATCGGGACGCCAGCCTCCTGCAGGGCGCGCAGGTCACGCTCGACGGTGCGGACGCTGACGCCGAACGCGTCCGCGAGCCGACGCGCGCTCCGCAGCGCGGGTGCGGCGGCGCGCAGCTCCTCGACGAGGGCGTAGAGGCGGTCGGTCCGGTTCACCGGACGCGCGCTCGGTCGCGGTCGGTGCGCAGTGTCGTCGCCATGGTGACGACGGTACCGACTGGAGGCGCGGTGCCAGCCCGCACCGCGCCTCCAGTCCGTGCGTGGGCCCGAACCTGAGGATGCACTCCTAGTCGTTGCACCGAGTGCATCGATGCACCTAATGTGCTCACCGTGACCCTGTCGATCGATCGTCGCGCCGCCCTCAAGGCGAAGCACCGCGCCGCGATCCTCCAGGCGGCGCGCGACCTCGTCGAGGAGCGCGGTGGCCGGGGATTCAGCGTGGAGGAGCTCGCTACACGCGCCGATGTCGCGCGGCGGACGGTCTTCAACCACTTCGCCTCCCTGGATGAGGTCCTGCTGGCGGTCTGTGAACAGGAGCTCTCGGTCATCATCGACCGCTTCCTCGCCGACATGGCGAAGACGCCGGTCGGTGACGGCAGCCGGGCGTCGATGTTCGACGAACTCGAATCAGCCGCACGCGGTGCCGACCTGGCGCCCGCGATCGCGAGCATGTACCGGATCCTCGGCGACCCCGGCAAGGACGACCCGAAGGCTGCGGTCCTCACGCAGACAGCATTCTCTCGCGTCACCGAGCGGCTGCGGGCCGAGGTCGCCCGCCGCCACCCGGCGGCGGACGCCCTCGACGCGGCGCTCCTGGTCGAGTCCCTGATGAGCGGCATCGTCGTCATCGCGGAACACTGGCTCACGACGACCGGCCCGCGCCTCGACGACGCAGCGCTCGACGCCTGGGACGCCCTGCTCGCGCGCCTCGTGCACAGCGTCCGCAGCGGCTACATGGCCACCGACTGACACCTCCCGAGGGGTCCACCGGCGCACCCCGCACCTCCACAGCACGTCACACGAAAGGAACGTAGGCAACCGCATGGCCGGTCTCCTCTACCGTCTCGGACGGTTCTCCGCACGACGCCACTGGCTCGTGATCATCGCCTGGGTGGTGATCCTGGGCATCGCGGGCGTGACCTACAGCCTGTTCGCCGGGACGATCTCGTCGTCGATCACGATCCCGAACACCAAGACGAGCCAGGTGCAGGACGAGCTCGCCGACAAGTTCCCGTCCGCGAACGGCGGCAACGGGACGATCGTCTTCGAGACGAAGAACGGCAAGGCGTTCACCGAGGCGCAGAAGTCCGACATCGCCGACTTCCTCGGGAAGGTCGAGAAGCTCGACGGCGTCAAGGGCGCGACCTCCGGCTTCGACACGCAGCAGAAGCTCGACGACCAACGGCAGAAGATCGTCGACGGCCGGAAGCAGATCAGCGACGGTCGCGCGAAGATCGCCAGTGGTCAGCAGCAGCTCGACGCGAAGAAGGCCGAGCTCGCCTCCGGCAAGCAGCAGCTCGAGCAGGCGCAGCAGCAGCTCGACGAGAAGAAGGCCCAGGCCGAGGCCGCAGGAGCCGCGGCAGCAGCGGCGGCCGAAGCCCAGCTCGCGCCGGCGCAGGCGCAGCTCGACGCCCAGCAGCAGCAGCTCACCTCGGGGCAGGCACAGCTCGACGCCGCGCAGAAGACGATCGACGAGAACACCGCGAAGCTCGACACGAGCGAGCAGCAGCTCGAACAGGGGTCGAAGCTCCTCGACCTGTCGAAGGACATCCGGTTCGTCTCGTCGAACGGCAGTGCCGTGATCGGCACCGTGCAGTTCACGAAGTCGACGTACGAGGTGCCAGCGGACACGAAGACCGCCATCGCGGACGACGCCGACTCGGCCGACATCAGCGGCGTGGACGTGTACGTGTCGAACGACATCGCGCAGGGCGTGCCGTCGATCCTGGGCCCGGGTGAGATCGGCGGCGTGATCATCGCCGCGATCGTGCTGTTCCTCATGCTCCGCACGATCATCGGCGCCGCCGTCCCGCTCGTCAGCGCCGTCCTCGGCGTCGGCGTGGCGTCGCTCGCGGCCCTGTCGTTCTCGAGCCTGGTCGAGTTCATCTCGGTCACCCCGGTGCTGGGGGTGATGCTGGGCCTGGCGGTCGGCATCGACTACTCGCTGTTCATCCTCAACCGGCACCGGACCCAGTTGAAGCAGGGCATGGCGGTGCACGAGTCGATCGGACTCGCGAACGGCACGTCCGGCAACGCGGTGGTCTTCGCGGGCGCGACCGTCATCGTGGCCCTGCTCGCGCTGAACATCACCGGCATCCCGTTCCTCGGCCTCATGGGCACGGTCGGTGCGGTCGCGGTGTTCTTCGCGATCCTCATCGCCACGTCGTTCACCCCGGCGCTGCTGTCGCTCATCGGCATGCGGATCCTCCGGAAGAAGGAACGCGCCAGCATCGGCGACACGGACTCGATCCGGGTCCCGAACAAGCCGATGTCGACCTGGCGCGCGGTCATCACGCTCGTCGCGGGCGTCGCGGTGCTCGGCACGATCGCCCTGCCGGCGACGCAGATGCGGCTCGGCCTGCCGACCGGCGCGTCCGAAGCGGTCGACTCCAGCCAGTACAAGGCGTACAAGGCCCTCGACGACGAGTTCGGCGCCGGTCAGAACGGCCCGCTGCTCGTCGTCGCGAACCTGCCGAAGGCCGTCAGCAAGGACGACGTCACCGCGACCGAGGTCACCATCGGGCAGGCGATCGCGAAGAACGACGACGTGAAGGCCGTGCTCCCGATCGGCTCGTCGAAGGACCGCGACATCATCGCGTTCCAGGTGAAGCCGGCCGGCGGCCCCGACAGCGTCTCGACCGAGACCCTGGTGAAGGACCTCCGCGAACAGCACGTCACCGTCGACGACGGCAGGGCCACGCTCGGCGTCGCCGGCAACGCCTCGGCGAACATCGACGTGTCGGAGAAGCTCGCGAACGTGCTGCCGCTCTACCTCGTGGTGGTGGTCGGCCTGTCGCTGATCATCCTCATCATCGTGTTCCGGTCGTTCCTCGTGCCGATCACCGCGACCGCCGGGTTCATCCTGTCGGTGCTGGCGTCGTTCGGCGGCCTGACCGCGATCTACCAGTGGGGTTGGCTCGGCAGCGTGTTCGGGGTGCACGACCCCGCACCGATCCTGAGCTTCCTGCCCATCATCGAGATCGGGATCCTGTTCGGGCTCGCGATGGACTACCAGCTCTTCCTGGTGTCCGGCATGCGGGAGGCGTACGCGCACGGCGCCTCGGCCAAGGTCGCCGTCCAGCGAGGTCTGCACGCCGGCCGCGCGGTGGTCACGGCAGCGGCGATCATCATGATCTCGGTGTTCGCGGGCTTCATCTTCTCGGACTCCTCCACCATCAAGCCGATCGGCTTCGGCCTGGCGTTCGGCGTCCTGGTCGATGCCTTCGTGGTGCGCATGCTGCTCATCCCGGCGGCGATGCACCTGCTCGGTCAGAGCGCGTGGTGGTTCCCGAAGTGGCTCGACCGGATCGTGCCGGACGTCGACGTGGAGGGCGCCAAGCTCGAGCGGACGCACCCGGCCGGCCACGGTGCCGAGGGCTCCGACCACCACGGGTCGCACGCGGCCGCCGTGGAGCCGGACGCGAACCCGCACGAGGGGCACACCCCCACGCACCGCGCGTAGCGCGACCGCACGGAGGCGCGGTGCCGGTCCGGTGGACCGGCACCGCGCCTCCGGCGCGTTGCGGGGCGTGGGGCGGCGGAACGGCGGGGGCGCCGACGAGGAACGACACTGTCGCTGTCGTACGACGACCACAACGTCGCAACCACGCGCGCGCAACTGTTGCAGCCGCGCGCGAGCGACACTGTCGCTGTCGTACGACAACGACAACGTCGCAACGCCCCACCCGCGAGCCCCAGCCTGCCCGGCCGCACCGCGCCTCCCGTGCGTCGCCTCGGCGCCGGCACCGGCACCGGTGGCCGACGCGGAACGACATTGTCGCGGTCGTACGACGACCACAACGTCGCAAGCAC
>NZ_JBQEPN010000003.1:88870-211804 GCF_052045775.1 Curtobacterium sp. 22159
GGCACCGGCACCGGTGGCCGACGCGGAACGGCACTGTCGCTGTCGTACGACGACCACAACGTCGCAAGCACGCGCGCGCAACAGTTGCAGCCGCGCACTAGCGACAACCTCGCCGTCGTACGACGTCGACAACGTCGCAACGCCCGCACAGGCGCTGGCCTGCCACCGCAGCGTGACCGCCTGGAGGCGNCGCCTCCAGTGCGTTGCGTCCGGGCGGGCCGACGCGGAACGACACTGTCGCTGTCGTACGACGGCCACAACGTCGCAACCACGCGCGCGCAACAGTTGCAGCCGCGCGGTTGCGACAACCTCGCTGTCGTACGACCTCGACGATGTCGCAACGCAGCGGGCGGAGCCGCCACACCCACCCCGCACACTTCGTGCACGAACGGTACGCTGGGACGATGACCGAGACCGAGACCGACGTCGATCCCCTCGCCCTCGACCGACAGCTCTGCTTCGCCCTCGCCGCGACGAGCCGGAGCGTCATCGGCCTGTACCGCGACCTGCTCGACCCGATGGGACTCACCCACCCCCAGTACCTCGTCATGCTCGCTCTCTGGGAGCACGACCCGCGGTCCGTCCGCGAGATCGCGCGCGAACTCCGACTCGACTCGGCGACGCTCAGCCCGCTGCTCAAGCGACTCGAGGCATCCGGCTACGTCCGACGGTCCCGCAGCACGACCGACGAACGCCAACTCGAGGTCTCCCTCACCACCGCCGGACGCGCACTCCGCACCCGCGCCGAGGCCGTCCCGCTCGCAGTCGCCGATCGCCTGGGCTGGCCGCTCGGACGGCTCGAAGCACTGAAGGACGAACTCACCGCCCTGCTCGACGTGGTCGACCGGGTGTGATCGACGACCGTTCGTGGCACAATGGTTAGTGTACGAACGAAAGGACGGATCGTGGGTCGCTTCGGACAGTGGTACGAACGGTGGAACAGCACGCTCATCGCGAAGATGGGCCCCTCGCAGATCGGCGCCGGTCACCCCGAGGGCATCGACGACCGCACGATCGACCGCGGCTGCCCGCTCTGTGGCGAGCCGCTCTCCCTGCACCAGGTGATCCGCCCCGAGGGCCAAGTGCGCTCCTCGACCCTCGTGTGCCCCGTTCGCTGACGATTCCCTGCGCGCCGGAATTGCCGAGCGCAACAGGGTGTTGGCTCGCGTCGTGAAGCTCTTCGAACCCGCCGACCTCGGCGCTCTCCACCTGCAGAACCGCATCGTCATGGCGCCGCTCACGCGCACCCGCGCCGGTGAGCAGGGCATCCCGAACGACCTGCTCGTCGAGCACTACGCCCAGCGCGCCGGCCTCGGCATGATCATCACCGAGGGCACCTGGCCCGTGCAGGAAGGTCGCTCCTACCCCGGGCAGCCCGGGATCGAGACCGACGAGCAGATCGCCGGCTGGCGTCGCGTCGCCGACGCAGTGCACGCCCGTGGCGGCCTGATCGTCATGCAGCTCATGCACGGCGGTCGTGTCTCGCACACCGCCATCTCGCAGACCCCGCGGATCGTCGCTCCGAGCGCGCTCGCCGCGCCGGGGCAGACGCACCTCGCCGACGGGTCGAAGGTCGACATGCCGGTCCCCCACGAGCTGACCACCGACGAGGTGCAGGAGGCAGTGCAGGGCTTCGTCCGTGCCGCCCGCAACGCCCTGGCGGCCGGACTCGACGGCGTCGAGGTGCACGGCGCGAACGGGTACCTGGTGCACGAGTTCCTCTCCGCCGCGTCCAACACCCGCGCCGACCAGTACGGCGGCTCCCCGGAGAACCGCGCGCGCTTCGCGATCGAGGTCACCACGGCGGTCGCCGAGGCCATCGGGGCGGACCGCACCGGCATCCGCCTCTCGCCCGAGCACGGCATCCAAGGCGTCATCGAGGACGACCCGGCGGACGTCCGCGCCACCTACACCGCCGTCGCCGAGGGGCTCGCACCGCTCGGCCTGGCCTTCATCGACGTCCTGCACGCCGAGCCGACCGGTGACCTCGTGCAGCACGTGCGCCGGACCGCGGGCGCGCCGTTCATCGTGAACTCGGGCTTCTCGTCGCTGACCACCCGGGACGAGGCGATCGCGCTCGTCGAGGGCGACGACGCCGACGCCGTGGGCGTGGGCCGCGCGGCGATCGCGAACCCGGACCTGGCGCACCGCTGGGAGCAGGACGCGGAGCTCAACGAGCCGCGGCCGGAACTGTTCTACGGCCCGGGCGCCGAGGGCTACACGGACTACCCGACGCTGGCCGAGGCGCGCGCCCGCGTCTCGTAGCGACGCCGAGGCGGACGGGAGGCGCGGTGCCNCGCCTCCCGTCCTTCAGGCGCCCGCGCCCCGCGCCCTCGTCGCCAAGTGCAGCGCCAACCGCGTCTCCGGGTCCGTGAGGTCGACCCCGAGCAGCCGTTCGACGCGCGCGATCCGGTCCGACACCGTGTTGCGGTGGACGCCGAGCACCGCCGCGGTCTCCGCCACCGACGACTCCGCGTCGAGGTAGGCGGACAGCGTCACGAGGAGCGCTCCCCCACCGCGTTCGAGCGGCGACAGGAGCTGCTGTGCGGCGGGCAGGAACGTGTCGGTCTGGGTCCAGGCCAGGAGCAGCTGGGCGAGCCCGAGCCGGTCGACGTGGACGAAGTGGCCGGATTCGGGCCGGCTGCCGGCCAGCCGTGCGGCGTCGCTCGCCTCGCCGAGGGTCCGGACGAGCCCGGCGGGACCCGCCTGCACGCTCCCCACGCCGATGTTGGTCTCCACGGTGCTGCGCAGCGCGTTCTGCGCCCGGCGCAGGCGGCCGGCCACGTCGGTGACGGTGTCGCGACCGGGTTCGTCGACGAACGAGAGCCACAGCGCCCATCCGTCCGCCTGCTCCACCACGACGGCGTCGAGCCCCTCGGCTGCGACGGCCTCCCCCACCTCGCGCCGGAGTGCCACGTGGTCGACGGCCTGCCGCGCCACCACGCGCACGCCGACGTGCCAGGCGTCGAGGCGCCAGCCGGCCGCGATCGTGCGCTGCACCAGTTGCGGGGCGGGTACACCGTCGGTCGCGCGGAGCTCGTCGAGCATCGCCATCCGGTACCGGGCGTCGCGCTCGTCGTCGAGCCGGGTGAGCAGCAACCGGTGCCCGACCGCGACCGCGGCGACGCGGAGGCCGCTCGCGACGACCTCCTGCTCGGCGACGAGGGGTGCCGGCAGCCCGACGGCGAGCCACGCCCGCGGCCCGATGCCCGTCCCGACCGGCACCGCCACGACCGTCTCGCCGGGGCCGTCGGCCGTGACCACCTCGCTGGTGCCGGTCCGGCGCACGAGGACCGCCCGCGCCTCGTCGTCGAGTCCGGCGCCGCGGAGCGCCCGGCCCGAGGCGTCGAGGAAGCGCACGGGGTGCCCCAGCGCTCGGTCGAGCACGGGGAGGAGGTCGCCGAGTTCGGGGCCCGCGTCGAGCGCCGCACGGGACACCGCGAGGGCCGTCTGCGCGGCAGCCGCCATGCCGCTCCCGATGAGTTCGTGCAGCCGGACGGACGTCGCCCAGGGGTCGGGTGTGGCGAGGACGGCGACCCCGAGGCGCTCCGCCAGCGCGACGGTCCCGGCGCCGAGGCCGACTGCGCCGTCGACGACGACCGCGGTCACCCCGGCGGTGGCAGCGCGTCGGAGGAGCACGTCGAACCGGGCGTCCGGCCGCTCGACCGGGGTGAGCAGCACCACGACGTCGTCGTCCGTGCGCAGCGCCCGACCGACCTCGTCGGGGGTGCCGACGATCCCCCGGACGCCCCGGACGGGTGCGGTGCCGGGACCGACGAGCAGCCGGGTGCCGTCGGGCAGGAGCGGGACGAGTGCGTCCAGGCCGGTCATGCGATGCCCTCCGGGACGACGTCGGCGTCGACGCCGTAGGCGCGCGGTGCGACCCGCTCGGTGCGTCGCGGGTCGGCCCACCACCACGGCGCGGACGGCAGGACGAGCACCGCGAGCTCGTTGCCGACGCGGGTGCGGTCGGTCGCGACGGGCTCGAGCGAGCGGGCGTCGACGACGGTGATGACGCTCGGCGTGCTGGCGACCGGGAGTCCGTCGACCAGGCAGTGCACGTACTCGCTGCCTGCTTCGACCCGTGCGACCGCTCCCGTGCGGTCGTCCCGGATCGCCATGCTGCTGTGCACGAACGCGAGCGCGTCGCCCCCACGGCCGACGTCGACGACCCGGCCCTGGGCGACCACGCGGCCGCCGATGCGCGCTGCGAGGTGCTCGGCGTCCCGCGCCCCGTCCGAGGCGCGACCGATCCGCATGGCCCGGTCGACACTGCCCACGACGGCCCGTTCGCGCAGCAGTGCGACGGGGAGGGGCCCGATCGCGAACGCGGCCCATCCGCCGCTGTGCGAGACGGCCTCGCGCCAGACGGTCTCGAGGTCGTGCGGGTCCGGCGCGTCCACGACGATGCGGAGACCGCTCGTGGTGGACGCCGCAGCGGTGACGCTCGGCATCGCCCCGACGAACACCGACAGCTGGTCGATCCGCGGTGCCGCCCGGCCGACGAGGTCCGCGTCGACCAGGGGCAGCCCCGACGCGTGCGCGGTGAGGGCTGCTGCCGGGCCGGTGACGCCGCCGATCTGCGCTGCGACGACCGCGTCGGCGCGCACGCCGGTCCACCGTTCGACCGCGGCGAGGGCGTCCGGCAGCTCGTGTCCGCTCGGCATCTTCTCCTCGAGCACCGTCGTGGAGCCGACGAGCCCGACCGCCGCGACCGACACGAGACCGGGGTCGTCGAGGTCGACGACCGGCACGGTGCGGTCGCCGAGGGCGAGCCGGAGCGCGCTCACCATGTGGTCGACGCGGCCGCCGCCGCCGCACCCGAGGAGCGCGGCGCCCCGTCCGAGCACGGTCGCGTCGTCGGCCTGGAGGCGCGTCACGCCCCCGTCCCGTCCCTCACGCTGGCCCATGGGTCCATTCTGGTGCCGCACGCGCGGGAGCCGCGTGGCGGCCCGGTCGCGGCGGCCGTTCCCGCTCAGGAGGGGGTGAGCACCGGGACCGCGCGCACGTCGGCGTGCAGGTCCTCGACGGCGACGAACGCGTCGTCGAGCCCGAAGCACGACGGGCCGAACACGTCGAGTGCCTCCGGCGTGCGCATGAGGTCGGGCGTCGAGACCCCGATGACCCGCACCCGCTGCCCGAACCGCAGGCGCTCGGTGGTGATCGGTTCCGCCGTCTCGGCATCGAGCACGCAGATGAGGTCCGGGACCACGGCCACGAGTTCGCCGTCCCGCCGGGCCACGAGGTTCTCGTTCTGGAACTGCACCTCGAGCTCCGACCCGTCGGCCCCTTGCACGGTCGCTCGGCCCCGGGCGAACCCGTCGACCGTCCGGCGCTCGACGTCGACGACCTTGCCGTCGAAGAGCTCGCGCAGGTGCGTGTAGATGGTCGCGCCGAACGCCTCGGCGAGGGCGTCCACCGGGTCGCGGTGCTGTTCGCGCGCGAGGCGGATCGCCCGGCCCACGGAGAGCGCGAGCGAGATCGTGCGCGGGACCGCGGTGTCCTTGACCTGTCGGCCGGACATCGCGTACTCGGCGATGTAGGCGACGCCCCCGAGCCGGATCGTGACCCCGCGGGCGAGCCACTCCATCTGCCGGTTGTCGTGGCCGGTCTCGATGATGACGCCGTGACCGTTCTCGTCACTGATCGCGAGGGGACTCCCCGGCACGCCGTACACCGAGAACGTCTCCATCTGGAGTTCCGGGAACGCACGACCCATCCCGTCCGCGTCGACGACGGGCAGTCCGCCGGTGGCGCCGACGAGCAGCGGGATCATCGAGTTGATGCCGCCGCACTCGATCGGCATGGTCGCCGTCGCGGTCCGGCCGAGGTGCGCCTCGAGTCGGCGGAGTGCACCGAGCGGCTCGGGTCCGGCCGGGATGCGCTCGAGCACCACCGTCGGAGCGCCCATCTGCGCCGTGGGGATGACGAGCGCGTCGTCGTCGACCTCGGACGGGTCGAGGATCGTCACCGGGCCGTGCTGTTCGATCGCCGCGCGGACGAGCAGCATCCCGATCGTCGGGTCGCCTCCGCCACCGGTGCCGAGGAGGGCCGCGCCTCGGGCGAGGTCGGGCAGGTCGTCGACGTCCAGGGTCCAGCTCATCGGGTCTCCCCCTCGCTCGTGGTGCCGTCGTGACGGATCGCGACGGTGTCGTAGCCGAAGTACCGCGGCCCGGCGAGCGTGAGGCCGGCCGCCGTGTGCCACCGGTCGTCGGCGGGCGCGGTGACGATCCGGACCCGCGCGCCGAACCGCAGGCCCTCGGTCGTGATCGGCTCGCCGGTCTCGGCGTCCAACGTGACGATGAGGTCGGGGGCCGTGGTGCGGACCTCCCCGGCCACCTCGACCAGCAGGTGCTCGTTCTGGAACCGGAGCACCGCCTCCTGGCCCGCATCCCGCCCCGTCCCGGTCACGCGAGCCGTGCCGCGCGCGAACCCGGTGACGGTCTTGCGCTCGACGTCCGCGACCTTGCCCTCGAACACGACGGTGCCGCCGAGCACCTCCACGACCGCCTCGACGGGGTCGTCGTTCCGCTGCCGAGCGGCGACGAGCGTCTCGCCGAGCCGCACGCTCAGGGAGAGGCTCCCGCGGACGAAGGACTCCTTCACCTCGGCTCCGGACATCGCGTACTGTGCGGTGATCGCCGAGCAGCCCATCTCGACCGTCGCGGTGCGGGCGAGTCGTTCGGCCCACCGGTTGTCGACGGTGTCGAACACCGCGGTGTTGCCCTTCTCGTCGGCGAGGGCCATCGGGGTCGCTCGGACACCGGACAGCGTCGGGAGCACCATCTGCACCTCGGGGAAGGCCCGGCCCATGCCGTCGCCGTCGACGAGCGGCAGCCCGAGCTCGGCGGCCGCGACGATCGGGGTGGTGGAGTTCACCCCACCGACCTCGATGCAGGCGAGGTGCGTCGGCGAGATGCCGAGGTACGCGGCGAGGCTGCGCACCGCCTCGGCGAACTGCGCCGACGACGGGAGCTTCTCGACCATCACGGTGGGCGCGCCGATCATCGCGACGGAGAGCACCACGGCGTCGTCGGGCAGGTCCTCGACCTGGACCACGTCGACCGGTCCGTGCTCGCGGACGGCCGCCTCGGCGAGGAGTCGGCCGATGTAGGGGTCGCCACCGCCGCCGGTGCCGAGGATCGCCGCACCCCGGGCGAGCGCGGAGCAGTCGGTCCCGATGGTGGTGAGCGGGGCGGCGGGCGCCGCGGTCGTGGTGCTCATCGGACGAGCGCCCCGAGCGCGAGGTCACCGACGGCCTTCGCCCGGATCCGGGTCGCGTTGCCGGGCAGGTACGGGATCGGGACCTCGTCGAAGTCGACGATGGCGACCGAACCCGGGTCGGCACCGGCAGCGATCGCGCGGTCGACCGCCTCCTGACGGGCCTCGTCGACCACCGCGGCACGCTTGCCGTCGCTGATCGCGTAGACCTTGTCGACCTCGCCGCTCACCTGCGCGATGGCGGCGCCGATCGCGTTCGCGACCGAGTAGTGCTCCGGGCGGTGCACGGTGCCGAGGCCGGGCAGCGCGTCCGGCAGGAGCACCGAGCCGCCACCGACCGCGACGACCGGGAGCGGTGCAGACGACGTGCGCATCCGCTCGACGATGTCCGCGACACGTTCGGCGATGACGTCGAGCGCGCGCGCGGCCACCTCGGCCGGCACGCCGGCGACGAGCGACGGGTCGCCGATCTGCCCGCGACCGCCACGGACGGCCACGTCCGTCGCCGTCAGCGTCGATCCGCCGAAGACCATCCCCTCCTCGGTGAGCCGGTAGCCGACCGATCCCGGGCCGACGACGCTGCCGTCGTCACTGATCCGGGAGCCGCCACCGATGCCGACCGAGAGCACGTCGGGCATGCGGAAGTTCGTGCGGATGCCGGCGACGGCGACCTCGCCCGTGGCCTCGCGCGGGAAGCCGGCCGTCAGGACGCCGACGTCGCTCGTGGTGCCGCCGACGTCGACGACCGCGCAGGTGTCGAACCCGGAGAGCACCGCAGCGCCGCGCATCGAGTTCGTCGGCCCGGACGCGAAGGTGGCCACGGGGTACCGGCGGGCGTACTCGACGTCCATCAGGGTGCCGTCGTTCTGGCTGAGGAACAGCGGAGCGTCGATGCCGCTGCCCGTGACCGACCCGGACAGGCCGTCCACGATGCGGTCGGCGAGTTCCCGGAGCGCAGCGTTGATGATCGTCGCGTTCTCCCGCTCGAGCAGGCCGATGCGCCCGATCTCTGACGACAGCGAGAACGCCACGTCGGGTCCGAGCTCCGCGGCCATGATCTCCTGGGCGCGCTGCTCGAACTCGTCGTTGATCGGCGAGAAGACCGACGAGATCGCGACGGAGCGGATGCCGGCGTCGCCGATCGCACCCGCGTGCCGCTTCAGCTCCTCGGGGTCGAGCTCGGAGATCACCCGTCCGTCGAACTCGTGCCCGCCGTGCGCGAGGAACGGCCGGGCGTTCACTGCGGACACCAGGTGCGCAGGCCAGTCGGTGAACGGCGGCAGGGACGCCGTGGCGGGCAGGCCGAGCCGCACCGCCGCCGTCGGGGCGAGCCCACGTGCCTCGATGAGCGCGTTGATGAAGTGCGTCGTGCCGATCATCACGCCGTCGATGTCCGCCGTCCCGAACGCGTGCTGCTCGCGGAGCCCGTCGAGTGCGGCGACGATCCCCGACGTGACGTCGGGGCTCGTGGACCGCTTGACCGCGGCTCGGACGGTGCTGCCGTCCATCAGGACGGCGTCCGTGTTGGTGCCGCCGACGTCGATGCCGATGCGCATGGGTGGTTCCCTTCGGTGGTGCTGTGGTGCGGGTGCGGGTCCGCTGGCTCGGTGTGCTGGGACCGGCCGCGTCGTCACGCGGATCAGGTACGCGGCGGCGCGACCGGTCGTCGGGGGTGGTCCCTCAGGCCCGCGTGGACGCGGGGCCGACCGGTGCGGTCTCGGTGCGGCTGACACCGAGCCCGCGGACGAGGCCGGTCTTGCCGGCGATCACGTAGAGGACGAAGGCGATCACGACCGAGTTGATCGACGGGATGCCGAACGCCACGAAGTAGCCGACCACCGATGCGATGGCCCAGACGACCAGGGTCGCCGGGACCCACGTGGGCGAGGTGGCGGGGATGCTCTCCGCGTCGCTCAGTTCACGACGCCAGCGCTTCACCACGAAGTACTCGGCGACCATGATCCCGGCGATCGGCGGGAAGACGACCCCGAGGACGGTGAGGAACGGGGTGAACGCGTCGAGGAACCCGACCGCGGCGAGGACCGAACCGATGACGCCCATCACGAGGGTGACGACGCCGCGGTTCACCTGCTTGCCGAAGACCGCGTCGATGAAGTTCGTGACGCCCAGGCTGGAGCTGTAGATGTTCCAGTCGTTGATCTTGAACGTGCCGAGCAGGATCACGAGGATGCCGACCCAGCCGACGCTCGAGGTGATCACCCGGGTGATGTCGGAGGACCCGACCGCGTGCGCGAGCAGCACGCCCGCCAGGCCGATCGCGTACTCGCCCAGGGTCACGCCCAGCGCGGTCTGCTTCACCACGTCGCCGACCGATCGGTTGAAGCGGGTCATGTCCGGCGTGATGACGGCGCCGACGATGAACCCGCCCGCCACGAGCGTGGTACCGGCGACGAAGCTCAGGTGCGGACCCGCCGGAGCGCGCGACGCGAGTTCGGCGATCGAGTGCTGGCTCAGCTCGACGACGACGGCCCAGCCGACCAGGATCAGGAAGAGCGGCACGGTGATGTTCGCGAGCCACTGCATGGAGTGGAAGCCGCGCAGGACGATCGCCGTGACGAGCAGACCGAAGACGAGCGACCACGCCCACGCCGGCAGGATCGGCAGGATCGAGACGAGGCCGGCCGCGGAGACGCCGGACTGGATGCCGAACCAGCCGATCAGGCTCATGCCGATCGCGAGTCCGACGAGTGCCGACCCGCCCTTGCCGAAGCCGGTCCACCGGGCGATGACCGAGGTGTTGAGGCCCTCGCGGACGCCGATGACACCGACCAGCACCGACACGATCTCCAGGATGACGGCACCGAGCGTGATCGCCCAGAACGCCTCCCAGAAGCCCATGCCGAAGCCGAGCGTGGCGCCGAGCAGGAACTGGGACAGCGCCGAGATCTGGCCGAAGCGCTGCACGGCGACCTGGAACCAGCCGTAGCGGGCGGACTGCGGGACGCGGCTCAGGGAGTAGTCGTCCACGACGACGGACTCGGAGGACGGGGTGCGTGGTGCTGACACTGCGGTATCGCTGGCCATCGGTGGCTCCTCGGGGGGAGGGAGGGTGTCGGCGGGCGCCGATCGGGGTTGGAGCAACCGTAGGGGGATCACCGAACGCGGTACATGTGCAGAACGTCGTTACGGGCGCATGAATCGATGCACACTGCACAGAAACCGCGAGTCGGACCCGGTTCTTCGCCCCGCGACGTGACGATCGGCCCGGCGGGCCCGTCTCCTCCAGTGGCGCTCCCGGGCTCTGCCAGCCTGTTGGCGCGTCGCACGCTCCGGGACCGGATGGCCGATGCGGAGCGTGCGGGGAGGTGGCCGGTGGGGTTCGGCCGCCTCCCCACCACGAGCGGCACCGCCGGAACCCGAACCGGCGGTGCCGCGCCGGGGTCGGTGCAGCGCGGCCGGAGCAGTACGTGCGGGTGGAACGCAGAACGCCCCGAGCCGGAGGGCTTCGGGGCGTTCTGCTGTTCGGTGTGTGCGCTCGAAGGGACTCGAACCCCCAACCTTCTGATCCGTAGTCAGATGCTCTATCCATTGAGCTACGAGCGCAGGTGGCCTTGCGGCCGTGGAAGACTCTACAACAGGTGCACCCCCGGGCGCCAATCGAGCGCCTCCCACAGCCGACCCCGGCGTGTCGCCCCTCAGTGCGCGGCGAGCTCCTCGTCGAACACCTCGGCGAGGAACACCTCGAGCGCCCGCCACGACCGTCGGTCCGCTCGCGCCTGGTACTGCGCCCCGTGGTCCGGCGAGTCGGCGTCGGGCACGGCGAACGCGTGCATCGCCCCGGCGTAGGTGACGACCTGCCAGTCCACCGCCGGGGCTGCGCGCATCTCGTCCTGCCACTCGGCGATCTGGGAGTCGGGCACGACCGGGTCCGATCCGCCGGTGAGCACGAGGAGCTTCGCGCGGACGTCCCCGGCGTCGGACGGGTCGTGCACGAGCAGTCGTCCGTGGAACGAGACCGCCCCGACGAGCTCGGCACCGGTACGGGCGAGTTCCAGCGCCGCCGATCCGCCGAAGCAGTACCCCATCACGACGACCCGGGAACGGTCGACGTCGGGGTCCTCGAGCAGCCGGTCGAGTCCGGCTCGGACCCGTGCCCGCATCAGCGGGAGGTCTCCGTAGAACGCGCCGGCGACCTGACCGGCCGTGTCGTCACCGGGTCGTACGTCGGCGCCGTACACGTCGGCGCCGAACGCGACGTAGCCGAGCCGCGCGAGCATCGTCACGCGGGCCCGGACGTGTTCGTTCACCCCGTGCCAGTCGTGCACGACGAGGACGGCCGGGCGGGGACCGGTGACGGCCGCGTCCTTCGCGAGGACGCCCTCGAGCACGGTGCCCTCGTGGTCGTAGCGGACGGTGTCGACGCGCACGTCGGCGCCGGCGGGTTCTGGGACGGTCTGGAGGACGTCGTCGATGGTGGTCACGTCGGGCACGTTACGCGTCGATGTTGTCCCAGCCCTCGGGCCCGTGCGAGCCGGCGGGGTACTCGTCGAGCGGCGCCGCCCCGTCACGCCAGGCCCGGAGGAAGGGTTCGACGACCTTCCACCCCTGCACGGCACTGTCGCCCCGCACCGAGAGGGTGGCATCGCCCTCGAGCACACCGGCGAGGACCTCGCCGTAGGCGCTCAGCCGACCGGGGTTGAAGGTCGTCTCGAGTGTCGTGTGGTCGATCGTGTACGGGTCGCCGGGTCCGTTCACGTTGAGTTCGAGCTGCATCTCGTCGGGGGCGATCCAGATGCGGAGCCGGTCCGGGTGTTCCGCGCCGGACAGTCCGACGGGCACGTGCGGCGAGTCCTTGAACGTGATGACGATCTCGCGGCGTTGCTCGGCGAGCGCCTTGCCCGACCGCAGTGTGAAGGGCACCCCGGCCCAGCGCCAGTTCGCGATCTCGAGGGTGAGCTGTGCGAGGGTCTCGGTGCCGAGCGACGGGTCCACGCCCTCCTCGTCGGCGTAGGACGGCAACGACCGGTCCCCGACCTCCCCGGCGGTGTACCGCGCGCGCTTGCCGGCCGCGACGGGGTCTCCGCCCCAGGGACGGACGGCGCGCAGCACGAGTTCCTTCTGGGTCCGCAGGTCGTCCGCGTCGATCGAGGCGGGCGCCTCCATCGCGACGACCGCCATCACCTGCAGCAGGTGGCTCTGGATCATGTCGACGAGCGCCCCGGCCTTGTCGTAGTAGCGGGCGCGCCCTTCGAGCCCGAGGGTCTCGTCGTAGACGATGTCCACCCGCTCCACGTGCGCGGACGACAGCAGCGGTTCGACGACGCGGTTCGCGAACCGCAGTCCGAGCACGTTGAGGACCGTTGAGCGGCCGAGGAAGTGGTCGACGCGGTGGATGCGTTCCTCGGGGAGGAACGAGTGCAGCAGGTCGTTGAGGTGCTCGGCGCTCGCGGCATCCGTGCCGAACGGCTTCTCGAGCGCGAACCGCGTCCCGTCGGGCAGGTCGAGCCCCTTGAGGACGGCGCAGCTCTTCTCGGTCACCGCCGGCGGCAGGGCGAAGTAGACGGCCGGGTCGTGCTCGCAGGCTCCGAGCAGGGTCTCCAGGTCGTGCGCGTCGGTGACGTCCGCCTTGTGGTAGCTCGACGCTTCGACGACTGCCTGCAGACGGTCCGACAGTCGGCTCTCGCCGGTGGCGCCCTCGTCCTCGTTCCGTGACGCCTGCGCGTTCTCGAAGGAGTCGCGGACCTGCGCCTTCCAGTCGGCGTCGGAGATGTCCTCGACGCCCGCGCCGACGAGCTGCACGTCCCAGTCCTCCTTCACCTCGAGGAGGCTCGCGAGGCCGGGGAGCAGCAGCCGCTTCGACAGGTCACCGCTGGCACCGAGGATGAGCAAGGAGGTCTGGAGGCTCGACATGCCCCAGAACGTACTCACGCGTTCCGACACGTGGCCGGGTGACGTCGATACGGTGGGACCAGTTCGGCGCGAGGGAGCACCATGAGCAGTGGGTACGGAGGGCGACGCCTACGCGTCGCCGTGGTCGGGACGGGCATGATCGCCGGGGTGCACGCCCGCGCGGCGCGCGCGGCCGGCGCCGACGTCATCGGGGTGCTCGGCCGGAGTGCGGCGCGGTCGGAACAGGTCGCCGCCCAGCTCGACCTCCCCCGGGGGTACGCGTCCCTCGACGAGGTGCTCGCGGACTCCCCGGACGTCGTGCACGTCTGCACCCCGAACGACCAGCACCACCCGCAGGCCCTCGCCGTCATCCGGGCCGGGGTGCACGTCGTGTGCGAGAAGCCCCTCGCGATCGATGCCGCCCAGGCCTCGGAGCTGGTCGACGCCGCCCGGGAGGCCGGCGTCGTGGCGACCGTCCCGTTCGTCTACCGCTACCACCCGATCGTGCGGGAGATCCGCGGCCGCATCGCCGCCGGCGACCTGGGACGCGTGCTGGCCGTGCACGGGCACTACCTGCAGGACTGGATGCTCGACGAGGACGCCTCGTCGTGGCGGGTGGACGCCGGCTCCGGCGGGCTCTCCCGCGCGTTCGCCGACATCGGCTCGCACTGGTGCGACCTCGTCGAGTTCGTGACGGGCGAGCGCTTCGCGAGCGTCTCCGCCGCGACCGACATCGTCTACCCGACCCGCCCGGCGGCCTCCGGTCCGTCCTTCTCCGGTTCCCCCGATCCCGACCCGGTCGCCGACACGAGCACCAGGGCCGAGGTCACGACGGAGGACACCGCGGTGGCGACCTTCCGGACCGGCACCGGCCGGATCGGCAACGTCGTGATCTCGCAGGTCGCGTCCGGCCGCAAGAACCGGCTGTGGTTCGAGGTCGACGGCACCCGCGGCTCGGCGGCCTTCGACCAGGAGCAACCCGAGACGGCCTGGTTCGGGAACGAACGGGGTGCCCAGATCGTCGTCCGCGACCCGGCGCTCGGGGTGCCGGACCAACGCCGTCTGGCGCTCGTGCCGTCCGGACACCCGCAGGGCTACCTCGATGCCTTCGCCGCCTTCGTCGCCGACACGTACGCGGCCGTCCGGAGCGGTGCCGACCCGGCCGGCTGGCCGGAGGGGCTGCCGACCTTCGCGGACGGCGCGCGGGCGGCACAGATCATCGACGCGGTCATCGGCAGCGCGGCCGACGGCGCCTGGAGGGAGATCCGATGAAGCTCGGGATGCTGACGGCCTGCTTGCCCGGCTGGTCGCTGGACCGCATCGCGGAGTTCGCCGCCGGACAGGGGTACGAGCGGCTGGAGGTCGGGGTGTGGCCGGGGACGGGCGGTCGTGACTTCGAGGCCGCGCACCTGCCCGTCGCGACCTTCACCGACGAGGACGCAGAGGCGACCCGTGCACTGCTCGACCGGACCGGGCTCGAGATCTCGGCGTTCGCCTACTACGAGAACAACCTGCACCAGGACCCGGACCGACGCGCCGCGGTCAAGCAGCACCTGTTCCACGCCGTGGACGCCGCGCAGACCCTCGGGGTGCCGTACGTCGGGACCTTCATCGGACGGGACAACACGAAGTCCGTGCGCGAGAACATGCGCGAGGGCGACCGGGTCCTGCCGGAGCTCGTCGACTACGCGGGTGAGCGCGGGGTGCGCCTCATCATCGAGAACTGCGTGATGGAGGGGTGGCACCCGGACGGCTACCCGGGCAACATCGCCTACTCCCCCGAGCTCTGGGACTGGGTCACCGGGCTGGGGTTCGGCCTGAACTGGGACCCGTCGCACCTGACGTGGATCGGCATCGACCCGGTGGAGACGATCCTGCCGTTCGCCGAGCACATCGTGCACGCGCAGGCGAAGGACCTGGAGCTGTTCCCCGAGCGGCGGAACCGGTACGGCTTCTTCGGCAAGGTCGACAAGGGCGACGACCCGTGGGACATGGGCTGGTGGCGCTTCCGGGTGCCCGGGCGCGGGGTCGTGGACTGGCCGCACGTGGTCGACCGCCTGTACGAGGCGGGGTTCGACGGCACGCTCAGTGTCGAGCACGAGGACCCGCTGTGGGGCGGGCCCGACGACAAGGTGCTCGAAGGCCTCCGGATCGCGCACCGCACGCTGCGGCCGCTCATCGCCCGGGAGTCCTGAGCCCGTACAGGAACGGCCGAGCACGCTGGGCGCATGAGCACCACAGTGAGCGACTTCGTGATCGACCGCATCAAGGCGTGGGGCGTCTCCCGCGTGTTCGGGTACCCGGGTGACGGCATCGGCGCCTTCGACGGTGCGCTCGGCAAGGCGGACGGGAGCGAGCGCGCGCTCGAGTACGTCCGGCCGACGCACGAGGAGATCGCGGCGCTCATGGCGACCGCGCACGCCAAGTTCACCGGCGAGGTCGGGGTCTGTGTCGCGACGTCGAGCCCGGGGGCGTTCCACCTGCTCAACGGGCTGTACGACGCCCAGATGGACAACCAGCCCGTCGTCGCGATCGTCGGCCAGCAGGGCCTCGCCTCCATCGGGACGTTCACCCAGCAGGAGTCGAACCTCGAGCGCGTGTTCGCCGACGTGGCCTGCTACGTCGAGACGGTGACGACGCCGGACGCGGTCGGCGTGGTCGTCGACACGGCCTTCCGGACGGCGATGCTCCGGAAGCAGCCGGCCGTGGTCGTCCTCCCCCACGACGTGCAGGCGATGACGTACGAGGCGCCGTCGGCGGAGCACTGGGTGTCCCGGTCCAGCGACGTGGCACCGTCGACCCGGATCACGCCACCGGCCGACGAGGTGGCGAAGATGGCCGACATCATCAACGCCGGCGAGCGGGTGACGTTCCTGGTCGGCGCCGGAGCACGCGGCGCGACGGACCAGGTGCTCGCGGCGGCCGAGAAGGCCGGTGCCGGCATCATCACGGCCCTCCGCGGCAAGGACGTCGTCCCCTCCGACGTGCCCTACCACACCCAGCAGGTCGGACTCCTCGGCTCCCGGCCGAGCCTGACCCAGATCAAGGAGTGCGACACGATCGTGCTCCTCGGCACGAACTACCCGTACGGCGAGTACCTGCCGGCGACCGGTCAGGCTCGCGGTGTCCAGGTCGACATCAAGCCCGAGCAGCTCGGCCTGCGGTACCCGACCGAACTCAACCTCTGGGGCGACGTCGGAGCGACCCTCGACGCGCTGCTGCCGCTGCTGACGGCGAAGTCGGACAGGTCCTGGCAGGAGCGCCTCGCTGGCGAGATGCGCGAGTGGGAAGCCGAGATGGCCCGCCAGGCCGAGGTCGGCTACGACGACGGCGTGAACCCGCGCCGGGTGATCCGCGCCGTCGACGAGCACCTGCCCGAGGGCGTGACCGTCACCTGCGACGCCGGCACCACGGCCGACTGGTACGGCCACCACATCCGGCTCCGCCGCGGCATGCGTGGTGACCTGTCCGGGCGACTCGCGACGATGCTCGCTGCGATGCCGTACGCGGTCGCCGCGAAGTTCGCCTTCCCGGACCGCCCCGCGGTGTGCACGATCGGCGACGGTGCGTTCCAGATGCTCGGCATGAACGAGCTCATCACGGTGAAGAAGTACATGGCGGACTGGCCGAACCAGCAGCTCGTCGTCGTGATCATGCACAACGACGACCTGGGGCAGGTGTCGTGGGAGATGCGCACGGAGGACGGCAACCCGATGTGGCGCGGGTCCCAGGACGTCGAGACGATGGACTACGCCGGCTACGCCGAACTCCTCGGCTTCACCGGCATCGCGGTCCACGACGACGACGAGGTCGAGGCAGCCGTCGAGCGTGCCTTCGCGAACCCGGGCGTGACCGTGATCGATGCGTACGTCAGCCGGAACGTGCCGCCGCTGCCGCCGCACATCACCGCCGAGTACGCGATCAACACCGCGAAGAGCCTGCTCAAGGGCGACCCGGTGGAGCTCGGCGTCGTCAAGGACTCGGCGAAGGCGATGGCCACCGAGGCCGTCGAACGCGTCAAGGGAGCACTCGGCCGCGACTGAGGTGTGCGCTGTGTGAACAACACGTGACGTGTTGCGGCAACTGCTGGCGCGTTGCCTGTGGGAGTTCGTAGGTTCTCGGACGATGAACGCACACTCCACCTCCCCGCGCCGGCGCAGCCGGATCGTCGGCGGGGCAGCGCTGGCCACCGCCGGCGTCCTCGTCGCCCTGTCCGTCCCCTCCGCCGCGGTCGCTGCCGACGGCGACACCACGATCGACATCCTCGACATCAACGACTTCCACGGTCGCATCGAGTCCGAGGGCACGGCCGCCGACAAGGCTGCCGGTGCCGCGAAGCTCGCCTCCGTCGTGCAGTCGTACCGCGAGGCCAACCCGAACACGATCTTCACGAGCGCCGGCGACAACGTCGGCGCCTCGACGTTCACCTCGCTCATCCAGCAGGACTCGCCGACCATCGACGCGCTCAACGCGATGCACCTCGACGTCAGCGCGATCGGCAACCACGAGCTCGACAAGGGCCAGGACGACCTGACCGGGCGCATCGAGGACCGCGCGGACTGGCCGTACATCTCGGCGAACATCGTCAAGCAGGGCACGACCGACCCCGCCTTCACCCCGTACCAGGTCGTCGAGAAGGGCGGCGTCAAGGTCGGCTTCATCGGCGCCACCACCGAGGACCTCATCCCCGGCCTCGTCAGCCCCGGCGGCGTGAAGGGCCTCGCGATGGCCCCGATCGTCAGCCAGGTCAACAAGTACGCCGACCAGCTCACCGACGGCAACGCCGCGAACGGCGAGGCCGACGTGCTCGTCCTGCTCGTCCACGAGGGCGCCACCACCTCGAACATCGCGGACGCGACCGGCAACGGCGCCTTCGGCAAGATCACCTCGGGCGTCTCGTCGAAGGTCGCGGCGATCGTCTCGGCGCACACGCACGCGAAGTACGACCACTCCATCCCCGGACCGGACGGCACGCCCCGCCCGGTCATCCAGACCGGTTCGTACGGGGTGAACTACGGCCACCTGAAGCTCACCGTGGGCTCCGACAAAAAGCTCACGGCCATCACCTCCGAGGTGAAGTCCGTCAACGCCGAGACGACGGTCCCCGCCGACCTCACCTCGACGAACGCGGTGGCCGGGATCGTCTCCTCGGCGAAGGCGGTCGCCGACGTCGAGGGCGCGAAGAAGCTCGGGGAGATCACGAGCGACTTCCGCCGCGCGGTGCAGTCCGACCGCACCTCCGAGAACCGCGGCGGCGAGTCGAAGCTGGGCAACTACATCGCCGAGGTGCAGCGCACCGCGACCGCCCGGCAGGGCTCGCAGGTCGCGTTCATGAACCCGGGCGGGCTCCGCACCGACATGCTCTACAAGTCGAGCGGCGCCGGTGACCCGGACGGGACCGTGACCTACAAGGAAGCCGCCCTCGTCCAGCCCTTCGCCAACACCCTCGTCACCGAGGACATGACCGGCGCGCAGATCAAGGCCGCCCTCGAGCAGCAGTGGCAGCCCGACGGTCTCGAGCGTCCGTTCCTGAAGCTCGGCGTGTCGAACGGCTTCGCCTACACCTACGACCCGTCGAAGGGTCGCGGCGACCGCATCACCTCGATGTCGCTGAACGGGAAGACGATCGCGCCGACGGACACGCTCAAGGTGACCGTCAACTCGTTCCTGTCGACCGGTGGCGACAACTTCGCCGCCTTCGCGACGGGGTCGAACATCGCCGACTCGGGTCAGGTGGACCTGCAGGCCCAGGTGGACTACTTCGCCGCGCAGACGAAGGCCGTCGCACCGCCGACCGACCAGCGTGCCGTCGGTGTCACCGTCACCCCGACCCCGGCCGGTGGCTTCCAGCCGGGCGACGAGGTCACCGTCGGCCTGTCGTCGCTGACGTTCTCGAGCGACGACCCCGCCACCGCGGGCCGGGTCTCGGTCAGCGCGGGCGGCACCGAGCTGACGAGCGCTGACGTCGACCCGTCGATCGTGGACAAGACCGACGAGCAGGGACGCGCGACGCTGACGTTCCGGGTGCCCGGCGCCCCGACGGCCGCGAACCCCGCGACCGCGCTCGGCGCCGCGTTCGGCACGACCGTCCTCGCGGCGGCCGTGGCACCGGCCGCCACCACGGACGAGCCGCTCGTGGTCACGCTGCCCGACGGCCAGACCGTCACGCTCGCGGTCACCATCCCGATCGCCGCCGCGGTCGACCCGACGGACCCGGCCGACCCCGCCGACCCGACCGATCCGACCACGCCCGGCGCCGGTGACGCCGGTCCCGGCACCGGTGCCGCCGGCGGCGACACCGACGGGGTCGTCGACGGCACGGTCCCGGCGAACGCCGGCGGTGCGCTCGCGTACACGGGCGCCGACATCGCGGTCCCCGCGATCGCCGCGGGCGTGCTGCTCCTCGCCGGACTCGTCGCGCTGGTCGTCGCACGCCGGAAGCGGGCACAGCGCGAGGTGACCGTCCAGGCGGACTGACCGCGCCCCTCCCGGCCCGAGCGGCCGGAGCGGCCGGAACGGCCGGAACGACGGATCCCGAGCGGGCCGTCCCACCGAGGTGGGGCGGCCCGCTCCCGTCCGTCCAGGAGGCGCGTCACCCCGTCAGCACGCCCCTCGCCGTCGTCTCGGTGCGCGAACCGGCCCTTCCCACGGCTTCCCGGTGGTGGCGGCGATGCGCGGGGTACGCTCGGCCCTGTCGCATCGCGACGCGTCGCGCCGGGTCGCCTCTCACGCCGGGCGGTGGTTCCGCCCGTCGAGACTCCGCGGCGCGGGTGCTCTCCGTCTCCAGGGAAACGACGGAGGGCACCCACCACCGGGGCCGCCGGGGGTCAGCGGAACAGCTGCTCGCCGATGTACGAGCCCTTGCGCGGGGCAGGCGGGATCGCGAACACCGCGGAGCCGATGTGCGAGATGTACTCGTTCAGACGGTCCGACGCCCCGAGCCTGCGCTGCAGCCGGGTGAAGTGCTCGGGGTCGTTCATGTAGGCCGTGAACAGCAGCCCGGCGTCGAGCTGCCCGTACTGGTTGAGCCCGTCCGTGTAGTTGTACGGACGGCGGAGGATCTTCACCCCGCCGTTCGCCTCGTGCGCCGCGAGCGCGATGTGCGACCGCGGGTCGATCTTCTCCGTGCCGTCGGCGCCCTTCGCTGCAAAGTCCGGCGTGGTGTGCTCGGACCCGCCGGACAGCGGCGCGCCCTCGATCTTGGTCCGGCCGAACACGCGCTGCTGGTCGCTGACGACGTCGGCGTCCCAGATCTCGATGTTCATCCGGATCTTGCGGACCACCTGGTACGTCCCGCCCGCCATCCAGTCGGCACCGTCCCCGGCGTCGTCCGCGCCGATCCACACGAAGCGCTCGTACTCCTCGTCGGTGGTGACGTTGCGCGTGCCGTCCTTGAACCCCATGAGGTTCCGCGGTGTGGACTGGTCCGGCCCGGCGGACGCACGTCCGAAGCCGAGCACCGTCCACCGCACCGTCGCGGTGCCCCGGGCGATGCGGGCGAGGTCGCGGACCGCGTGGTACGCCACCTGCGGGTCGTCGGCGCACGCCTGCAGGGACAGGTCCCCGCCGGTGAGCGTGTCGTCGAGGTTGTCGCTCGGCAGGGTCGGGATCGCCGCGAGGTGCTGCGGCTTCTTGCCGGCGAGCCCGAAGCGCTCGTCGAAGATCCCGGGGCCGAGTCCGACCGTGACGGTGAGCGACGCGGGGCCGAGGTCGAGCGCCTCGCCCGTGTCCGCACCGACGCCGTCCCCGTGCGCGGGTTCGACGCTGCCGACCGTCTTGCCGGCCTGCAGCTGCGCGATCGATGCCGACCACCGGGCGAGCAGCACCTGGAGGTCGGTGGTGACGCTCGACGCCATGTCGAAGGTCATGAACACGCAGTACCGCTGCGGCTCCGTCCGCACGCCGCCCTGGGGTGCGCGGGCCGCGGTGGCGTAGAACGGGTGGCTCCGCGAGAGGTCGATCGACTCGTCGCCGTTCGTCGCCGCGGTGAACGGGTCGACGCCGGTCGCGGCCGTGGACCCGGCGATGCCGGCGGCTGCTCCGACACCTGCCCCCGCTGCGGCGAGACCGGCACCGAACAGACCACGCCGGGAGACGTCCGGGCGGCTCACGCCGTGGCGACCTTCTCGGCGAGCCGGGACAGCGGGTCCTGCAGCGCCTGCACCTGCTGCGAGATCTTGTTCGCGTCGGCGGCCTTCGTGGCTGCGTCCCACGTGCGGAAGCCGCCGAGGGCGCTCGAGTCGCGGTAGTCGTCCATCAGCGTGTTCGTGGCGTCGAACTGCTTCGCGATCTGCTTCGTCAGGGTGGGGTCCAGCTTGGTCAGACCCGGCTTGAGGTACGCGAAGGCCTGGCGGGCGCCCTCGACGTTCGCGGCGAGGTCGACGAGGTCGATGTGGCTGAAGGCCTCTTCCTCGCCGGTGATCTTGTTCGACTGCACCTCCTCGAGCAGACCGGCGGCGCCGTTGGCGAGGTCCTCCGGCTTGTAGTCGAGGGTCGGGACGAGCTTCGCGAGCAGCTCGACGTTCTCGGTGAGGTCACGAGCGGTCTGCTTGGTGGACGCGGTGATCGCGCCGGCCTGGAACAGGTCCTTCTCGACGGCGTGGAAGCCGCTCCACCCGACGGCGTCGTCGAGGTTCGAGGCGCGCATGTCGATGAGGTAGTCGAGGTTGCCGGCGTTGTCGGTGGCCTTGAAGCCCTGCTTCACGAAGCCGTCGACGTCGCTCTCGACGTGCTCGTAGTACGGACGGGCGTTCGCGTAGTCGGTCTTCGCCGCGGTGAGGTCGCCCTTGTCGACGTCGGCCTGCAGCTGCCGCACGGCGGTCACCATGTCGGTCACCTGGCCGTCGACGTACGTGGCGTAGCCCTTCGTGCCCTCCTGCAGGAGCGTCGCGGCGCTGCTGTTCGCGGTCGAGGTCGCCTTGCCGGTGACGGTGAAGTCGGTGAGCTCCTGCTCGGCACCCGGGCAGTAGACCTGGTACTTCCCGCCGGTCAGCGTGGCCGTGAAGCGGACCGCGCCGAGCCCCGGGGCGAGGTTCTCCTTCTCGCCGAGGATGCGCTGGTCCTGCAGCAGCTCCACCTCGGTGATGGCGGTCGACGACTCGTTCTTCACGGTGAACGTGACGGGGCCGGCGGGCACCTTGGTGGTCGAGACCGAGCACGTGTCCGATCCGTCGTTCTCCAGGGTCACCGAGACCCGGGACACCTTGCCGGACCCCGTGGACCCGTTCCCCGCCGAGGAGGACGAGTCCGCGCAGCCGGTGAGTGCGAGCGCGGTCACGACGCCGACGGCGCCGAGCGCGATCAACGGGCGGGCGGTCAGGGGGCGGGCGGTCCTACCGAACGGCATACTCGGGGCTCCTCGTGGGGTCGGCGGGCGTGGTGCCCGACGGGTCGGTCTCGGGGGCGGTGGTCGGGGTGAGGGGTCGGCGGCGGCGGTCGCGCAGGGCCAGGAGCGCCTGGGTGACGGCGGCCACGCCGAGGGCGATCGGCAGCCAGGCCTTCCAGAGCAGCAGCTCGGCCGACCGGGTGGCGGCAGCGGTGACGACCGCGGCGTGCTGCTGGACGTGTGCGTCGGGGACGGACCACAGGTCACGGTCGAGCGTGGTGGTGCGTGCGGACGGGAGGCCCCCACCGCTCAGCGTGAGCACCGTGCGTTCAGTGCGGCTCGCGTCCAGGACGCCCCCTCCGACGGTCCAGAGGGTCACGGTGTCGCGGACGGCCCAACGCGCGGTGAAGGGGCCCGGGTTCGTGCTCGGCGAGATCCCGACGGGCACGCGGCCGAACAGGGTGACGAGGTCGTCGAGGCCGAGGGTGGCGGGCCGGGAGGCGCTGGACGCGTCGTCCGTGACGCGCCACCGGTCTGCCGTCACGCCGGCCCGGGTGACGCGCTGGTGCGCCGACGCCGGCAGGGTGATCCGTCCCTCCTGGCCCGTCCCCGTGGTCCGCAGCACGGCGCTCGTCCCGTGGACGGAGGCCGTGACGGACGTCGCGTCGCCGGTCACGTCGGTCGTCGGCGACAGGCTGGCGCCGCCGGTCGGGACGGCGACCACGAGCGCGGCGGCCGCGACGGCGAGGGCGGTGGCGATGCCGGCCCGGACGGCCGGCACGCACGCGGGAGCCGGACGCCAGGCGCGGGGCCAGAGCGAGATCGCCAGGACCGGCACGACGTAGAGGACCCAGCCGAGTACCTCGATGACCCGCGGGTCCGGTGGGATGCCGAGCACGCCGGTCACGAGCGCGCCCTGCACGGAGCCGTTCGGAGCGAGCCACGAGAGGTCGACGGTGCGCTGCTGGCCGATCACGATCCAGCCGGCCTCGTGGGCGCGGCGGAGCACCGTCAGGACGAGCCCGCCGGCGACGAACACGAGGAAGATCCCGGTGCCGGTGAAGAACTTCGACAGGTTCAGCCGCACACCACCGGTGTAGATGCCGTACCCGATGACGACCGCGCCCCCGATGCCGATGACGGCGCCGAGGGCAGCGAGTCCGGTGTCCGCGGACGCCTGGAACGTGGCGAGCAGGAAGACGGCCGTCTCGAAGCCCTCCTTGAGCACGGCGAGGAACGCCATGCCCGCGAGCGCCCAGGCGGTCCCGCGGCCGAGTGCCGCGCTCGCGCTCGCCTCGAGCTCCTTCGTCAGGGATCGCGCGTGGCTGCGCATCCAGACGATCATGCCGGTGACGAAGACGACCGCGACGACGCCGATGACGGCTTCCATGCCCTCCTGCTGCGCCTGCGGCAGACCCTGCTCGACCACCTGCAGGCCGAAGCCGACCGCGACGCTGAGCACGACGGCGGTCCCGACGCCGAGCCACATCGGTGCGAGCGGTACCCGGTTGCGACGGAGGAACGCGGCGATGATGCCGACGATGAGGGTCGCTTCGAGGCCTTCGCGGAGGCCGATGACGAGAGTGGCGAGCATGACGAAGGTGAGGCTAACCTAACCGGCCGTCGCCCCGCCACTCCGCGCCGGTGATGTTTGATGGTTCTCATGAACCTGCTGTCCGTCGAAGGCCTGGCGTCGATCACGAACGTGCTCGACCTGGCCGGGGTGTTCGCGTCGGCACTGCTCGGCGGTTCCCTCGCCCGGACGATGGACTTCGACCTCTTCGGGTTCCTCGTCGTCGGGTTCGTCTCGGGCCTCGGCGGCGGCATGCTCCGCGACACCCTGCTGCAGAACGGACCGCCCGTCGCGCTCGTGGACCCGCTCTACGCGCCGGTCGCGATCGCGGGTGCGCTCATCGCGTTCTTCGTGTCGTTCTCGGAACGTGCGTGGGACCGGCTGTTCACCGTGCTCGACGCCGCGGTCATCGGGTTCTGGTCGGTCGTCGGGGTCCAGCGGACGTTCGATGCCGGGCTCCACTGGCCCGCCGCCATCATCATGGGGACCATCACGGCGGTCGGCGGCGGTGCGATGCGGGACCTGCTGCTCCGCCGTGTGCCCGCGGTCTTCGGCGGCAACGCCCTGTACGCCACGGTGGCGGTCGCCGCGTCGGCCGTCATGGTCGTCGCGTCGCACCTCGGGGCACCGTCGGTCGGGATCGTCGCAGCGATCGTGCTGTCCCTCGGGCTGCGGTGGGGAGCGGTCCGGCGGGGATGGGGGCTGCCGAACGGCCGCGACTGGCAGCCGAAGTCCACGCTCGGCTCGCTCCTGCAACGGGGACGGAAGCTGCGCCCCGACGCGATCCGACTGCTGCGCCGACCCGGCCGACGCTCCGGTGTGGGCAGCGTGCGCCACGAACAGGCGCCCACCGGCGAGAGCGACCGCACCGACCGCTGAGGGGTGTCATACGCCGACGGCCGGGCGTAGCATCGGTACCGCCGGGTATCGTCCCGGCGCACGTCGCCCGCTCCGGCACCGACGCGACCCGAACGCGGCGGATCCGAACGGACGTGTTGACGGGGGCTTCGCTGATGCCGCGCGGGATCAGACGCGCGGCGCGGCAGGTCCCCGGTCACGCGCTGCCTCCAGCACAATGGTCCTGACCCACCACCACGCCAGCCCGACGAAGCCGGACCCGACGGACCGCGGCGGGCCCCGTCGAATCAGGAACCGATGAGCGACGACGCCTCCGTCTCCCCCACTCCACGCACCCCGCGGGCCGAGGTCCGCGAACGTCTCCTGAACGCCGGTGCCGCGGTGTTCGCCGAACAGGGCGTGCACGAAGCCCGGCTGGACGAGGTCGCCGCCCGCGCCGGGTTCAGCAAGGGCGCCGTGTACTCGAACTTCTCGTCGAAGGAGGACCTCGTCGCGCAGGTCATGCAGCGCGCGACGAACCTGGTGCTCGGCTCGCTGCGGGAACTCGTGCGCGCCGACGTCACCGCCGTGGAGATCGGGGACGTCGTGCGTGCGGCATTCGGCCGCCACGACCAGAGCGCACAGTTCGCGCTGCTGTCCGAGTTCCGCGGCTACGCGCTCCGGCACCCGGAGTTCCTGCCCGAGTTCGTCCGACAGCGGCGCGAACTGCAGGAGGGCGTCCTCGAACTCGTCCGGCTGTGGTTCGGGGCACACCCCGAGATCGACCCCGGGATGCGGTTGGAGGACCTGGCGACGGTGCTCATCGGGGCGAACGTGGGCATCGTGTTCGACGCGGAGGCGCTGCCGGGAACGAACCCGGGCGAGGTCGTCGCTGCCCTGGTCGAGGCGGTCATCCGGAGGCGCTGACCACCGCCCGCACCCGGCTCCTGCCTCGTGCCTGCCGCGGCCCCGTGCGCTAGGCGGGACGTCGGCGTGTCCGGCGGCCCTCGTGCGACCACGCCGACGACGGCAGCAGGCTCGGCGGCAGCACGCGCGACCGCACCACCCGCACGACGGAGGAGGACCGGTCCAGCGCGGCCCGCGCCTCCTGGACGGCGACCAGCAGCGCACCGGTGTCCACCGCGGCCGGTCCGCCCGCGGCGAAGCGCTCACGATCGACGGCGTCCACCACGGTGTCCAGGGACGGCAGCACGTCGTCCGGCACGGCAGCCCGGAGCCGACCGAGGACCGCCCGAGCCGTCCGCGCAGCGGCGGCGGCGTCGCCCGGTGGTGCGAGCCCCGGCGCGTAGCCGTGGTCCGCGACGTCGTCGAGCACCTCTCGCCAGGCGTTCACGGCGGGCGACCTGCCGGAGCGCACCGCACCGATCCGGGACCGTCGGCGAGCCGCGCGGACGACGCCCGGGGTCACGAGGAGCGCCACCACGAGCAGGAGCCCGACGGCGAGTCCGAGCGGCCCGTCGTCGCGGCGACCCGTCGACCCGGCGGCGCCCGGCGCGGCGGAGGACGTCGGCGTCGGGTCCGTCGACGCGGCGGGCGCGGACCGGTCCGGCGCCGGCAACGGGGTGTCCGGTGCCGCGGCCGACGGCGTCGAGGTGGGCTCGGTGGGGGCGGTCGCGGCCTGGTCGGAGTCGGGGGTCGGCTCGAACGCGACCCAGCCGGCGCCCTTGATGTACAGCTCCGGCCACGAGTGCAGCTGACGGTTCGACACCGAGTACTCGCCGTCGGCCCGGGTCGGCCCGGCTCGGTACCCGACCGCGATGCGCGACGGGATGCCGAGCGTGCGTGCCATGACCGCCATCGCCGACGCGAAGTGCACGCAGTACCCCTCGCGCACCTGCAGGAACTTCGCGACGACGTCCATGCTGTCGCCGTCGTACCCCTGCTCGACGGGAGCCGTCTCGGAGTAGGTGAACAGGTCGCTCCGGAACCACTGTTCGAGCGCGCGGCCCTCCTCGTAGTCCGTGCCCGCGCTCCCGGCGACGCGGCGGGCCGTGCTCGCGATGCTCCGGGGAAGGTCCTTCGGCAGCGCCCGGTCCGTCCGGAGCTGCGCGGCGGACGGCGCGGCGAAGCCCCGTTCGTCGCCGTGGCCGAGCAGCCCGGAGGCGGCGATCGCGTCGAGGTACTCCCCCGCCCACGTGGACGCGCCGTACGCCTCGTACGTGGCGCCTCGGGGAGTCGACGGACCGGTGGAACGGACCGTGCTGGAGTCCCCCATCCAGCGCCACTGCCCGAGGTCGAGGTTCGTCGAGCGGGACTCGATCGACATCGCCCCGGACGGGACGGGCAGGTAGTTGCTCGACAGCCCCGTCACACGGATCGTGACGTCCCCGCGGGTGGACAGCCGCGGGTTGATGCCGACCGCCCACTGCTGCCGGTCCGCCGTCTCGGACTTCGAGGCGTCGGTCGTCGTCGGCACCCAGTCGCCCGTGCCGAACTCGTCGAGGTCGGCGAGCTTGAGGTACTCGGGCTGCCCGTCGGACGAGCGGTAGCGGAAGACCTCGAGCTCGTTCGGCTGCCGGAGGTCCTTGCCGAGGTTGAGCAGCGTGCCGGGACGCCCCGGCTGCACGGGCGACTGGATCGCCCCGGTGACGCCGGACAGCCACCCGGCATCCAGCGGCACGACCGCCGGGAGCCCCACGGCCACCACGAGGCCGATCGCCCCGACGACGGCCGCCGGCACCGCGCGCTGCAGGGGACGCACCGACGACCACAACAGGGCGAGGAAGGCGACACTGGCGGCGATGACGAGTCCGGGCGACGCCGGGGTCCCGGTGACGACCCCCGGCACGATGAGGATCACGAGCGCCGGTGTCGCGGCGAGCGCTGCCGTCGGGGCCACGGCGGCGAGGAACAGCGACACCCCGGCGACCCAGCCGATCGCGACGGTCACGATGAGCCGGATCGCGTCGGACTGCGGCAGCGGCGCCGGGTTGAGACGGACCGCCGCCAGGGTCTCGCCGAGCGCGCCGTCCTGGTCGAGCCAACCGAGCGGCTGCACGCCGTTCAGCACCGCGGCCGCACACGAGCTGACGATCAGGGCGGCGACCAGCGCGACGAAGCGGACACCGGGAGCACGACGACGCACGGCCAGCACGGTGCCGACCAGCACGGCGACGACGAGCACGCCGGACACCCACCACGCGATGCCCTGCACGAGGGGCCGCATCGCGAGGGCGGCGATGAGCACCGGGACCGGAGCGAGCGCCACGACCCAGGGGCTCGGCGAGTCCGGTCGTTCGGCGCGGGCGTCGGGATCAGGGCGGGCCTCGGACCGAGCGGAACGCGTGCGGGTCTGGACGCCGCTCACCGGATGCTCCCCGGCGCGTGCGCCCCGGCGACCGGCACGACGAGGGTCCGCCAGCCGCCGCGGTCGAGGATCCCGCGGACCACCGGGTCCGGCGGGACGATCGTGGCGAGGATCCCACGACTCGACCCGGTCGTCGACGACACGAGTTCTGCGGCCTGTTCGGCGGTGCAGTGCCCGGTGACGACCGCGGTCATGCCGTGCACGTCGCGGCCACGGACGTCGGGCAGGACCTCGGTCACCTCGCGCGCGTCGGATCGGATCCGCACGTCGGCGAGTCCCACCAGCACGTCGGTCAGGCCGCCGGCGTCGCCCGCATGCCGCGTGCTCCCGGACGGCGAGTCGCTGACCAGGACGACCCGGGACGTCCGTGCGGCCAGTGCACGCGCGACGCTCGCGGCCACCACGACGGCGTGCTCGAAGGCCGCATCGCCCCCGAGGTCGGACAGCTCGGCGAGGTCGTCGCGGCCCAGCCGCTGGTACGACTCACGGCGCACGTCGAGGGCGATGACCGCCTCGGGCGGTTGCGCCTGCGTCGTCTGGCGCACGTGGAGCTCCCCGCGGCGGGCACTCTGCGCCCAGTGCACGCGCCGGATCGGGTCGCCCGGGCGGTACGGCCGGAGTTCGCTGTCGTCCGCCGACCCGCCCTGGCCGACCCGGCCCTCGTCGGCGGAGACGGCACCGGCGAGCGCACCGGTGTCGAGCGCGGCGAGCGGGGTCGTCGCCGGGACGACGACGACCTCTTCCGCCGCGACCACGGGCCGGTCGATGCGCAGCAGTCCGAACGGGTCCTCGACGCGGATGGTCACCGGCCCGACCAGGCTCCGTCCGCGGTGCATCGCGAGCGCCTCGACGTCGAGCACCGCCGGCGGGAGGTTCGGCCCGACCTGCGCGTAGGTCTCGGCGGTCGACAGGCTCGCCAGGCCGTCGTCGAGCTGCTCGCGGACGAGCAGGGTCGAGCGTGGTCCGAACGGCAGGCTCGTGCCGCCCAGGGTGATGCGTTCGCGGAAGACCTCGCCGACCTGGACGATCGCGCGCGCCGTGCCCCGGCTGCCGCGGAGCGGTGCCGCCACGACGAAAGCCATCACGATGCCGAGCACCACGAGGACGAGCAGCAGGAGCCCGGCGGACACCGCCACGCTCGTCGTCCCCACGAGCCCGCCGCCGACGAGGCCGACACCGACCGCGATCACCGTCCACCCGCGCGCCGTCGGCCGCGGGAACGGGGTCCGGCGGAGCAACGCCACCCCCCGACGCCCGTACCGCAGGGCGGTCGATCGCGCGGCACCCGCCCGCAGTGCGAGCGACGAGGGTGCCGACGGCCCGGACATCAGGAGCGGACGGGTGCCGCCGTGAACGGCACGGCGGTGTCGGAGACGATGCGCACGACGATGTCGCGGACGGTGTCGTCGCCGGTGCCGCCCAGGCCGCGGGCGACCGGGACGAGCCGGTGCGCGAGGATCACCGGTGCGAGGGTGGCGACGTCGTCCGGCGTGACGAACGGTCGGCCGAGCAGGGCGGCGTGGGCGCGGGCGGCCTGGGCGAGGTGGAGCGTGGCGCGCGGGCTGGCGCCGAGCACGATGTCCGGGTGGGTGCGGGTGGCGCGGACGATCGCGACGATGTACGCCTCGACGTCGGGCGCGACGTGCACGGTGCGGACCGACCGGATGAGGTCGCGGAGCGTGGTGACGTCGACGATCGGACGGAGCTGCGCGAGCGGGTCGCCGCCGCCACGGTTCGTGAGCATCCGCCGCTCGGCGTCGGCGCTCGGGTACCCCATGGTCAGGCGCGCCATGAACCGGTCGCGCTGGGCCTCGGGCAGCGGGTAGGTGCCCTCCATGTCGATCGGGTTCTGCGTCGCGACGATCATGAACGGTCGGTCCAGCGGACGCGTCACGCCGTCGACCGTGACCTGCGCCTCGGCCATCGCCTCGAGCAGGGCGGACTGGGTCTTCGGGCTCGTGCGGTTGATCTCGTCGCCGATGACGACGTTCGCGAACACCGGTCCGGGCGAGAACCGGAACGTGCCGGACGACTGGTCGAAGATGTTCACGCCCGTGACGTCCGACGGGAGCATGTCCGAGGTGAACTGGATGCGGTTGACCGACCCGCCGACCGATGCACCGAGCGCCTTCGCCAGGACCGTCTTGCCGACGCCGGGGACGTCCTCGACGAGCAGGTGCCCTTCGGCGAGCATCACGGTCAGCGCCGTGCGGATCGCTTCGGTCTTGCCGTCGATCACGGTCGCCACGGCGGCGATGATGGCGTCCCCGACGTCCTGGATGCGGTCGATGGGGAAGGCGGGGTCCGTCGGTTCCGGCACGCAGGCCTCCTCGGCTCGGGACAGGTGTCGTGCATGCTACAACGGCCCGGTGACATCTCCCGGGGATGCGTCACCGACTGCGCCCCGGGACACACGCACCGCGGGGCGGACGGGAGGCGCGGGGCGGGCCCGCAGCGTGCCTCCCGTCCGCCTCGTCAGCGTCCTCCGGCGCGCGCCGACAGCGCCGCGTCCGCCGCCAGCAGGACCTCCGCTGCGACGGCCGCCCCGTCCTCGCGCCCGAGTTCGGTGTCCTCGTGCTCGATGTTCACCCACATCTCCGGGTCGACCTCGTGCAGCGCGGCGAGGAACTCCGTCCAGTACGCCGTGTCGTGCCCCTTGCCGAGCGCGACGAAGTCCCACGCGGACGGCTTCGGCCACTCGTTCGCCCACTCGTCCCCGCCGAGGTTCGTCCGGGGCTCCTCCGGCGACAACCGGCGGAACGCGTTGTCGAGCACCCCGTCGATCGCCGCGTGGGGGTTGATGCGGACGTCCTTCGCCGCGGCGTGGAACACGAGCGGTCCGAGGTCCCGCACGACCGCCACCGGGTCCATCTGCTGCCAGAAGAGGTGGCTCGCGTCGAGCTCGACACCGATGTTCGTCAGACCGCCACGGGACACCAACTCGCGCACCGATGCCGGGTTGAAGACGAGGTTCTGCGGGTGCAGTTCGAGCGCCACCCGGACGCCGTGCTCCCGGGCGAGGGCGTCGATCTCCTGCCAGAACGGCACGGCGACGCTCCACTGGTACTCGAGGACGTCGAGCGCCGCCGAGTTCCACGCGTTGACGATCCAGTTCGGGCGGGTCGCTCCGGGCTCACCGCCGGGCAGGCCGGACATCGTGACGACGCGGTCCTGACCGAGCCGGGCCGCCAGTCGGATGCTCCGCCGGATGTCCTCGGCGTGCCGCTCCCCGATCGAGCGGTCGGGGTGCAGCGGGTTCCCGTTGCAGTTGAGGCCCGCGATCGAGACCCCGGTGCCGTCGAACCGAGCGAGGAACGCGTCGCGCGCCACGTCGTCGACGAGGATCCGGTCGAGGTCGGGCACGTGCACGGGCGGCAGGAACCCGCCGGTGTTCAGCTCGATGCCGGTGAGTCCGTTCCCGGCGATCGCTGCGAGCGCGTCCTCGAGCGGCCGGTCGTGGAAGATCGCGTCGTAGAGACCGAGTTTCATGCGTGCACCGCTTCCGTGACCGTCTGGGCTGCCCCACCTGCGGCGGCGGACCGCGCCACCGCGTCGAGGACCTCCATGTTGTGGACGCCGTCGGAGAACGTCGCGTTCGCCGGCAGGGGGTCGGTCGTGTTGCCGGTCACCTCGTCGAGGAAGGCCCGTGCCTGGTACTCGAACATCTGGTTCTGTCCCCACCCGACCCCTGGCGCGTCCATCGCCATCCCACCGGCGACGTAGGGGTGTTCGGGGCCGAGCACGACCTGACGGTACCCGCCGAGCCGCGATCCGTCGGACTGCAGTGCGAGGCCGATCTCGGACGCGCGCTCCTGGTCCCAGCGGGCGGCGCCCCGCTCGCAGACGACCTCGACGACGAGGCCGTTCGGGTGCGCGGTCGCGACCCGCGAGACCTCGAGCGAACCGACGACCGTCCCGTCGACGAACCGTGCACCGAATGCCGCGTAGTCGTCGTTCTCGACGTCGGCGGACTCCCCCGTCAGCGGGACCGTCTGCCCGCGGAGGGCGAACCCCGCGGCGATCGGGCGCTTCGTGATCGCGGTCGTGAACGTGCCGCCGTTGACGCTCCGGATCTCGCCGGCGAGGAACTCCGCCACGTAGGCCAGGTGCGAACCGACGTCCGCGAGTGCCCCGGTACCGGGCGCCCCGGCGAAGCGCCACGAGAACGGCACGTCCGGCGACGACCCGTAGTCGGTCCAGTACCGGCCGGACACGTGCAGGACCCGCCCGAGCGTGCCGTCCTCGACGAGCTCCTTGACGGCGGCGAGACCCGGTGCGCGCCGGTAGGTGAACCCGACGCGGGCGACCTGACCCCGCTCGGCGGCGGCGTCCGCGGCGACGACCATGGCGCGGGCGTCCTCGAGGGAGTCGGCGAGCGGCTTCTCGCAGAGCACGTGCTTGCCGGCGGCCAGCAGGCCCTCGACGATCTCGCGGTGCAGGGTGTTCGCGACGACGACGCTCACCACGTCGATGTCGTCCGCCTCGGCGATCGCTCGCCAGTCCGTGTCGTGCCGGGAGTACCCGAAGCGTCGCGCGGCCCCGGCGGCGAGCGGCTCGTACACGTCCCCGACCGACACGAGCCGGACCGGCGGGAGTGTCGACCCGAACAGGGACGGTGCGTTCCGCCAGGCGGCCATGTGCGCCTTGCCGGCCATGCCGGCTCCGATGACGGCGACGCCGATGCTGTCGCTCATGTTCTCTCCTTCGAGAAGACAGGTGGTTCTGGAACGTTCCAGAAGATGTCGGTAGACTGTAGCCCGTCCCACCCATGTCCTGTCAAGCGTCTCGCCGGAGGATCCGCGTGCCACCTCGCCCCCCGACGATCATCGACGTCGCCGAACGAGCCGGCGTCTCCAAGTCGCTCGTCTCGATGGTCATGCGCGACGACCCCGGGGTCTCCGACGCCCGGCGTTCGGCGGTCCTGGCGGCCGCCGCGGAACTCGGGTACCGGCCGAACCGGGCCGCGGCGATCCTGGCCGGCACACGCACACGGACGATCGGCGTGGTCGTCGACGACTTCCGGAACCCCTGGTACGTCCCGCTGCTCAACGGCATCCGCGAGGCGCTGGCCCCGCACGGTCTCCGGCTCACGCTCGCCGACACGCGCGCCAACGCCCACCTCGGCTCGTCACCGTTCGACGACCTCGTCTCGCTGCGCGTCGACGGCGTCGTGCTCGCCGCCGAGGGGTTCCCCGACCTCGTCGTGCCACCCGACACACCCGTGGTCGTGGCCGGCAACCGGGCCGACGTGCCCGGCGGGCTCGACGTCGTCACCTCGGACGAGGCGACCGGCGCCCGGCTCGCGACGGAACACCTCCTCGACCTGGGTCACCGCCACATCGTGCACGTGAGCGGTTCGGGAGGCCCGGCCGCCGTCCGCCGCGACGCCACGGTCACCCGTCTGGTCGCGGCCGGCACCACGCCGGTGGTCTCCGGCGACGGCGCCACGTCCGACACCGCAGGCTTCGACGCCACCCGGCGAGCGCTCGCCGACCACCCCGAGACCACCGCCGTGTTCGCCGCGAACGACCTCATGGCGATGGGCGCGATCGCCGCCGTGCACGAGGCCGGGCTCCGGGTGCCCGAGGACGTGTCGGTGGTCGGGAACGACGCGACCCCGCTCGCCGCGTCACCACTGCTCCGGCTGACGACCGTGGACCCGCACAACGACGAGGTCGGACGGCTGGCAGCGGCGCGGCTCGTCGAACGCATCGGCGCGCCCGAGCACGCCGCACCCACCCGCACGCTCGTCCCACCATCGCTCGTCGTCCGCTCGACGACGGCGCCGCCCCGCCACTGAGGCGCGTCGCTCAGCGCGGCAGGCCCAGCGTGTTCAGGGACCAGAGCGCGACACCGTGCAGCCCGAGCTGCCGAGCGAGCACCACCCGCGCCCGGTACGAGCGGGCGTCCGACCAGTGCAGTTCCCGCCCGTCACGGAGCTTCGCCGACCATTCGCCGTCGCGCTCGGACCACCGTGCAGCACGCCCCGCGAGCCGGCTCGCCGCTGCCGGAGCGACCTGCGGGTCACCGGTACCACCCCAGACGTAGCCGTACCCGGCGATGCCGAGGTCGATCCGGTCAGCCCGGAGCCCCTCGTGCTCGGCCGCGGCGACGACGCGCTTCGCCCAGGGCAGGGCGCCGATCGCACCCGGGCCGCTCCACGGGCCGTGCTGGTCGTACGTCATGAGCACGAACCGGTCGACGTTGCCCGCGAGCGCACGGAGGTCGTAGCCGGTGTCCCGGAACCCGGCCGCGTCGGTTGATGCCATCACCGCCATCGAGACGCGTGCGCGCTTGCCGAGCCGGTCGTGCACGGCGCTCCGGAGCCCAGCGGCGAACGCGACGAGTCCGGCGCGGTCCTGGCTGCGGAGCGACTCGAGGTCGATCTGCACGCCGCGCATGTGTTGCTGCGCCGCGAGCGTGGCCAGCTGGTCGGCCACGCGCTCCCGGTTGCCCGCGTCGGAGAGCAGGGCCGTCCCGACCTCGGGCGAGAAGTCCCCGATCGACTCGGAGTAGTTGCTCACGAGCAGCTCGGGCACGGCGCCGCGCTTCGAGGCGGTGCGCGCCAGCGTTCCGACGCCGTCGGGCAGGGCGTTCAACCCGGCCCCGTCGTCCGTGACCGTGACGCCGTCGATGCCGATGGTCGCCGCCCGTGGCGCCGCGTCGGAGACCCGGGCGGCTGCACCGTCGTCGGGCTCCACGTACGCCTCGACGGACGGGCTGCGCGGCGTCCCGTTCGTCGACGCGACCCCCGGGGAGACCGAACACCCGCCGAGGACCGCCCCCACGAGGACGATCCCCACCACCAGCCCTGCGCGACGCACCATCCGCTCACCGTAGCGTGCGGGCGGAGACGAGCCGCGCCTCCAGTCCAGGGGACCGACGCAGACCGCGACTCGTCAGACCGCGGCGCCCTCCAGCCGGTCGACCGCGACCGCGAGCTCCTCGAGCTCGGGCACCTCGCGCGCCTCGGCGAGCGCTTCCTCCAACGCCGCGGCGTGCACCGGCGTGGCCTCGTCGAGCAGGGCCTGACCGGCGTGGGTGAGCTCCGTGTAGAGCCCGCGACGATCGTCGGCGCAGAGCACGCGCGTGAGGAGCGCGCGTTCCTCCAGCCGGTTGACGAGGCGGGTGGTCGCGCTCGGGCTGAGCGCTGCGGCGCGCGCGAGCTGCTGCATCCGCATGTGGAAGCCGTCCTGTCGCCGCAGCGCGTCGAGGACCGTGTACTCGACCACCGACAGGTCGACCGCACGCAGCGCACGTTCCAGCCGCGCCTCGATGAGGCCGTGCAGGGACGCGAGGGTGCGCCACCCGTGGGCGCGGACGGCGAGCGACGTGTCGTCGACGGACATGGGACCTCCAGCGGTGCTTCCGGGCAGGATTGCTTGCTTGCGCGGATACCCCGCGTGTGCAACTATCGATATCCCGCGTCTGCAACAACCAGCGTACGCGGCACAGCAGCGCCGCACAACGGAAGGACATCCATGCCAGCGGGACTCATCGCCCTCGCACTCGGCGGGTTCGGCATCGGCCTGACCGAGTTCGTCATCACCGGCCTCCTGCCCGAGGTCGCCGCCGACTACGGCGTGACCGAGACCACCGCCGGCTGGTTGGTCACGGGGTACGCCCTCGCCGTCGTCGTCGGCGCGCTCGGACTCACCGCCGCCACCACGCGGCTGCCCCGCAAGCCCGTCCTCATCGGGCTGCTCGTGCTGTTCGTCATCGGCAACACCCTCTCCGCGATCGCGCCCGTGTACGGCGTGATGATGGCCGGCCGGGTCATCGCCGCACTCTGCCACGGAGCGTTCTTCGGCATCGGGTCGGTCGTCGCGTCCGACATGGTCGCGCGGGAGAAGCGCGGCTCCGCCGTGGCGCTCATGTTCACCGGACTCACCGCGTCGAACGTCCTCGGCGTCCCGTTCGGCACCTTCCTCGGCCAGGCCCTCGGGTGGCGCGCCACGTTCTGGACGATCGCCGCGATCGGCATCGTCGCGCTCGTCGGCGTCGCCGTCCTCGTCCCCCGCGTCCGCACGCCCGAGGCGGAGACCCCGTCCCTCATCCGCGAACTCGGGGCCTTCCGCTCCGGCCAGGTGTGGCTCTCGCTCGGCATCACCGTGCTCGGCTTCGGCGGGATGTTCGGCGCGTTCACCTACATCGCGTACACCCTAACCGACGTCTCCGGGTTCCCGTCGAGCAGCGTCCCGTGGTTGCTCATCGTGTTCGGCATCGGCCTCTTCATCGGCAACTTCGCCGGGGGCAAGCTCGCGTCGCGGTCCATCGACGGCACGCTCCTGGTCGTCCTGGCGATCCTCACGGTGGTGCTCGCGGTGTTCGCGCTCGTCGCGACCTCCCCCGTCCTCACCATCGTCGCCCTCGTGCTCATGGGCGCGTTCGGGTTCGCGACCGTGCCCGTGCTGCAGACGCGGGTCATGCACTACGCCGATCACGCCCCGACCCTGGCGAGCGGTGCCAACATCGCGGCGTTCAACCTCGGGAACGCCCTCGGGGCCTGGATCGGCGGCCTGACCATCGCGGTGGGCCTCGGCTACACGTCGCCGATCTGGGCGGGCGCCGGGATCACGCTCGCGGCGGTCGTGCTCACGGCCCTCGCCGCGGGTGCGGCGCGGCGCGGCCGTGCGGCACACGACGTCGCGACGAGCGGGGTGGCGACGGTCTGACGCTCCGGTCGCCTCCCGTCCGTCATCGCTGCTGCGCTCGGGCGTAGCCCGCACGTGGCGCGTCGGCCCGGGCAGAAGCACGACGAGTGGCGTGCGAGCGAGGCTCGGGCGACAGACGCGAACGTTTCGTCGAACGGAGAGCCGGGACACCCCGACGATCCTGGAGCGGAGACGGAGGGATTTGAACCCTCGGTCCCCTCAAAGGGGACTCCACCTTAGCAGGGTGGTGCACTCGGCCTGACTATGCGACGTCTCCAAGCACTCTTGCGAGCGCTGCGACCACCATACAGGAGGTCGAGCCCCGTCTCGACCTCGGCCACGCGCACCCGTTGCGGAACGGTCCCCCGAAGTGGGGACATGCGGGGGTTGTCGACCCGTACCCCGGTCAATAGCATCGTCGGGACGCGGCGATCACGTTCCGGGGTCTCCACCCCGCAGTCGCGACACAGCACCGACGTCGCTCCCGGCGGCCGAGCCCGACGCGCCCGATCGTGTGGCGCTCGGCCCGGGAGCGGCCGAGGGGGCGCGGCCCACCACCGCGCCCCCGTTCTCGGTCTGTCGTGACGCCGCGAGCGGCAACCGTTCTCGGTGCGCGCGAGCGTGCTCGTCAGGCAGTCAGGAGCCGAACGCCTTCGAGCAGGTCTGCTCGTCGGCCGACTGTCCCTGCAGCCCGTCGATGGTGTCGTCGGGCGCGCTCGACGCCGCGGCGCTCCCGGTCGGAGCGGTCCCGGCAGGAGCAGCACCGGTGGCGGGAGCACTCGCTGCACCGCCCGCGGACGGGGCGGGCGACGCTGCCGCCGTCGGACCGGCAGCGGCACTGGTCGGAGCGGCGGACGCGGCACGTTCCGACCCGATGCCCGTGCTGTCCGCTCCGAGCGAGAACGACTGGTCCGTCTTGATCTTCGCGAACAACTGCGTCGCGAGCTCGGTCGACGGCTGCACCTTGCCGGAGTAGACCCCGGTACCGCCCGTCGTCCCGGGGTACTGCACGAAGTTCACCTGCGCGAGCGGGAGGTCCTGCAGCGCCCGTCCCATCTGCACCATGGTGCCGACGTCGTTGAGGCTCTGCGACAGCTGCATGTTGGACGCCGCTGCCCGGGCGAGCTTGTAGAGCGTCGCCGGTGAGGTGAGGGTGTCGTTCGACTTCACCGTCCGCAGCAGCGAGGACAGGAAGACCTGCTGGCTGGAGATCCGTCCGAGGTCGGACCCGTCCCCGACGCCGTGCCGGGATCGGAGGAACGCGAGCGCCTGGTCACCCTGGAGCGTCGAGGTGCCCTGCGGCAGGTCGAGCCCGGTGTAGCGGTCGTGGATCGGTTGCGCGACGCACACCGGCACACCGCCGATCGCGTTCGACATCTCGATGACGCCCTTGAACGACACCGCCGCCGAGTACTGCACGTCGAGTCCGGTCAGGCCCTGCACGGTCTGGACGACGCAGTTGAGCCCACCCTCACCCCACGCCGTGTTGATCGGCCGTGCCGACTGCGCCGCCGTGGTGCCCGAGCCGTCCGGCTTCCGGCACGCCGGGATCGGCGCGACGAGGTCACGCGGGATGCTCACCGCGGTGGCGTTCGAGTGGTCGGCGGCGACGTGGAGCAGGATGTTGACGTCGTTCAGGGTGGCCTCGCGTTCGCCGTACGCGGTTCCTTGTTCGGGGTCGTTGTCCGTGCCGACGACGAGCATGTTGAAGCCGCCCCGGTACGAGCTGAGTCCGGTCGATCCCGCTGCCCTCGGTGCCGGCTGACCCTCGATCCGAACACCGTCGCCGAGGTCGTCGGTGACCTGCTTCGCGGCGATCGCGGCGACCGAGGCCGTGCTGACGAGCGCCACCGCCGCGACCCCCGAGAGGGCCTTGACGAGGGTGCCGGCAGCACCGGTGCGACGGAGACGTCCGTGGCGTGCGATCCCGGTCGTCCGGTTGAGTCGGTGGGATCGGTCGCGGACGTCGTTCACGGGCACTCCTGTCGTGTGCGGACACGGTGCGGCACCCGGCCGGCCGGGGACGCGAGCAGCGCCCTCCCTGTCGGGCGCCGGGACGTCCCGCCCGAGCCCGTGCGGGACGGGTCGAGGGGACGCGACCGGTCCACCCTGGCACGACGGTGCCTGACGGTTCAGTGCGAAGGCCCCCGGAAACCGCGGTGAGTGTCAGGCGACGGAACGGAAGCGGTCGGGCATCGCGATCAGGGCGTCGGCGAGCTCGACGAGGGCGGCAGCGCAGTCGGCGAGGGCGTCCTGCTCGGCAGCAGCCGTCGCGCGGTCGACGATCCGCAGCCGGTCCCGACGGGCGACGACGGCGTCGATCCCGTTCGCGAGCGCGACGTCGTCGGTGAAGAACGCGTCGAGCACGTCGCGCTGCGAGAAGAGCCAGTCGGCGCTGACCGCGGCGCCGTTCCGACGGAGCCACCACGCGCCGAGTTCGGCGAAGGCACCACCCTCGGTCGCGCACTCGCGGAGCCACGCGACGTCGAACCGGTCGGCGCAGCACACGGAACCGACCGACGGCTCCGTGATCATCGTGCGGGCGATCCGCACCCGCTCGATCATGTGGTCGACGGTCCAGTGTGCGATGACCACGCCGACGTACCGCTGCACGGTGACGAGGCGCAGGTTCTCGAGCGGCACGAGCGCTTCGCGCACCGGGGTGCGGGACACGCGCATGTCCGCCGCGATGGTGTCGAGCCGGATGCGCTGCCCGCGCCGGTACACGCCACGGAGCACGTTGTCGAGCAACCGCGCGAACACGGCGTCGCGCAGCAGACTGCGCCGGATGCCGTTCGGATCGTCGTCACCGCGACCCGCACGGTTCAGTGATCGCTCCATGACGCCAGGATCAGGCACGGGCCGCCCCACCGGGTTCGGGCGTGGACGGGCCGTGGACCGTTCTGGGTGCTGTCGTGCTGTGGAGGAGTGCCATGCCTGCACGATGACAGGCTGCAGTCCGCCGCGCTAAACACTCCGTATACGGAATACTACTTCCGTGCGGCGTCCGCTTCCTTCGTCAGCACGGACAGCGGTTGGGTGACGTCCTCGAGCCCCTTCCGAGCCGCATCGACGCCGAAGATCAACGCGACCACACCGCCTCCGATCATGACCGCCGACCCGAGCAGGTAGCCCCAGAAGAGCGGCTCGCGGGAGGACCCGTCGCCGATGAACGCACCGTAGATCAGCGGGGCGATCGCGCCGAAGATCTGCGCCAGCGCGAAGAAGTACGAGATGGCCTGCGACCGGAGCTCGAGCGGGAAGATCTCGCTGACGGTGAGGTAGGCGCTCGATGCTCCGGCCGATGCGAAGAAGAACGACACGCACCAGAACACGACCTGCACGCCCGCGCTGATCGCGTCGACGCGGAACAGGAACGCCGACGTGGCCAGGACGAGCCCGGAGACCAGGTACGTCGAGAAGATCATCTGCCGACGGCCCCAGGTGTCGAACAACCGCCCGAGGACGAGCGGGCCGAGCAGGTTGCCGATCGCGAACGGGAAGAAGTAGATCGACGTCTGCGACGTCTTCAGACCGAAGAAGTTCGTGAGCACGAGCGCGTAGGTGAAGAAGATCGCGTTGTAGAGGAACGCCTGCGTGATCATCATCGTCGCGCCGACCAGGGTCCGCGTCGGGTACTGCCGGAACAGCACCTTGACGATCGTGCTGAACCGCACGTTGTCGAGCGGCGTCACCGTCATGGCCTTCGACCCGTCGACGTCGGGCAGCCGGTGCCCGGTCGACTTCTCGACGGAGTCCTCGATCCGTGCCACCGTCGCCTCGGCCTCTTCCTCACGACCGTGCGTCATCAGCCACCGCGGGCTCTCCGGGATGTGCCGTCGCAGGAAGATGATCACGATGCCGAGCACCGGGCCGAGGAAGAAGCCGATGCGCCAGCCGATGTTCTCGGCGAAGATCGAGGTGTCGAGCAGGTAGATGTTCGCGAAGGCGCCGAGGGCGGCACCACCCCAGTACGTCCCGTTGATCGCGATGTCCACGTGTCCGCGGTACTTCGCCGGGATGAGCTCGTCGATCGCGGAGTTGATCGCCGCGTACTCGCCGCCGATGCCGAGACCGGCGACGAAGCGGAAGATCGCCAGGAACCAGAAGGCGGGCGCGAGTCCGGCGATGCCGGACCCGATCAGGTAGATCGCCAGGGTCAGGATGAACAGCTTGCGTCGTCCCAGTCGGTCCGACATCCGACCGAACACCAGGGCTCCGACGACCTGGCCGACGAGGTAGATGGTGCCGAGCGAGGCGACCTGCTGCGTCGAGAGGTGCAGGTCGGCCTGGAAGCCGGCGTTCGACACGATCTGGATCTCGAGGCCGTCGAGGATCCACGAGACCCCGAGTCCCACCACGACGCTCCAGTGGAACCGTGTCCACGGCAGTCTGTCCATCCTGGCGGGGACCAGGCTCTTGATCGCCCCGTTCGTCGTCGCGCTGCTCACGAATGGGGAACGTACGCCGAGATCGCCGGGATGGTTCACGGACCGTGGGACGGACCCGCCGGACCAGCGCTCGCGGCGTACCGTTGACGGGGTGACCCGACCTGCCATCAGAACGGTCGGCGAGCTCCGCGCCTCTGGTCACGTCCAGAAGTCGGTCCGCGCCGAGATCCGCGACAACCTCCTCCGTGCCCTCCGCGAGGGCCGCGACCCGTGGCCCGGCCTCCACGGCTTCGCCACCACCGTCGTCCCACAACTCGAACGCGCCCTCATCGCCGGCCACGACGTCGTCCTGCTCGGCGAACGCGGGCAGGGCAAGACCCGCCTCCTCCGCACCCTGCAGGGACTCCTCGACGAGTGGACCCCCGTCATCGCCGGGTCCGAGCTCGGCGAGCACCCGTACGACCCGATCACCACCGCCAGCCAGCGGCGTGCCGAGGACCTCGGGGACGCCCTGCCGATCGAGTGGCGGCACCGCGACGACCGCTACGTCGAGAAGCTGGCGACGCCGGACACGAGCGTGGCCGACCTCATCGGCGACGTCGACCCGATGAAGGTCGCCGAGGGACGCAGCCTCGGCGACCCCGAGACGATCCACTTCGGACTCGTCCCGCGTGGCCACCGCGGCATCGTCGCGATCAACGAGCTGCCCGACCTCGCCGAGCGCATCCAGGTCGCGATGCTCAACGTGATGGAGGAACGCGACGTCCAGATCCGCGGCTACGTCCTCCGCCTGCCCCTCGACGTCCTCGTCGTCGCGAGCGCGAACCCCGAGGACTACACGAACCGCGGCCGCATCATCACGCCGCTGAAGGACCGCTTCGGCGCCGAGATCCGCACCCACTACCCGATCGAGCTCGCCGACGAGATCGCCGTGATCCGCCAGGAGGCGCAGCTCACCGCCGACGTGCCGGACGCGCTCATCGAGATCCTCGCCCGGTTCACGCGCGCGCTGCGCGGCTCGAGCGCCGTCGACCAACGCAGCGGCGTCAGCGCGCGCTTCGCGATCGCGGGCGCCGAGACCATCTCGGCCGCGGCCGTGCACCGTGCCGCACGGCAGGGCGAGGAGCACGCCGTCGCCCGACCGATCGACCTCGAGACCGCGGTCGACGTCCTCGGCGGGAAGATCGAGTTCGAGAACGGCGAGGAGGACCGTGCCGACGAGATCCTCGAGCACCTCCTCCGCACCGCGACCGCCGAGACGGTCCGGGAGCGTTTCCGCGGCCTCGACTTCGCGGTCCTGGTCGAGGCGCTCGACGGCGGCACGATGGTGACGACGGGCGAGCAGGTCAGTGCGCGCGCGTTCCTCGAGGGGCTGCCCTCGATCGGCGAGTCGGACCTCTACGACCAGGTCTGCGACCGCCTCGGGGCCACGAACGACGGCGAGCGTGCCGGCGCGATCGAACTCGCGCTCGAGGGCCTCTACCTCGCCCGACGCATCAGCAAGGAGTCCGGCGGGGGCGAAGCCGTCTATGGCTAGGCAGAACCGGCGGCTCACGCGCGACGCCCGGTACGGCAGGTACGAGGACGGGCCCGACCCGCTCGCTCCCCCGGTCGACCTGTCCGAGGCGCTCGACGCCATCGGAGAGGACGTCATGGGCGGCACTTCGCCGGACCGCGCCATCCGGGAGTTCCTGCGCCGCGGGGGCCGCGACCGACGGGGGTTGGACGACCTCGCCCGCCGCGTCGCCGAACGCCGTCGCGAGCTCACCAGCAAGAACAACCTCGACGGCACGCTCCAGCAGGTCAAGCAGCTCCTCGACGAGGCCGTGCTCGCCGAACGCGGGCAGCTCGCCCGCGACACCGAGCTCGACGACGGCGACCGTGCCCTCGCCGAGATGCAGCTCGACAGCCTCTCCCCCTCGCCCGCCACCGCGGTGCAGGAGCTGAACGGGTACGACTGGAAGAGCCCGACGGCGCGGCAGAAGTACGAGGAGATCAAGGACCTCCTCCGCCGCGAGATGCTCGACCAGCGGTTCGCCGGCATGAAGCAGGCGCTCGAGAACGCCACCGACGAGGACCGTGCGGCGGTGGCGGACATGATGCGCGACCTCAACCAGCTGCTCGAGGACCACCAGCGCGGCACGGACACGCAGGAGCAGTTCGACGCGTTCATGGCCGAGCACGGACAGTACTTCCCGTCGAACCCGCAGAACGTCGAAGAGCTGCTCGACGACCTCGCCGCGCGTGCCGCGGCAGCGCAACGGATGCGGAACTCGATGACGCAGGAGCAGCGGGACGAGCTCGACGCGCTCGCCCAGCAGGCGTTCGGGTCGCCCGACCTCATGGGGCAGCTCGGGCAGCTCGACCAGAACCTGCGCGCGCTCCGCCCCGGGGAGGACTGGGGCGGGTCCGAGCGGATGGACGGCGACCAGGGGCTCGGCCTCGGTGACGGCACCGGTGTGTTCCAGGACATCGCTGACCTCGACGCCCTCGCCGACCAGCTGGCCCAGTCCGGCCCCGGCTCGGACCTGGACGACCTCGACCTCGATGCGCTCGCGCGGCAGCTCGGCGACGAGGCGGCCGTCGACGCGAAGACGCTGCAGCAGCTCGAGAAGGCCCTCCGCAACTCCGGCGCGATGCGACGGGGCGCGGACGGTCAGCTCCGGCTCACGCCGAAGGCGATGCGCCAGCTCGGCAACAGCCTGCTCAAGGACGTCGCCCAGCGGATGTCCGGGCGTCAGGGCGCGCGGGATCTCCGTCGCTCCGGTGCAGCCGGCGAGCCGTCGGGTGCGACCAGGCAGTGGGCCTTCGGCGACACCGAGCCGTGGGACATCCCGCGGACGATCACCAACGCCGTCACCCGCACGGCGGCCGGTGGACGCCCGGGGCCCGGCGTGCGCCTCACGATCGAGGACGTCGAGGTGCAGGAGACCGAGGCGCGCACCCAGGCGTGCGTGGCGTTGCTCGTCGACACGTCGTTCTCGATGGCGATGGAGGACCGCTGGGTCCCGATGAAGCGCACCGCCCTCGCGCTGCACACCCTCGTGTCCACCCGCTTCCGGGGCGACGACCTGCAGCTCATCGCGTTCGGACGCGAGGCCGAGGTCATGGACATCGAGCAGCTCGTCGGGCTCGACGCGATGTGGGACAAGGGCACGAACCTGCACCACGCGCTGCTGCTCGCGAACCGGCACTTCCGGAAGCACCCGAACGCGCAGCCGGTGCTGCTCATCGTCACCGACGGCGAGCCCACCTCCCACCTCGAACCGAACGGACAGGTCTGGTTCGGCTACCCGCCGGACCCGATCACGATCGCCCTGTCCGTCCGCGAACTCGAGAACGCCGGACGACTCGGTGCGCAGACGACGTTCTTCCGGCTCGGTGACGACCCGGGCCTGGCACGGTTCGTCGACGCGATGGCGAAGCGGGTGGACGGGACGGTGGTCGCGCCGGAGAACGACGACCTCGGGGTCGCGGTCGTGGGGTCCTACCTCGGCGCGCGCGGCGGCGCGTCGCCGCTGTTCGGCGGGTACGGACGCGACGACTGGTGACCGGGAGGACGGGAGGCGCGGGTCCGGCCGAACCCGCGCCTCCCGTCCGTCAGAAGAGCGGCCAGGGCACGGCCGGCCCGTGACCGGGGGGCGGCGGGAACACACCGACCGCCCGCAGGGCCGCGATGCGCGCCCTGAGGGTGTCGACCTCGGCGACCGTGAGGTGCTCGTCGAGCGCCGCGCCGAGGTCACCCCGCAGGGCGTCCGCCACGCGGTCCAGACCCTCGAGCTCGTCCGGGTCGAGCGGCTCGCCGATCCACCCCCACAGGACGGTGCGGAGCTTGTGCTCGACGTGGAAGGTCAGCCCGTGGTCGACGCCGAAGCGGTGCCCGTCCGGCATCGCGAGCACGTGGCCGCCCTTGCGGTCGGCGTTGTTCACGACGACGTCGAACACGGCCATCCGCCGCAGGACCGCGGTGTCCTCGTGCACGAGCGTCACGGGTCGGTCCTGCTCGTCGATCGCCTCGAGCACGGGCAGCCACGGCGGCGCACCCTCGGGGGTGTCGGTCACGTCGGCGGGGACGAGGTCGACCGCGTCCTGCTCGACGTCGATCTCCTGCCAGCGCTGGACCATGCCGCGGCCGAAGGGCCCGTCGCCCATCCACGTCGGGGGCACCACGTCCCATCCGAACGCCTCGGACACGAGGTAGGCAGCGACCTCACGGTCGGCGAGCGTGCCGTCCGGGAAGTCCCACAGCGGCCGCTCGCCCTCGATCGGCTTGTAGACGACGGGTTCACCGTCGAGGTCGGCCAGGAAGGTGGCGTTCGACGCTTCGCGGATGCGTGCCCGGATCGACAGCGATCCGTCGCTCATGCGTCCCCGGGCGGACGCCCCGCGGCCACGATCTCGCGTGTGCGCTCCACGAACGCGCGCGCGGTGCCGACGGGGATCTTCACCTGGAACAGCTCGGCCGGTTCCGGGATCTCGACGACCGCCTCGATCTCCTCGCCGTCGTCGCTCGTCTCGGCGAGGATCTCCAGCTCGTCGTCGATCGGGTACGCCTCGATCACCACCTGCGCCGTCGCCGGGTCGAACCCGAGGCTCAGGGCGCCGGCCCGGAACTCGGGCTCGACGGGCTGGTCGAGCGGCGCGAGGTCCTGCAGCTCGGACGGGGCGGAGGGCGGGACGCTGAAGCGGTTGTCCTCCACCGAGGCGACCTCGTCCAGGAGCTCGTCGATCTTGTCCGCGAGGACCGCCGACTGCTCCTTCTCGAGCGCGACGCTCGTCACGCGGCGGCCGTCCCGCGCCTGGAGGTAGAAGGACCGCTCGCCGGGGCGGCCGATCGTCCCGACGACGAGACGGTCCGGCCAGTCGAAGCCGTGCACGATGGTGGGCATACCCGCATTGTAGGAGGGGCGGACGAGCGCCGTTCAGGCTCTGCCGGTACCCGTCTCGGTCGGGTCGTCGTGCCCGGCGCCGCCGCCGACCGCGGCGTCCCCGGACGGCGCGCCGACTGCGGCCAGCCAGCCCAGGTCGCCGGAGTCGGTGTTCGAGGCGACGACCTCGGGGCGGTGCTCGCCGTAGCGCACGATGGACACCGAAGCGGGTCCGACGGCGATGCGCTGGAACAGGTCGAGGTGCATGCCGAGCGCGTCGGCCAGGACGGACTTGATGACGTCGCCGTGGCTCACCGCCGCCCAGACCGCGGTCGGGCCGTGCTCCGCCTCGACCTCGGCGTCGAGGCGCCGGATGGCTGCGACCGCCCGTGCCTGCATGCCCTGCATCGACTCGCCGCCGGGGAACACGACGGCGCTGGGGTTCGCCTGCACCGTCCGCCAGAGCGGCTCCTTCGCGAGGTCGGCGAGCCTGCGGCCCTGCCAGTCGCCGTAGTCGCACTCGGTGATCGCCCGCTCGATGCGCGTGGTGGGCGTGCCCGTCTGCCGTCGGAGCAGCGCACGGGAGGTCTGCCGGCACCGCTCGAGCGGGCTGGACACGACGGCCGCGAGCGGGACCGCGGCGAGGCGCTCCGCGGTCCGGGCGGCCTGCTGGCGTCCGACGGCGTCGAGCGCGACGCCCGCCGTCCGCCCGGCGAGCACCCCGGTCGCGTTCGCGGTGGTGCGTCCGTGCCGGACGAGGAGGACGGTCGCCATGTGCTCGATCCTAGGTCCCTCCTCGGGGCCGCCGGGCTCACGGGGCCGGTCGCTCGAGTGTGACCCACTCCTCGTCGCGCACGTAGCCGAGGGCGGTGTTCGCCGCGATGATCCCGGCGTTGTCCGACGACCCGCCGGTCCGGAACCGTTCCACCCCGTCGTCGAGCAGGGCGAGCACGGACGCGGCCTTCACCGCGCTCCCGACGCCGCGCCCGCGCCACCCCGGGGCGACGACGGTGAAGTGGGTCTCGACGTCCGCCCCGACGCGGTCGACGTACGTGACCGCGACGAGCGCACCGTCGGGGCTCCACGCGCCGAACCCGCGGCGGCCGCCGTGGACCCGGACGGTCTCGTGGTCGAGCGGTGTGTGCTGCGTCGCGACGCTCCCGGGGTAGTCGTCGATGGTCGCGGCGTCGAGCGCCGACACCGCCGCCAGGTCGGCCTCCGAGACCGCACGGATCGTCACCACGCCGTCGACACGCTGCACCAGCGCACGCAACCGTGCGCGGTCCGCCCGCGCCGCGTCGAGCTGCCCCGCCCACGAACGGGCCACCACGGTCCAGCCCGCTCGGCGCAACCCCTCGACGTCCGGATGGTCCTCCGGCAGCACGCGTACGTCCCCCACGGGGTCAGTCTGCCCCGCGGAACGCCTCCGCCACCACCCCGAACAGGCGCTCGCGGTGCCGTGGGTCGGCCGTGCCCGCGAGCAGCACGTGCCACATCGTCTCGACGGCGGCGAACAGGTCGGCCCGTCCGGTGCGGACCTCGGACACGAGCTGCACGCCCGTGAAGTACGGCACGACCGTCGCGCCGAGCTGTTCGGCGGCCAGGTCGGTGCGGAGTTCGCCGCTCGCGATCGCCGAGCGGAACACGTCGACGATCCCGCCGATCCACTGCTCGTAGAAGCTCGCGGTGGCGTGCGCGAACTCGCCGCGTTCGAGCGACAGCCGGATGCCGGCACGGACGATCGCGTCGGTCCGGAGCAGTTCGGCGATGGCACGGGAGGCCCCGATGAGCGCCGCCGTCGGGGAGCCGTCGCCGTGGCTCACCACCGCGAAGGTGCGGGAGTTCTGCTCGTCGATGACCGCGAGCGCCATCGAGAGCTTGGTCGGGAAGTGGAAGTGCAGCGTCCCCTGCGGGACCCCGGCGGTCCGGGCGATCCCGGCGATGCTCGCGCCGGCGAAGCCGGCTCGGTCGAACTCGCGGGCGGCGGCCACCAGGATCTGCTCACGTCGTTCCACCCGTCCAGTCTCACGGACGGGAGGCACGGTGCGGGGCGGCACCGCGCCTCCAGAACGAGGGATGGTCGCGTCAGGCGGCGTGTCGTGCCAGGGTGATCCGCTCCTCCGGGACGTCGAGGAGGTCGCGGCCGCGGAACCAGCGCAGCAGCCAGTCCGCTGGCGAGCCGGCGAGCTCGGTCGGGAGGCCGGACCGCTCCGTGAGGAACGTGCTGAACCCGGGCTCGTCGCGGACCTCGGTGTCGGTGGGGTTGCCGAACGCCATCGCCCAGCCGTCGAAGCGCCTCGCGTCGATGCGCTCGCGGGAGAGCGACCGGACGTCACGGTGACGGGGATCCCGCTCGATCGCGGCGAAGCGGTCCTCGACGCTCCACGACGGCCCTTCGAGGACCTGCATGAACCGTCCGCCCTTCGCGAGGAGCAGCCCGGAGACGCCGAGCGCCTCGTTGCGGAGCCGCGCCTCACGCAGCATGGCGACCAGCTGGTCGTCGGTGAGGTCGTCGACGGCGACGGACATGTACACGAGGGATTCGAGGGACGTCATCGGCGCCAGTCTGGGTCGTGCACGGCCGTTCGGTCAACGCGTCGTCCGCACACCGCACTCGGGCGCGGTGTGCGGACGAACCGCGTCGTGTCAGGTGAGCGCGAGCAGGTTGTTGACCTGCTCGTTGATCCCGGTGAGGGTGCTGATCGGTCTCCCGTTGGCGTAGACGTCGTCGAACGCCGGCTGGAGGAGCGCCTGCACGTCGGCCGGGTTCCGGGTCACGGGGAACAGGAACGTGGTCTGCTCCTCGACCTGGCGCGTGAACGCGGTGACGTCGAGGCCACGCTTCCGGAAGGACGCGACGGCCGCCTCGGTGCCCGCGGGGCGTGCCGGGAAGACGATGCCCGCCTCGCCGACGATCCGCTGCGCCGCGTCGCTGCCGAGGTACGCCACCCACTTCGCCGCGGCCTCGGGGTCCTTCGCCTGCTTCGTGATCGAGTCGCCGAGTCCGTTGAACATCGAGGCGCGGTGCCCCACCGGTCCGACGGGGGTCGGGGCGACGGCGATGTCGAGGTCCTTCATGCCGAGGTACGCGCCGATCATCCACGAGCCGTTGAACGACAGCGCGCACTTGCCCGCCCCGAGTTGCACGTCCGGGCCGGTCGTCGTCGAGAAGACGCCGTACTTCGCCATGTAGCCCTTGTCGGCCAGCCCGTAGTACCACGCCAGGGTCTTCTGGACGACCTCCTCCTGGTAGCGGAACTTGTCGCCCCAGGGGTTCCGGTTCGTGTAGAACCAGTCGGTGGAACCGGTGAAGGGCGACCACTGCGTCTGGCCGAAGCCGTCGCCGCCGGAGCCGTTCGACGAGATGCCGTAGACCTCGACGTCGTGCTTGTCGAAGCCCGGTTCGTCGCCGCGCCGCCCCTTGCGGTCGACGGTCAGGTGGGCGAGCATCCGCTCGAAGGTGCCGCCGTCGTCCGGGTTCCACTCGAGGTCCTGCAGCTCGGCCTCCGAGACCCCGGCCTTGGCCATCGCCCTGCGGTCGTAGAACATCGCGATGGTGTCCCAGTCCTTCGGCGACCCGTACCGGTGCCCGTCCTGCCCCTTCCACAGCTCGGCGAGGCCGGACTGGTAGTCGTCGTCGCGGATCCCCTTCGTCGCGTCCAGCTCGTCGAGCTTGTAGAGGACGTCGAGGTCGGCGTACTGCGGGAACTTCGTGAGGTGGTCGGTGAACACGTCCGGTGCGGTGCCCGCGATGAAGCCCGCGGTGAGCTTCGTCCAGTAGTCACCCCAGCCGAGCTGCGTGATCTTGATCGTGATGTCCGGGTTCTCGCGGTGGAATGCGTCCGCGACGGCCTGGTACGCCGGCAGCTGGTTCGAGTCCCAGAGCCAGTAGCTGACGGTGCGGGTGCCCGTGCCCGAGGCGGCGCCACGGCCGGGCGACGAGCAGGCGGCGAGCGCGCCGAGTGCGAGGGCGGAGGCGCCGCCGGCGAACAGGGCGCGGCGGGAGAGCTGGTTCGTCATGTCGTCCTACTTGATGCCGGAGAAGCCGATGGAGTTGACGATGCGCTTGGCGAACAGGCCGAACAGCACGATCATCGGGAGGGCCGCGACGAGCGTCGCGGCCATGAGTCCGGCCCAGTCGGTGCCGGACTGCGGTGCCTGGGACTTGAAGACGCCGAGCGCGACGGTGAGCACGCGGGAGCTGTCCGTGTACGACACCATGAGCGGCCAGAAGTAGTCGTTCCAGCTCGTGATGTAGGTGAGCACCGCGAGCGTGGCGATCGGGGCGGCGGCCATCGGGATGACCAGGCGGAAGAACACGCGGACCTTGCCGGCGCCGTCGATGAGCGCCGCTTCCTCGACCTCCTTCGAGATGCCGAGGAAGAACTGCCGGAGGAAGAACACCGCGAACGGTGTCATGAACATCGTCGGGAGGGCGATGCCCAGCAGGTTGTCGACCAGCCCGAGCTCCTTGATGAGCGCGAAGTTCGGCAGCAGCGTGAAGATCGCGGGCACCATCAGTCCCGCGAGGAACACCGCGAACACCTTGTCGCGTCCGGGCCAGCGCAGTCGCGCGAACGCGTAGGCCGCGGCTGCGGAGAAGAACACCTGGCCGACCGTGACCATCGTCGACACGATGACCGAGTTGAGCAGGTACCGCCAGAAGTCCAGCGCGGCACCCGAGCCGCCCTGCGCGAGCGCCTCCTTGGTGGACTGCAGGCCGAACACGCGCTCGAAGCCGCCGAGGCTGAACCCCACCGGGAGCAGGGACGTCGGATCGGAGTTGATCGCGCCGTTCGAGGACAGCGCGGTGCGGAGGATCCAGTAGAACGGGAACAGCGTGACGACGATGACTGCGATCATCGCGATCCACGCGAGGACTCGGCCCACCGAGGGACGGCGGCGGTGCGCGGCGCCCGGTCGGGCGGGCCGCTTCGTGGTGACGGAACGGGTGAGGGTCGTGGTCATGATCGGCGCTTCCCGTTCAGTCGAGGTCGGACTCGCCCGAGCGGGTGAGCCGGTACTGGATGATCGTGATGATGCTCAGGACGATGAGGAGCGCGACCGACACGGCGGACGCGTAGCCGAACTGGAACCGGCCGAACGCCAGGTTGTAGATGTAGTTCTGCACGACGTTCGTGGCGTTCGCGGGGCCGCCCTGTGTGGTGACGGCGACGGTGTCGAACACCTGGAACGACCCGATGACGGTGATGATGAGCACCAGGGAGAGGATCGGGCGCAGCAGCGGCACCGTGATCCGCCAGAACATCTTCCACTCGCTCGCCCCGTCGATGCGCCCGGCCTCGTACACCGTCTCGGGCAGGGACTGCAGCCCGGCGAAGATGAGCAGCGCCGTGTAGCCGACGTGCCGCCAGACGTTGATGAGCGCGATCGAGGGGATGCCCCACACGTCGCTCTGCAGGAACGGGATGCGGTCGAGCCCGATGGCGGCGAGGAGTTCGTTGCCGATGCCGAGCTGCGTGTCGAGGATCCACAGCCAGACCAGCGCCGCGACGACGTTGGACACGAGGTACGGCGCGAGGACGATCCCGCGCACGAAGGTCGACTTCGTCAGGCGGTGCATCATCACGGCGATGAAGAGCGCCACGATCGTCTGGATGACGATGTTCACGACGACGTACTCGACGGTGACGACCATCGAGTGCCAGAAGATCGAGTCCTGCACGAGCCGCACGTAGTTCTGCAGGCCGGTGAACTCGGGCGGGGTGAGCAGGTTGTAGGTGGTGAAGCTCAGGTAGATGCCCCGGACGGTCGGCCACGCCAGGAACACGGCGAAGCCGACGGCCGCCGGGGCGATGAAGACCAGGGCGAGCCACAGGTCGTTCCTGGGCCGGCGGCGGGGTGATGTCGTCCGGGCACGGGCGAGGTCGGCGGACCGACTCCTCCGTGGGCGGGCGGTCGTCAGGGGTGACGACACGGGGCTCTCGGTGGCCATCGCGACTCCTTCGTCTGCGGTGGACTGACGTGGACCAGTCCGTGAGCCGGGAATCTACACGTGGGGATACGTGCTGACAAGAGCCATTTTCCCGGCCGGTATCGGTGGTTGTCACGAGTAGACAATCGTGTCAGGATGACACCCGATCGCATCGGAGCGACCTGCTCGGCGACGCATCCAACACCTGGAAAGGTCACTGATGATCTCTGTCGGAATGGTCGGCGCCGGCCAGTTCGCCCCCCAGTTCGCCAAGCTGTTCAAGCTGCACCCCGACGTCGACCGCGTGTACGTCACGGACCTCGTCGACGAGCGCGCGTCGGAGCTCGTCGAGACGCAGCACCTGGACGGCACGTTCCCGGACTTCGACGCCGTGCTCGCCTCGGACGTCGACGCCGTCGCGATCTTCACGCAGCGCTGGACGCACGGGCCGCTCGTCGTCAAGGCGCTCCGTGCGGGCAAGCACGTCTACTCGGCGGTGCCGATGGCGATCTCGGTCGAGGAGATCGAGGCCATCATCGACACCGTCCGCGAGACCGGCCTGACCTACATGATGGGCGAGACCAGCTACTACAACCCCGCGACCGTCTTCGCGCGGGGGAAGGTGGCGGAGGGCGCCTTCGGCCGCGTCTTCTACGCCGAGGGCGACTACGTCCACGACATGGACCTCGGCTTCTACGCCGCGTACCAGTACAGCGGCGGCGAGGACTGGAAGCGCACCGCCAGCTACCCGCCCATGCTCTACCCCACGCACTCCGTCGGCGGGGTGCTCGGCGCGATCCCCGGCCACGCGGTCAGCGTCAGCTGCATCGGCGTGAAGGACGACCGTGGCGACGGCGTCTTCGACAAGGACGTCAGCCAGTTCGACAACGACTTCTCGAACGCCACCGCACTGTTCGAGCTGGACAACGGCGGGGTCGTGCGCATCAACGAGATGCGCCGTGTGGGCTACCCGTCACACATCCGCGAGTCGCGGTTCCGGTACTTCGGCACCGAGGCGAGCTTCGAGCAGCTCGCACGCGTCAGCGTCTGGCAGGACAAGGAGGACGTGCACGACATCAGCGACCAGATCAACACGCAGGCGACGATGTCGCTCGACGACCCGCGCCTCGCCGACGTCGACCCGTCCCTCCGCGATGCGTTCGTCTCCGGGTACGCGGCCGTGCACGACACCTCGCGCCTGCCCGACGAGTACGCCGGCGTCCCCACGGGGCACGAGGGCAGCCACCAGTTCCTCGCCGACGACTTCGTGCGCGCCGTCGTGGACCGCACGCTGCCTCCGGTGAACGCCTGGACCGCCGCACGCTTCACGCTCCCGGGGATCATCGCCCACCAGTCGGCACTGCAGGGCGGCGTCCGGCTCGACGTCCCGGACTTCGGCGACGCACCCGAGCCGACAGCGGCGTCGGCGGCGTCGTCTAGTATCGCCAGCGAGTAGCACCACGTGTTCGGGTGTCGGTCGGAGGGCCGGCACCCGATCGTGGTTCCCGGACCCGACGAAGGTGGCTGACGTGACCGTGCCGACGACCCCGAGGGCGGTCACCCGTGCGGACGTCGCCCGGTACGCCGGCGTCAGCACCTCCGTCGTCAGCTACGTCGTGCACGACGGGCCCCGTCCGGTCGCCGCCGAGACGGCCGCACGGGTCCGCGACGCCATCCGGGTCCTCGGCTACCGGCCGAACGCCAGCGCGCAGGCGCTCCGGACCGGCTCGTCGAAGATGCTCGGCCTCATCGTCCCCGAGCTCGACAACCCCTTCTGGTCGGAGCTCGCGGTCGAGGTCACGCACGCCGCGGCCGCCCGGGGCTACGACGTCCTGCTCGCCAACAGCGACGGGGACGCCGCGCAGGAGCTCGAGCGGCTCCGGAGTCTGTCGGCCCGCCAGGTCGACGGCATCATCGTCACGAGCATCATGACCCGGCCGGACCTCTCCCGCGTCTCGGACCCGGGCATCCCGATGGTCCTGCTCAACACGTTCTTCGAAGTGCCCGAGTACGCGAGCATCGGCGTCGATGCCCTCCGCGGCGCGTACGACGGCACGAAGCACCTCGTCGAGCACGGCTACGAGTCGATCGGGCTCGTCATGGGCCACACCGGGTCCATGGAGCTCCGCGAGCAGGGCTGGATGCAGGCCCTGCGCGAGGCCGGCATGCCCGACGGGCCGATCGTCCGCTGCGACTTCAACCGTCGTGGCGGGTACGAGGCCGGGCTCCGCATGTTCGGCTCGCCCAACCACCCGCGGGCCGTCTTCGTCAGCTCCGACATGCAGGCCGTCGGGGTGCTGCGCGCCCTGCACGAGCTGGGGCTGCGGGCTCCGGACGACGTGGCCGTGGTCTCCTTCGACGGCACGGCCGAGGCCGACTACACGAACCCCCAGCTCACCGTCGCCCGGCAGCCGATCGAGACGATGGCCGCCGCCGCGGTCGACCGGGTCCTCGGGCTCGATGCCGACAATCAGTGGCACCGCGACCTCGTACCCGCCGAGCTGGTGCTCGGGGCGAGTTGCGGGTGCGACGTGCGGCGCTGACGCACCGCGCGTGGGCGCGCTGACGCACCGCGCGTGGGACGGGAGGCGCGGGGCGGCGCCGCACCGCGCCTCCCGTCCGGCACGCGTCAGGTCGTGGACGCCGGTGCCCTGACGGCGGCGAGCCGCTCGGTCGGGACGCGCCGGCCGTCGCCGCTGGAGACCGCGACGGCCGTCACCCGGTCGCCGGTGGCCTCGTCGACGAAGTCGAGGTCCGGGGTGCGCTCCGACGGACGGTGACGGTCTGCCCAGCCGCCGAGCGCGAGCAGCACCAGGGAGAGGTCCCGCCCCGCGGTGGTGAGGACGTACCCGTCGCGGGCGCGGCCGCCCTCCGGTTTGTAGCTGTTCCGCTCGAGCACGCCGCCCTCGACGAGGGTGCCGAGGCGCGCGGTGAGCACCTCGCGCGGGATCCCCAGGCTCTGCTGGAACTGGCTGAAGCGGGTGGATCCGGCGAGGGCGTCGCGGACGATCATGAGCGTCCACTTCTCGCCGAGGACGTCGAGCGAGCGCGCGATGGGGCAGCGCTCGTCGCCGCCGAGGATGCCGAGCATGGACCGATGCTACCTGGGTTCGGAATGCAGACACAACGTGCTAGGTTCGCTTTCCGTACTCAACCCTTCCGCGACTGGAGTCCCCATGACCACCCTCACCGACGCGATCGTCCTCGTCACCGGAGCGAACGGCGGCCTCGGCGCAGAGTTCGTGCAGCAGGCCCTCGACCGCGGTGCCGCCAAGGTGTACGCGACCGCCCGCTCCCCCAGGACCTGGGACGACGAGCGCATCGTGCCCCTCGCCCTCGACGTCACCGACCAGGCGAGCGTCGACGCAGCCGCCCGAGCCGCCGCCGACACCACCATCGTCGTCAACAACGCCGGCATCGGTGGCTCCGCGCCGCTGCTCGAGACCGCCGTCGAAGAGGTCGAGCGCATCTTCGCGACGAACGTCTTCGGCGCGCTGCGGGTCGCCAAGGCCTTCGCGCCCACCATCGCCGGTGGCGCCCTCGTCGACGTGCACTCCGTGCTGAGCTGGATCGCGCTCGGCAGCGGGTACTCCGCGTCGAAGGCCGCGTTCTGGTCCCTCACGAACTCCCTGCGTCTCGAGCTCGCACCGCAGGGCACGCAGGTCGTCGGGGCGCACCTCGGCTACACGGACACCGGCATGACGGCGGACCTCGACGTCGAGAAGGCGGACCCGGCGGTCATCGTCACGGCCATCTGGGACGCCGTCGAGGCCGGGGAGCACGAAGTGCTCGCGGACCAGATCAGCCGGGACGTGCGGGCGGGGCTGAGTGCGCCGCTGGAGGCGCTGTACCCGGCGTTGGCGTCGGCCTGACGCCGACGAGCGACGCCACGCGTCAGCCGTCGGCACCACGGGCGGTGATCCCGCGCGTGGTGGCGGCGATGGAGGCGCGCTCCTCGACCGTGAGTCCTGCCGCGCGCAGGACCCGGTCGAGGATCTCCGCCTTCCGCGCGATGTAGTCGTCGATGTCCGAGGCGACCGCTGCCGCGCGGGACTTCACGTCGGCGTACTCGTCGCGCAGAGCGTCGTCGGAACGCAGGACGTCGCGGACGGCCAGGTGGTTGCGGAGCGCGAGCGAGCCCTCGGCGACGACGTAGGTGTTCGTCGGCGCGAAGCGTTTCGGCGGCTGGAACGCCTCGCGCCCCGGGATGCCGAGGTCACCGCGGGGTCGGAAGCCGATCGAGCCCAGGGCAGCGACCGCCGCCGGGACGTCCACCGGTGCGACCACCACGTCGACGTCGATCACGGGCTTCGCCGCGAGTCCGGGCACCGCGGTGCTGCCCACATGCTCGACCCTGTGCGGTACGCCCGCTGCCGTGAGCGCGGCTGCATAGGCGCCACGGAGCGCTGCGAACCGTTCCGGCCACGATGCTCGGTACGCGACGACCTCGATCACTGCTGCCCTCCGTCCAGCCGAACCTACTCGTGGCAGATCCCGATCGGAGGGGGCGGCTGCACGGCTGGCCGTTCGAACAGGCGACGCAGTGCTGCGAGGGCGAGCAAGCGGTCCGCAGTCGCCCCGGCCTCGTGTCCCGCGCCCGGCCAGGCCCGGTGACGCACGGGCGCGCGGTAGGCGGCGGCGGCAGCATTGGTGGTCTCCGGAGGGCAGACGGTGTCGTCGAGCCCGGCAGACAACCAGCCGGGTGCAGTCGCGTGCCGAGCGGAGGTCACTCCGTCGACGTAGGCGAGCGTGGAGGCCACGGCCTGCGCCCGGTCGGGGTCTTCGTCGAGGAAGCGCCGCAGCTCCGTCCACGGTCCGGCCGTGGCGCGCCGGAGGGCCTCGGGCGCGTGAGTGAGGAACGGCGCCTGCGCGAACACCCCGACGAGGTCCGACACGAGCGCCCCGACACCGAGCGCGATCGCGCCGCCCTGGCTGTTGCCGATCATCGCCACGCGCATCGGGTCGACCACGTCGAGCGCCCGGACGGCTGCGACCGCGCGGGCGCCGTCCACGAAGACGCCTCGGTAGTAGGAGCGTTCCGGCTGGAGGATGCCGTCGAGGATGTGTCCCGAGGAGCCGGCTCCTTGTCCGTGGGTGCCGAGGACGAGGTGGACGTACCCCGCCGCGGACCAGGTGAGGTCGTCGACGGGTTCGAGTCGGCCGGCGCCGTAGCCGTTCGCGTGCACCACGGCGGGCATCGGTGCGGTCCGCACCCGTGGCACGCGGAGCCACGCGGACACGCGCCGCCCGCCGGACCCGGCGAACGAGACGTCGTAGACGTCGGTCGTCTCGAGCGCCGTCGCGACCGGCTCGACGTGGAGCGCGAGCGGGTACCGGTCGGCGTCCGCCAGGGCATCGGCCCAGTACTGCGCGTGGTCGTCGGGAGTGGGCAGGGGTTCGGTTCCGAGCGGAGCGGAGGACATGGTGGTTCCTCTGGCGGTGTCGTGGGTCGGATGGGACGGACGGGGAACGGCGGGCCGGGAACGCCCGGCCCGCCTCCCGGTCATCGTGCCGTGTACCGGAGCGCGTCGGTGCGCATGACGTCACCACTCTCCTTGACGAGCATGATCGTGTGCTTCCCCGGACGGAGGCGGCCGCTGTCGAAGACGTCCTGCTGCGTCCGACGCGTCGTGCTGTGGGTGTCGACGCGTTCGACGAACCGTCCATCGAGGTACACGTCCACCACGCCCTGGTCCGGGCCGGTCGACGTCGACCAGTCGACCCTGGTACCCGAGAAGGTGTAGGAGACCGAGGCGCCGGTCTGCTTCGTGGCGTGCACGTCGTCCAGCGCGTCGCCGCGGAACCGGACCCCGATCGCGGTCGTGCCCACCGGCAGGGTGTTGAGGAACGCGGTCCGTACTGTGAGGGTCGAGCCGGAGAGCGTGTAGTCGGCGCCCTTCCTGAGATCGGTGCCGCCCACCTCGAGTCCGGCGAGTTCTCCGGGGTCCTGCAGCAACTCCACGTGAGCGTCCGCCGGTGCCTTCCGATCGAAGGACACGGACGTCGGGTCGATCGTGCTCGGCTGGACGACATCGAGACGGTCCAGCAGCATGAAGGTGCCGTTCTTCATCACGACGCGGATGGTGTGCTGGCCGTTCGACAGACCCCCGGTCGTGAACACCGCCTGCTGCGGCACATGCGGTTTGCTCGCGTCGCTCGTCGCGCTCACCGTCTTCACGAACTGCCCGTCGATGTACACGTCGGCGTCTCCCTCGGACGGGTCCGTCTCCGTGACCCACGAGATGCCGGTACCGGTGAAGGTGTACGAGAACGCGTCACCCGGATGCTCCGCGTAGTGCACGTCGTCCCCGGTGTCTCCGAAGCCGCGGCCGGTGCTGTGACCCCACTGACCCGTGTAGGCGATCGACGGATCGGTGTCGTTCACCTGCGTGGTGCGATTCGGGCCGGTCCCGGTCGGCGGTGCGGGGGTCCCGGTGTCGGTGACGACCACGTCCAGCGGTTGCGACGCGGAAGCGACCTCGTCGCCGCCGTTGCGCGTCCAGCTCCCGCCGTAACGAACCCGCAGCGCGTCGTCGTTCACCGTCACGGTCGCCCCCTTCGTCGGGGTGACACGGAGCAGTCGTGCTCCGTGGATCGGCACGTCCCGCGCGGTGAACGATCCCGCGGCCGTCCCCAGTTCCTGGTGGCTCCAGAGGTCCCGGACCTTCGCGGAGCCCTTCATGCCGATGTCCGACCACTTCGCGGTGACGTCGGCATCGGTTCGGCCGAGGTTGAACAGCGCCACGGTGTAGCTGCCGTCGTCGTTGAGGGCGTACCAGGTCTGTTGCTTCGTCGCGGTCGAGACCGGACGCGCGGGGACACCCGCCTGGTCCACGGCCAGTACCTCCCGGTTGGTGAGCAGGTCGACGCCGTACCGGTCGAGCTTCGTCAGGTCGTTCCCGGTGTAGATCGGGGCCGCGGACATGGCCCAGAGCGTCATGGCGGTCCGCCGTTCGTCCTCGGTGAGGCCGTCCATGCTCCCGTTGCCGATGTCGAGCGAATCGAAGTCGTTCCATCCACCGTCCCCGGCGTACCGCCACCAGTCCGCAGCGCGGGGGAACAGCCGGTCGATGTTGTCCCACGTCGTGAGGGCCTCGCCACCGCAGTAGCACTCCACGTCCCATTCGACGCGCCACCCGTTCGCGTACTTCCGCCACGTCGCGGCGTGGTTGATGTCGAGCGCCCAGGAGAGCTCGAACCAGATGCCGTGGGCCTTGAGCGCCTTCGACCACGCAGCGACGTCGTCACGCGCGTCGAGCGACCCGTCGCTCACACCGGACCCGGGTGTGACGCTGTCGAACTTCAGGAAGTCCACTCCCCACGCCGCGAGCTGGTCCGCGACGGAGTCCACGTAGCGCTGTGCACAGGGGTTGCTGAAGTCGATCCGGTAGCCGATCTTCCAGTAGTCGGCCTGCTGGAGCGGCTGCGCGACGATGTTCTTCGTCGTGCACCCGGGGGCACCGGCGACCGGGTACGCCTTCTCGTAGACCTCGGGCGAGATGCCGGGGATCAGGTAGAGGCCGAACTTCTGCCCGTTGTGGTGGACGTGGTCGATGACCTGTTGGAGTCCGCCCGGGTAGAGCTTGGTACTGGGAGCCGGTCGCCCGTTGGCGTCGACGTGGTCGGACCATCCCGAATCGACGTTGATGTGGTCGTAGCCGGCCTTGCCGAGTTTCGCCTTCATCGCGTCCGACTGGGCGATCACGTGGTCCGCGGTGATCCAACCCGCGTCCGTGTAGACCTGCATGCTGTAGCTGCTCCAACCGAGGTACGGCTTCACCGCCCAGGGGTCGGCGGTCGATGCGGCGGGCTGCGCGGGTCCCGGGAGGCCTGCGGTGCCCGGCGTGCGGTCCGGAGTCGCCGTGGGAGTCGCGGTCGCCAGCGCCGTTGCCGTCGCCGGCGCGCCGGTCGCGGTGGGAGTCGCCGTCGGCGGCGCAGTGCCGGTCGCGATGGCCGGCACGGCTGCGCCGACCACCAACCCGATCGCGGCGCCGGCGGTGACGAGGATCCGGATCCCTCGTCTCGCTGTGGTGTGCGTCATCGTGCTTCCTCTCTTCGTGCACCCGCGCACCGTTGCGTGGGGCAGGTCTGGCAGGACACCGATCGGCGGACCGTGTCAGGGCACACGGACGACGTCGAAGAGCATCGCCTGCTGTGGGGTCAGGGTGGGGAGCGGGACGCCGGCGACGGCGAGCACGGCACCGGGCAGCTCGACGCCATCCGGCCTCGCGGCCGCCGCGACCCATGCAGGGTCCGCTGTCTGGTGCCGGCGCGCCGCCCCGAGGTCGTCGCGGACACGGACGGAGTAACAGGCCCGCGGGTCAAGGCCCGGCAGCCGGATCCGACCGGACTGGCCCGCTGCCGAGGACCCGAGGCGCGCCCACGTGTACAGCGCTCGGCTGCCGTCCGCCGCCACGATCCCGCTCAGGCTCGTCTCGTCGTCGGCGAGGTCCGCGTTGACCAGCCGCCCGGACGCGACCAGTCCCCGGAACTCGCGGTACATCGCGGCCCACCGGGTGATGACTGCGAGCTCGTCCTCGTCCGCCTCTCGCAGATCCCACTCGATGCCCGCGTGCGCGGTGAGCGCGACCGTCAGGCGGAACGCGAGGTCCGTGCGACGACCGGTCGTGTGTGAGCGCTCGGCACCGACGTGCGAGCCGATGAGCTCCGGCGGGAGGACCGCCCTGGTCCACCGCTCGATCCGCAGTCGTTCGACCGGGTCGTTGCAGTCCGATGGCCAGACCCGGTCGGTCCGCTCGATGACACCGAGATCGACCCGCCCGCCGCCCCCGGAACAGCTCTCGATCTCCAGGCCGGGGTGCCGCTCGCGCAGGAGATCGAGCAGACGGTAGAACGCGAGCGTCTGGGCGTGGACGGCCGGGCGGTCCGCGAGACCGACCCGGGAGACGGCCTCGACGAGGTCCCGGTTGTGGTCCCACTTGACGGCATCGATCCGGTACTCGTGCACGAGCGCGCTGATCCGTTCCAGGACGTGTGTGAACGCCTCGGGTCGGGTGATGTCCAACGCGTACTGGGCTCGTGCGGGCGCGGCGAGGCCCTCCCGCGGCCCGAGCACCCAGTCGGGGTGCTCACGGGCGAGTTCCGAGTCGAGGCTGATCATCTCCGGTTCCAGCCACAGCCCGAACTGCATCCCGTGGTCGTGCACGAGGTCGACCAGGGGCCCGAGACCCGCGGGCCAGGTCGTCTCGTCGACGGTCCAGTCGCCGAGACCGGCGTCCGCAGCCCGACGCCCTCGGAACCACCCGTCGTCGAGCACGAACCGCTCCACTCCGACCCGCGCGCCTCGCTCGATGAGCTCACGGAGCCCGTCGAGATCGTGGTCGAAGTACACTGCCTCCCAGGAGTTGAGGGTGAGGGGGCGCGGTGTCGAGGGGTGCCCGCGCCGCGCGCGGAGTCGTTCGTGCAGGCGTCGGGAGAGTCCGTCGATCCCGGCGTCGGACCACAAGAACAGGACCGTCGGGGCGTCGTACCGATCCCCGTCGTGCAGCAGGATCTCACCCGGTCGGAGCGCCTCCCCTGCTCCGAGGACGGACGCCTGGGCACCGGCCCCTTCGGGGAGCCGCTCGACGAGGTACTCGGCGTCGCCGGACCAGGCCAGGTGGGCTCCCCATGCCTCGCCGTGTCCTGATGCGAGGTCGTCGGTCCCGAGCACCACGAGGAACGGCGCGTCATGACCCGGCTTCCCGCGCCGGCCACGCCGCACGTGGCTGCCGAACCGCACCCGTCCGCGCTGCGGCGCGCGTTCACGACACCACTTGCCGCTGAAGTCGAGCAGTTCGGTCGCGCGCTCCGGGACCGGGAGCAGGGTGCGGAGCGCTTCGAGGGAGTACGCGATGTCTGCTTCTGGAGGGAGCGGCCCGGCCCCCGACAGGTCGAGGTCACGCACCACCGTCGTGTCGAACGTCAGCACACCGTGGTGGTCCATCCCGATGGTGATGGTGGTCCGGAGCGCGGTCACGCGGTCGACCAGGTAGATCTCGATGCGGCCGCCGCCGGAGCGGTCGGACTCGTACCGGACGGCGACCGTCTCCGGCCGGGGCGTCGTCGCCGAACCACCCGCGTGCCCCTCCACCCCCGGCGTTCCCGACCAGCCCTCGAACTCACTCGGCACGAGGCTCAACAGCCGCGGCACGTCCGGCGCGTTGTTGAGCGTCGCCGGGACACCCGTGCGTGCGAGCGCTCGGCCGGAGGCGTCGTCGAGCGGGCCGAGGTCCGCGCCCCAGTGCAGCACGAGCGGCACCCGAGCAGCGGTGTCGATGACGAGGGACGTGCCCGCAGCGCGCAGGGCGAGAACGGCGCCGATGCCGTCACGCATGGAGGACTCCAACCGGTGGAACTGATTGCTTGACAGCGTGAACTAACCATGTCTACTGTCGGTCGCGCAAGCCCCAATCGCCACGGATCGGTCCGACGGCGAAGGGCCGGAAACGATGCCCGGACGACGACGTCACGGGCTGGACAGGACGATCGATGACGCTCTCCAAGGCTCCGACCGCCATCGCCGAGCAGGCGTCCGGCGGCAGACCCCCACGACGCACGAAGCGCGCCGTGAACGCACTCGCCCCCTCCCACCGCGGTGACGGCAGGCTGGCGTGGCTGCTCATCGCGCCGGCCGCCGTCGGGTTCCTCGTGTTCGCCGTGTACCCGACCCTGCGCGGCCTCTACCTGAGCTTCACCGACTACCGACTCCTCAGCGCGCCGACCTGGATCGGCTTCCAGAACTTCATCGACCTGGCACACGACGACACGTTCTGGCAATCGCTCGGCATCACCGTCTACTTCGTGGTCGTCGCGGTCGCGCTCACACTCGTGGTCTCGGTGATCACCGCCGCAGTCCTGCACCGGGTGACGAAGTCGACCGTCGTCCGCGGGCTGATCATCCTGCCGTTCCTCATCTCTGGGGTCGTCGCCGCCACGGTGTGGTCCTGGATGCTCGACGCACAACTCGGCATCGTCAACCAGGCGGTGCACGCGCTCGGCGGGGACGGCATCCGCTTCCTCACGTCCCGCGAATGGGCGATCCCGTCGCTCGCGCTCATCCACGTGTGGAAGAACCTCGGGTACACCTCGATCATCATCTTCGCCGGGCTGCAGACCGTCCCGACCACGATCTACGAAGCGGGCCGCATCGACGGTGCGAGCGAGATGACGATGTTCTTCCGGCTGACCTTGCCGCTCCTCCGCCCGATCCTCGCACTCGTGATCGTCCTCAACGTGATCGGCGCGTTCCAGGTGTTCGACATCGTCTCCGTGGCGACCAAGGGCGGACCCGCCAACGCATCCAACGTCCTGCAGATGTACATCTACCAGAAGGCGTTCGGGCAGTTCGACTTCGGCTACGCGTCCGCCATGTCGTTGGCCCTGTTCGCCATCCTCATCGTGATCACCTTCGTGCAGATGCGACTCCTGCGCGCCAACGAATCGGACAACGACTGATGACCGCCACCGCCACCGCCCCCTCGGTGCGCTCGGACGCCACCGCGACGGACCGCAGCACCGCGACCAAGCGACCGCGACGTCGCCCCTCCGTCGGGAAGACCCTCGCCTGGGTGTACCTGACGATCGTGATCGTCGTCACGGTGTTCCCGTTCTACTGGATGCTCCGTTCTGCGTTCTCGAACAACTACGCGATGATCGCCCACCCGTCCTCGCCGTGGCCCGTCGGCTTCACCATCGGACCGTTCCTCCGGGTCCTCGGACTCGAGGACCCGGCAGAGGCCGCCGCGCAGGGAGGCTCCGGCGCGACCGTCCACATCCTCCACTACCTCGTCAACTCGATCGTGTACGCGAGCGTCTCGACCGTGTTGATCGTCTTCTTCTCGCTCATCGCGGCCTACGCGTTCGCTCGGTTGCAGTGGCGCGGGCGCGACCTCGTCTTCTCCTGCTTCCTCGCCGCACTCATGGTCCCGGGCATCCTCACCGTGCTGCCGAACTTCGTGCTCATCAAGGAGCTCGGACTCCTCAACTCGTTCGCCGGCATGATCCTGCCGGGAGCGCTCTTCTCGGCCTTCAACATCTTCTTCCTCCGGCAGTTCATGCTCGGTCTCTCCACGGAGACGGAAGAGGCCGCGCTCCTCGACGGAGCCGGCCGTCTCCGGGTGCTGTTCCAGCTCACGCTGCCGATGACGAGCGGGCCGATCACCACCCTGGCGATCCTCGGGTTCATCGGCCAGTGGAACGACTACTTCTGGCCGCTCCTGGTCACGACCGACGAATCCGTACAGCCCCTCACACTCGGCCTGGCCGTGTTCAAGCAGTCATCGCCGCAGACCCAGCCGGACTGGGCTGGTCTGATGGCGGCCACCATCGTCGCTGCGCTGCCGATGCTCCTGCTGTTCATGGCCTTCGGCAAGCGGATCGTCAACAGCATCGGCTTCTCGGGGCTGAAGTGAAGGCCGACACCATGCGCCTGACCTGGCGCACACCGGCGACCGACTGGGAATCGGCGTGCCCGATCGGCGACGGGCGGATCGGCGCCATGGTGCACGGCGGAGCGGCCGGGCTCTACCAGGTGAACGACGCCACGGTCTGGTCGGGGACTCCCGACGGACCCCGCGAAGCGTTGGCCAGTGTCGTCGCGGCTGGTGCGGGACCGCGCCGGCTCGCCGAGGTACGCGCCGCGCTCGACGGCGGTGACCTCGACCGCGCCGAGGACCTCCTCATGACCTTCGAGGGGCGGTACACCCAGGAGTTCCTGCCCTTCGTGGACCTGCGGATCGCCGTGCCCGGCGCGCAGCCCCCGGCCGGGAGGCCCACCCGGACCCTCGACCTCGACCGGGCTCTCGTCAACGAGGAGCTCGTCCTGGGACCGATCGTGCTCCACCGGAGATCGCGGGTGGCCGGGCACGCACTCGTCGTCGACATCTCCGCGTCCGGACCGGTCCCCGAAGTACGCCTCTCGCTCGCGACGCCGCTGCGTGCGCTGGGCCGAGAGCGGTCGGCGCGTGGGCTCGCACTCGACGTCCTCATCCCGATCGACGGCGCCCCGCTCCACGAGCCGGACGTCGTCCCGCCGCACCGGTGGCCGGACGACAGTGCCTCCTACGATCCCTTCGCCACCGCGCTGGTCGAGGTGCTCGCCGACGGCAGGACCCGGACCGACGGCGGCGAGCTCGTCGTCCACGGCGCCCAGTCCGTCCGAGTGGTGCTGGCCACGGCCACCCGATCGGAGGCGTGGTGGGACGAACCGGACGGCGACTGGAGGACACGGAGCCGCGACCGGATCCGTGACACGGCCCGGCATCGCGTCGCCCGCGCGATCCGAGAACCATCGGAGACCGGTGACGCCGCTGCGACGCCGGCGACCGCACGGTTCGCGATCGGCGGGCGACGGGCGGGTGCCTGGGACGTCGACCGTGACGTGCTCAACGGCTCCGACCCGGCCCTCCGAGCCACCGTGATCGCGGAGTACGGCCGGTACCTGCTGTCGTCCTCCTCACGTCCCGGCGGTCCAGCCGCCAATCTGCAGGGCATCTGGAACGGCGAGCTCCGCCCGGCTTGGTCGTCGAACCACACGATCAACATCAACACGCAGATGAACTACTGGGCGGCCGGCCCGCTCGGCCTCGTCGACGAGACCGAACCCCTCATCACGCTCGTCGAGCACATCGCGGACACGGGCGCCGATGTGGCACGCGAGCTCTACGGTGCCCGCGGTTGGGTCGCGCACCACAACTCCGATCTCTGGGGTTGGAGCCTCCCCGTCGGCATGGGACACGGCGCGCCGAGTTGGGCCATCTGGATGATGGGCGGCGTGTGGCTGTGCCACTCGGTGCTCGACGTGACGGACTTCAACGACGACGAGGACCTGCTCCGCGGGCGGGTCTGGCCACTGGTGCGCGGCGCCGTGGAGTTCTCGCTCGACTGGCTGCAGCGGGAGCCGGACGGACGCGCGCGGACCACCCCGTCGACCTCGCCCGAGAACTCCTGGATCGCCGCGGACGGGCGGGCACGAGCGCTCGGTCTCACCGCGACCATGGACCTCGAACTGATCCGCGGCTTGTTCGAGCGCGCGATCCGCACCATGGACACGGTCGAGCCGGACTGCCCGTTGCGCCCGGAGGTCACGGACGCGCTGGCGGCCATCCCGCCGACCGCGATCGGCACCGACGGACGACTCCTCGAGTGGTCCGCCGAGGTCCCGGAGGCCGAACCGGCGCATCGGCACCTGTCCCCGGCCGTCGGCGTCTACCCGCTCGGCCTCATCGACCACGAGGCTGCTCCGACGCTCGCCGACGCCGCCACACGCTTCCTCGACGCCAGGGGCGGGGGCGCCATGGGTTGGTCCTGGGCTTGGAAGGTCGCCCTCCGTGCCCGGCTGCGCGACGGGGAGGTGGCGCACGCGCTCCTCACGGAGGCGCTCACGCCGTACCGGGGGAACGTTCGGCGGCACGGCCCGGTCGACGGGTCGGAGTGGGGCGGTCTCCTCCCGAACCTCCTCAGCACGCATCCGCCGTTCCAGATCGACGGGAACCTCGGCTTGCCTGCGGGGATCGCCGAGATGCTCCTGCAGAGCCACCGCGGGTCCGTCGATCTCCTGCCGTGCCTCCCGTCCGCCTGGCCGGGAGGCCACGTGACCGGTCTGCGCGCACGCGGCGGTGTGTCGGTCGACATCTGGTGGTCCGAAGGGCGCCTCGACAGGGCCGTCATCCGAAACCTGCGCGACACCGATCAGTGCATCGTCGTCCGCCACGACTCGATCCGACACGACGTGCGCCTGCCACCCGGCGGCACCCACGTCATCACACCAGCACGACCCCAACCCGAACCGGCCACCAACGACGGTGTCCGGGCGAACACAGTGAGGACCTCATGAAGAAGATCCGCATCATCGCGGGCATCGCCGCCGCTGCCCTGGCGGTCGTCGGCCTCGCCGGCTGCTCCTCGAACAGCTCAGCCGACGGTGGCGGCAAGACCACCGTGAACTGGTGGACGTGGGACGACCACCAGGCCGCTGCGTACAAGTTGTGCATCCCCGGGTTCGAGAAGGAGAACCCGGACATCTCGGTCAAGATCAGCCAGTACAACGTCGACGACTACTTCTCGAAGCTCACCGCCGGATTCGTTTCCGGCACGGCACCGGACGCGTTCCAGAACAGCGTCCCGCTGCTCGGCCAGTACGCGGGGCAGAAGCAGATCATGCCGCTCGACGACCTGATCAAGAAGTCGAAGTTCGACCTCGGCAAGTTCGACATCGGCGTCGACTCGTGGAAGTACACCGACGGCAAGCAGTACGGCATCCCGCTGGACTGGGCGGGTGCGGCGATCTACTTCAACGAGGACATGGTCAAGGCCGCAGGGATCACCGACGACGAGGTGAAGAACATGACCTGGAACCCCGACGACGGCGGCACCTTCGACAAGATCGTCTCGCACCTCACCATCGACGACAAGGGCGTCCGCGGCGATCAGCCCGGGTTCGACAAGACGCACGTCAAGACCTACGGCATCGGTACCCTCGCCGCCGGCGACTTCAACGGGCAGACCTCGTACAACCCGTTCGTCACGACGCTCGGCTGGAAGCTCGGCGGCAAGGTCAAGGCGTGGCCGAAGGTGCTCCCGTTCGACGACCCTCGTCTGGCGAAGACCGTCGACTACATCCGCGGTCTCGGTGAGCGGGGGCTCATGCCGAAGTTCGGCCAGTTCACGGTCTCGTCCTCCGAGCAGATGGGCGCCGGTCAGGTGGCCATGGCGCAAGACGGCACCTGGAACGCGACGACGATCACGAAGGTGCCCGGGATCAAGGTCGGCATCGCCCCGACGGTCAAGGGACCGGAGGGCCGCGGCATGATCAGCAACTCCAACGCGAACAACATCTTCGTCGGCACCAAGCACGTCGACCAGACGTGGAAATGGGTGTCCTACATGGGTTCGGTCGAGTGCCAGACCACCGCGGGCAAGACCGCGACCTTCCTCCCGTCGATCGCGAAGGCCCTGCAGTCGACGGTCGACGCCCAGAAGGCGCAGGGGATCGACATCTCGAGCTTCGTCACGGCGCTCGAGAACGGCGAGCTGTACCCGGTGCCCCCGACCGCGAACGGGCAGGAACTCACCGACACGCTCCAGCCGATGTTCGAGGGCTTCTACAACGGGGAGGGCTCCTCGTCGTTCCTGAAGCAGGCGCAGGAGAAGTCCAAGGAGATCATCGCCAAGAAGTAGGAGGTTGTGGTGGGCGGGCAGCAACCCCGCCCACCACAGCCGTAGGTCCCCCGCTACGGTGATCCAGAAGACGGAGAACGATGAACGACGAGACCCGATCGCGGACCGCGCTGCTGCGCGCCTCCTCGGACGCATCCGCGCGGGTGTTCACCACGATCCTCACCCGCAGCCCGATCAGCCGGATCGACGTCGCGAGGTCCATCGGCGTCTCGCAGGCCGCCGTCACCAAGGCCGTGAACCCGCTCATCGCGGCAGGACTCGTCGACGACACGCTCGACTCCACGTTGACGGGCATGCCCGGTCGCCCCGTCAGCCCGGTCGCCGTCGTACCGGATGCGATGGTCGCGATCGGCGTGAAGGTCAACTCGGACGAGCTCGTCGGTGTCGCCACCGATCTGACGAACCGGACGATCGTCTCCGAGCGCATGCCGCTGGCGACCCGCGAACCTGCGGCTGTCATCGACGCGGTCGTCGCGATCTGCAGCGACCTCGAGGAGCAACTGGGACCGCTCGCGGCCCGACTCGCGTGCGTCGGTGTGTCGGTCTCCGGAGACGTCGACACCGAGACCGGCGTCGTGCGCGACTCCGCGATCATGGGGTGGCGCTCCGTGGACCTCGGTGCCGCGCTGTCGGAACGACTCACACCACGCATCGTCGTGGACAACGACGTCCGGGCGCTGACCATCGGCGAGCACTGGTTCGGGGTCGGACTCGGTACCAGTTCGTTCGCCATCGTCACCATCGGCCGCGGTGTCGGCAGTGGCCTGCACCTCAACGGCGAAGTCGTCGAAGGTGCGTACGGTGTCGCCGGGGAGATCGGCCACCTCCCCCTCACCTCGCGGGACCACGTCTGCCCGTGCGGTCGCCGTGGCTGCGTCGAGGCGGTGGCCTCCACCGGGGCGATCCTCGCCGCCGTCTCCGCCGCGCACGGGCGCACCGTCGAGCTCGACGAGGCCGTCGCACTGGCGCGCGCCGGCGATCCGGCGAGCCGCGAATCCTTCCGGGAAGCCGGGGCCGTCATCGGGACGGCCATCGCCAGCGTCGTCAACATGGTCGGTCCGGAGCTCGTCATCATCGGCGGTGAGGCGGTGTCCGCCTTCGACCTGTTCGAGGAACCCCTCCTGGGGTCGTACGGCGAGCACGTGTTCGCGTCGGCCGACCGATGCCGGATCGCCGTACGACCCCACACCTTCGAGGACTGGGCACGCGGCGCAGCAGCGACCGCGATCCGCTCGCTCGTCACCAACTGAACCGGACGCTCCCATGCCCGTCATCACCACCGCCACGGCACAGCTCGTCGACGTCGCCGTCGAGACCCTCCGCACCGACGCAGTCCAGCAGTTCGTCAAGCAGGAGACGATCGTCGTCGACCTCACCACGGACGACGGAGGCACGGGGACGGGCTACTCGTACACGATCGGCACCGGCGGCAACTCCGTACTCGAACTCCTCCGCAGGTCGCTCCTCCCCCTGCTCCCCGGGAGAGACGCCCGCTGCGTGGAACAGCTCTGGCACACCCTCCACGCCGCGACCCACGCGACGACGGTCGGCGTGATCACGAGCCTCGCACTCGCCGCCGTCGACACCGCCCTCTGGGACCTCCGCTGCCGCAGGGTCGGCGAGCCCCTGTGGCGTCTGGCCGGCGGCTACCGGCAGCGCGTCCCGCTCTACGACACGGAGCACGGCTGGCTGCACCTCGACGCCGACGATCTCGTCGCCGGCGCCGTGGACGCCCGGGCGAAGGGCTGGTCGGGCACGAAGATCAAGGTCGGCCGACCCACCGTCGCGGACGACACAGCTCGGCTCCGCGCGGTCCGCGAAGCCGTCGGACCGTCCTTCAGCGTCATGGTCGACGCCAACCAGGCCTTCACGGGCGCCGAGGCCGTGCAGCGAGCACGGGCCTTCGACGAGCTCGACCTCGGATGGTTCGAGGAACCGCTCCCGGCCGACGACCTCGCCGGGCACGAACGTCTCGTCGCCGCCACCACGATCCCCGTGGCAGTGGGCGAGTCGCTCTCCTCGATCCGCCAGTTCGCCGAGTACCTCCGCCGTGGCGCCGCGACGATCGTGCAGCCCGACGTCGCTCGCGTGGGCGGGATCACTCCGTGGCTGAAGGTCGCGCACCTCGCAGAGGCCTGCAACGTCGCCGTCGCGCCGCACTTCCTCATGGAACTGCACGTCAGCCTCGTCGCAGCCGTACCGAACGGCCGAACGGTCGAGCACATCCCCCAGCTCCGAGCGATCACGAGCCGCGAGATGACCATCGAGGGCGGGCAGGCCGTCGCGCCCGACGAGCCCGGCATCGGCATCGCATGGGACCGCGACGCGATGGACGACCGCCGGGTTGCCTGACCCTGTCAGCAGGTGGCGGAGGGTGTGGGATTCGAACCCACGAGACATCTCTGCCCACCTGTTTTCAAGACAGGCTCCATCGGCCGCTCGGACAACCCTCCTGACCCGGCCACGCGCGCGGCGTGACGGATCGTGGGCAGTCTAGCGGTCCTCCCGGAACGACCGGCGACAGCGCCCAGCGCCCAGCGCCCAGCGCGTCAGCGCGGCAAGGAGTCGAGCGCCGCTGCCAGCCCGTCGTCGTCGACGCCACCGGTGAGCTCGTTCCCCGCGTCGATGACGTCCTCGGGTGCCTGCCCCATCACGACGCCGCGACCCGAGGTCGACGCCCACCGCAGCATGTCGATGTCGTTCCGACCGTCACCGGCGGCGAAGACCCGGGAACGCGGGATGTCGAGCCATTCCCGGACCCGTTCCATGGCGGTGGCCTTCGTCACGCCCTCGGGAGCGATGTCGAGCCACGCGGTCCACCCGACCGTGTACGAGACCTTGTGCAGCCCCATGTCCTCGACGATCTGCAGGAACTCCTCGAGCCCGTGCTCCGGCGAGATGACCACGACGCGGGTGGCCTCGACGCCGAGCAGCTGCTCGAACGGCACCTGCTCGCCGGCGTTCGTCATGGTGTCGGCCGGGAAGTTGTCCGAGAGCAGGAAGTGTCCGGTCTCGTCCTCCACGCCGAAGGCGGCGTTGGTGAGGGCACCGTGGATGGTCTGCAACACCTCGGAGGGGTCGAACCGCTCGACGTGCACCCGCTCGTAGGAGCCGTCGGGCCGACGGGCGAGGGTCAGGGCGCCGTTCGCGCAGACGAGGTACTTCGGCTCGATCCCGAGGGTCGACAGCAGCGGCACGGTCATGCCCTCGCTGCGACCGGTGGAGAGCATGACCTCGTGTCCGGCGGCTTCGGCGTCGCGCACGGCCGCGATCACGGCGTCGGTGATGACCCCGTCCTCGCGCATGGTCGTGCCGTCGATGTCGAGCGCCACCAGCCAGCGCTTCGTGCGCGCGGGTGCCGCGCCGGTCCCGGCGGCACCGTCGACGAACCGCCCCTGGGTGCTCATCGGGGCTCGATCACCTCGACGCCACCGAGGTACGGGCGCAGGACCTCCGGCACGACGACCGACCCGTCGGCCTGCTGGTGCGTCTCGAGGATCGCGACGATCCAACGCGTGGTCGCGAGGGTCCCGTTGAGGGTCGCGACCGGAGCCGTCTTGCCGCTCTCGGTGCGGTACCGGATGTCGAGGCGTCGAGCCTGGAACGTCGTGCAGTTCGAGGTCGAGGTGAGCTCGCGGAACGTGCCCTGCGTCGGCACCCACGCCTCGATGTCGAACTTCCGGGCCGCGCTCGTACCGAGGTCCCCGCCGGCGACGTCGATCACGCGGTAGTGCAGTCCGAGGTCCTGCAGCATCTGCTCCTGGTGACCGACGAGCCGCTCGTGCTCGGCCTCGGCCTGGTCCGGGTGCACGTACGCGAACATCTCGAGCTTGTTGAACTGGTGCACGCGCAGGATGCCGCGGTTGTCCTTGCCAGCCGAGCCGGCTTCGCGCCGGTAGCAGGTCGACCAGCCGGCGTACCGGAGGGGTGCGTCCTCGACGCCGAGGATCTCGTCGGCGTGGAACCCGGCGAGGGCGACCTCGCTCGTGCCGGTCAGGTACAGGTCGTCGGCCTCGAGTCGGTACACCTCGGCCGCGTGCTCGCCGAGGAAGCCGGTGCCGGCCATCGTCTCGGGGCGCACGAGCGTCGGCGTGATGAGCGGCTCGAACCCGGCGGCGACGGCGCGGTCGAGGCCGAGTGACATGAGCGCGATCTCGAGGCGGGCTCCGAGGCCGCGCAGGAAGTAGAAGCGCGACCCGGAGACCTTCACACCGCGCGGGATGTCGATGATGCCGAGGTGCTCGCCGAGGTCGGCGTGGTCCTTCGGCTCGAAGTCGAACTCCGGCTTGGTGCCGACCGTGCGGAGCGTCACGAAGTCGTCTTCGCCGCCCTTCGGCACGTCGGGGAGCACCACGTTCGGGATCGCGCGGACGACGGTGTCGAAGCGGTCCTCGGCGGCGCTGACCTCGGCCTGCGCTGCCTTCACCTTCGCGGCGAGGGCCTGCGCCTGCTGCACGAGCGCGGCCTTCTCGTCCTTCGGCGCCTTGGCGACGGTCTTGCCGAACGCGTTCTGCTCGGCCCGGAGGGACTCGAACGACGTGATCGCGCTCCGCCTGGCCGCGTCCGCGGCGACGGCCTCGTCGACGACGGCGACGGAGGCGCCGCGCGCCTCTTGCGAGGCCTTGATGACGTCCGGGTTGTCACGCAGCAGCTGGGGATCGATCACCGCACCATCCTAAAGGGGCCACGGTGCGGACTGGAGGCGCGGTGCGGGCCCGACCCGCGCCTCCAGACCGTCGGTGGGCACGCGGGCGATCCCTCGCAGCATCCGCTCGGTACCGTTGGTGCATGTCGACCCCATCGGAGACCGCGCCCGCGGAACAGGACGCCCTCCAGACCGAGCAGCGGACGGCCGCGGTGGTCTACAACCCGGTCAAGGTCCACCTGCCGACCCTGAAGCGCACCGTGGCCAAGCACCAGCAGGAGGCCGGCTGGGCGGAGACCCTCTGGTTCGAGACGACCGAGGAGGACCCGGGCGGCGGCATGGCCCGCGCCGCGCTCGACGCCGGAGCCGACGTCGTCGCCGCTGCCGGCGGGGACGGCACGGTCCGTGCGGTCGCGGAGGTCGTGCACGGGTCCGAAGCCTCGCTCGCCCTGCTGCCGAGCGGAACGGGCAACCTGCTGGCACGGAACATGAAACTGCCGCTCGACGACCTGGGCGCCAGCGCGCGCACGATCTTCCACGGCCAGGACCGCGACATCGACTTCGGCACCCTCAAGGTCGAGCGTCCGAGCGGCGAACGGGAGCGCTTCGGGTTCCTCGTGATGGCGGGCCTCGGGCTCGATGCGCGGATGCTCGTGAACACCCGTCCGGAGCTGAAGAAGCGTGTGGGGTGGCTCGCGTACGTCGACTCGCTCTTCCGCTCGGTGCGCGACGCCGACGCGTTCGAGTTCCGCTACCAGCTCGACGACGACGGCAACCGCGCGCTGCGGGCGCACTCGCTCATCGTGGGGAACTGCGGCGAGCTGCAGGCCGGCGCGATCCTGCTGCCCGACGCCGAGATCGACGACGGCTACTTCGACATCGCCGTGATGCGTCCGCGCACATTCCTCGGCTGGGTGCGGATCGGCGCGCGGGTGTTCTGGGAGAACGGGATCCTGCGCGCGTTCCGCCGGTCCTCGCTGGCGAAGACCGTGGTGGGCAAGAAGATCGTCTCGGCGTCCCGCGAGGAACGGCCGCTGCGGTACCTGCGGGGCAAGGAGTTCACGGCGCGGCTGGAGAAGCCCGACGAGTTCGAGATCGACGGCGACCCCGTGGGCGAGGTGGTCGCGTTCCGGGCGCAGATCGACCCGATGTCGCTGTCGGTGCGGGTGCCGAGCCCGGCGGACGACCGGCACGGAGCACGCTCGGTCCCGTGAGCGGCGCGGCGGGTCCCGGCGCGGTGTCGAACCACCGATCCGACGTCGAACCACGCTCGACCGGTGGTTCGATGTCGGATGCGTGGTTCGAATCCGTCGACCGACCGACCGACCGACCGACGGACCGACCCCGCGCCCCGCGCCCGCGCCTCAGTCGGCGTCGGGCTCGCGTTCGCCAGCGACGATCGCGCGGAGCCACTCCCGCGCCTCGACGAACGCCTCGTCCGAGTAGCGCGCCGGCACCTCGGGTCGGACGCCGTCGGCACGGGGGTAGGACCCGAGGAACGTCACACGCGGGCTGAAGCGGCGGAGCCCGAGCAACGCGTCCGCCACGCGCTCGTCGCGGACGTGCCCGTCCAGGTCGATGACGAAGCGGTACCGGCCGAGTTCGTCACCGATCGGCCGTGAGGTCAGCAGCCCCATGTTGATGCCCCGGGTGGCGAACTGCTCGAGCATGTCGACGAGCGCGCCGGGGTGCTCGCTCGGCAGCTCGACGATCACGCTCGTCTTGTCGGCACCGGTGCGCTCCGGGATCGACAGCGTGCGCGAGACCAGCACGAAACGCGTGACAGCGGACGCGTTGTCCCCGATCGAGTCGGCGAGGACCTCGAGCGGGTAGTGGTCGGTGATCCCGGGCGGCGCGACGGCGGCGTCGGCGGTGGGGTGGTCGTCGAGGAGGGCAGCGGCGGCGGCGACGTTCGACGACGCCGGGATGTGGCCGTGCCCGCGCACGTTCGCCTCGAGCCAGTGGTGGGTCTGGGCGTACGCCACGGGGTGGGCGTTCACGGTCCGGACGTCGGCGAGGGCGGTCCCGGGACGAGCGACCAGCACGAAGTCGACGGGGACGAGGTACTCCCCCACGATGCGCACGCCGGGGATCCGCGCGAGGGCGTCCTGCGTGGCGCTGACCCCGCCGTCGACGCTGTTCTCGATCGCGATCACGGCACCGACCGACCGGCCGCTGACCACGTCGTCGAGTGCTTCGCCGACGTTGTTGACGCTGCGCCACGGCTTGCCGGCCGCTGCGTCGACGAGCTTGAGCGCCGCCTCGGTGAAGGTGCCAGCTGGTCCGAGGTAGGAGTACGTGTCGGACGGCGCAGCGCTCTCGGTCATGCGGCGAGCCTATTGCAACGCCCGCGGACGCCAGGGGTCACCGGGCAGCCCGGTCAGTCGGCCGCGGTCCCGGTGAGACGTGCCTCGCAGATCGCCGTGTCGTCGTCGTCCCGCGGGTAGGTCAGTGCGGCGAACCGCCGTTCCGGGTCGAGCCGGGTGAGCAGTGCCGCGGCGATCCCGTCGAGCTGCACGACCTGCTCGTCGGTCAGGGCGTCGATCACCATGCGCCGCGCGGTGCGCACGTGGTCGGGCGCCGCCTCGACGATCGTGGTGTACCCGGCGTCCGTGAGCCGGACGTCGGTCGCGCGGCGGTCGTCCGTCGACGGGCAGCGTGCGACGAGTCCGCGCTTCTCGAGCCGCGAGACCACGTGGGACAACCGTGGGAGCGAGGCGTTCGTGGCGGATGCCAGCGCCGACATCCGGAGCGTGCGGGACTCCGTCTCGGAGAGCATCGCGATCACCATGTAGTCGAAGTGCGTCAGGTCCGCGTCACGCTGGAGCTGCTGGTCGAGCGCGGCGGGCAGGAGCTCCATGACGGCGACGAGCTTCATCCACGCGCGCAGCTGGTCGCGGGTGAGCCACGGGGTCTCGTCGGTCATGCAGGCATCCTACCGAAAGGTTGTCGGTTCAACCAGTCTTCGGACGCTGACGCCGCCGACCGCGCACGGCCCCGACGACGAGCACCCCCACGACCACGAGCACCAGGACGCCCTCGACGACGAGGAGCCGCGTGGTGTAGTCGAACGGCAGCACGGTCGGGTTCTTCTGGCCGTGCGCCTTCGCCGCGATCTCCGGCAGCACGACGAGCGCCAGCACGCTCCCGAGCACGACGACGGCCTGCACCACGACGAGCGTCCACGCCCGCAGCGCACGACCCGCACGGCGCAGCAGCAGCCCCACCGCGACGACGAACGGCGACAGGACCGCGTCGTGCAGGACCACCGCCCCGAGCAGCCACGTGGCGAGGCCGCCGATCCGGTTCGGCCGCACGGTCGTCACGAGCACGTACGCGCCGAACGCGATGACGAGCACACCCACCACGACGAGCACCGCGCGCGCGATCCTCATGCGATCACCTCGATCCGCTCGATCCACTTCGTCTGCAGCACGCCCGGACGACCCGGCGCGATGATGCGCGCGGGGAAGCCGTGGTCGAGGTCGAGCGTGCGGCCGTTGAGCTCGAGCGCGACCAGGGTCGTCGGGTCCTCCGCGTACTCGGGCCCCATGTCCATCACGCGGTAGCCGCCGTGTCGCTCGAGGCTCGTCACCCGCACGTGCGACCCCGGCGCGGCCTGCACGGCGCGCAGCAGATCACGCATCCGCACGCCCTTCCACGTCGCCATCTGGCTCCAGCCCTCGACGCAGGCGATGGGCAGCTCGGCCTCGGCGGTGCCGAGCGCCACGAGTTCCGCACGTGAGAAGGTGCGGGACACGTCCGGTCCGGCGACGGTGAGGGTCCAGTCGGCGGCGGTCGCGGTGGCGAGCACCCCGGCCGCCCGTGCCGTCCGGTTCACCGGGAGGTCGTCCGGGCCCCGGTGCCGCTGCCGCGCCCCGAACACGTTGAAGGGCTCGGCGAGCGTGCTGGACTGCCCGGCCGTGAGCGCGACCACCCCGACCGTCGCCGCGGTCACCCCGGCGATGAAGCCGCGACGCGCGACCCGCTCGCGCCGTCCCTGGGTCGCCTCCGGCGTCGCACGGGAGGCGCGGTCGGGCTCCGGCACGCCGCCCTGCGGTCCGTCCGGGCTCGGGTCCGTGGATCCCGGATGGTTCGCGCTCGATCGCTCGTGCCCCGCGGGCACGTCGGCGGGGGCCCCGTCCACCCAGCGGAGCAGGCGACCGGTGAGTCCGCGGGGGTACTCGCCCGCCGTCCGCACGACCGCCGGGTCGGTGGCGGCGGCGAACCGCGCCTCCTGGGCCGGCGGCAGCAGCTCGCTACCGACGTCCGGGTCCGCGACGAACCGGCCGTGCTCGTCGTAGGAGTCCCGCTTCCGCCAGTAGCGCGCGATCACGCGCAGCTTGACGCCGACGTGCACGACGAGCGACCCGATGATCACGTACGCGAGCGCGTCGTGCACCTGCCGGAACGGGAACGGCCACGGGTACCACTGGTACGTGTTGACCAGCCCGGTGGCGACCTGCACGAGGGCGGACGCGACGAGCACCGCGATCGAGAGCCGCTCGAGCAGGTGCAGCACGCCACGCACGGGCGGCACCTGCACCAGGGCCGGCATCACGGCGTTGAGCTTGGCGAGCAGCAGCGGGATGATCGCGATCCCCGCCGTGATGTGCACTCCCTGCGTGACCTGGTAGAGCTGCGCCGGACGCGTCGGGAACCGCATGCCCGGCAGGGGCTGCTGGAGCAGGTGGCTGTACACACCGGTGGCGAAGCAGACGAGGAACGCGGCACCGAGCAGCCGCCCGAACACCACGGCCGAGCGGGCGTTCCGGTTGGGCGATGCCATCGCGGTTCGTGCATCCAGCAGCAGGCCCCGCACCACGGATAGCCTCGTCGCACCATGAGAGAACGACTTCGCCCCGGCCGACTCCTGCCGACCGTGCTGGCCGTCGTCGGCGTGCTGGCCCTCGCGGGCGTCATCGCCGTCGGCGTCACGCATCTGGGGTTCCTCCGATCCGGTCATCGTTCCCCATTCGTTGCGTGGACACTGATCGCTTGGGCGGTCTTCGCCGGAGCCGTGCTCGCGCTCCGGTTCGTCCCCGTCCGGTGGATGACGGGCCTCGTGGTGGGCGGCGCGGTCGTCGTCGGTGTCGCGGCGATCCTCGGTCCGCCGAACACCAGCACCGACTCTGCTCGGTATGCCTGGGACGGCATCGTGCAGCACGCCGGCATCTCCCCCTACGCGCACACGCCGCAGTCGCACGCGCTGTCCGCCCTGCGTCCCGACTGGCTCTTCCCGGACAAGGTCGACGGCACCTGCCGACCCCTCGAACCCCGGTACCGCGGCCTCGGCGACGGCGCGGGCGGGCACTGCACCGCGATCAACCGCCCCGACGTGACGACGATCTACCCGCCGATGGCGCAGCTCTGGTTCGCCCTCGTCCGGGCGTTCGTGCCCGCCACCGCGCAGTACATGCCGTTCCAGGTGGCGGGGCTCCTCGTGTCGCTCGGCGTCACCGTCGGGCTCGTCGTGGTGCTGCGTCGACTCGGGCGACCGACCTGGTGGGCGGCGCTCTGGGCGTGGTCACCGCTCGTGGCGTCCGAGGCCGTCACGAACTCGCACGTGGACGCCCTCGGCGCGGCCCTCGCCACCGCCGGCGCCGTGCTCGTTGCCTTCGGACGACCGATCTGGGGCGGCATCGCGCTCGGCGCTGCGACCGCGACGAAGCTCATCCCGGCGTTGGTCTACCCGCCGCTGCTCGGGCGGTGGCGGCACTGGTGGGCGATCCCGGTCGGGATCGCCGTGTTCGGGCTGCTCTACGTGCCGTACGTGCTCACGACGGGCCTGGACGTCCTCGGGTACCTCCCCGGGTACCTGTCGGAGGAGGGCTACGAGAACGGCTCCCGGTTCGCCCTCGTCTCGCTCGTGTTCCAGGGCGACGCCGCGACGCTCGTGGTCGGGGTGCTCGTGCTGCTCGCGGCGTTCGTGGCGTGGCGGCTGTCGGACCCGTCGCGGCTCTGGTCCGGCGAGGTCCTGTTGATCGGCGTGACGTTCCTCGCCGTCAGCCCGCGCTACCCCTGGTACGCGCTGCTCCTCATCCCGTTCGTGGTCCTCTCCGGTCGGTGGGAGTGGCTGTCGATCGGGCTCGCCATCGCCCTGCGCGGAGTGTGGCCCTCGACGGACGCCTACCGGTGGTGGCTCGTGGCTGCGGTGCTCGTCATCGTCGCCGTGACGCTCGTCCGGACCCGCCGGTCGGACTGGGAGCGCTGGGGCAACCGGCTGGCCTTCCGGACGGGCCGTCGACGACGCGCAGCCGCGACGCTCGCGGGTGCTGGCGGCGCGGACGACGTACGCTGACGCCCATGGCACCCGCGATCCTGCTCGGCACCTCCGGCGCCGCCGACCGCCCCGCCGGCCACGTCGATGGCGGCGTCGAGGGCGGCCCCGTCGAGGACGGCCTCGTCGACCGGTTCGGGCGCCGTGCCGTCGACCTCCGGGTGTCCCTGACCGAGCGCTGCAACCTCCGCTGCACCTACTGCATGCCGGCCGCCGGGTTGCCGTTCGCCCCCGACGACGCGCTCATGACCGCCGCCGAGATCGAGCGGCTGGTGCACCTCGGCGCCTCACGCTTCGGCGTGCGCAAGGTCCGGTTCACGGGCGGGGAGCCGATGCTGCGGCACGACCTCGTCGACGTGATCGCCCGGTGCGCCGCACTGCCGGACGCCCCCGAGCTGTCACTCACCACGAACGCGATCGGTCTCGCCCACCGCGCCCGGGCACTGCGAGACGCCGGACTCCGGCGGGTGAACGTGTCCCTCGACACCGTCGACCCCGAGGTGTTCGCGACCGTGACCCGACGCCCGTTCCTCGACCGGGTGATCGCCGGGCTCGAGGCGGCAGCGGACGCCGGGCTCGACATCAAGGTGAACGCCGTGCTGCTGCGCGGGGTCAACGACATGCTCGCACCCGACCTGATGCGGTGGTGCCTCGACCGCGGCTACGAGCTCCGGTTCATCGAGCAGATGCCGCTCGACCCCGACCACGCCTGGGACCGCTCCTCGATGGTCACGGCCGCCGAGACCCGCGCGCTGCTCGCTCCGTCGTTCGAGCTCGTCCCCGACGACGCCCCGCGGGACGGCGCGCCGGCCGAACGCTTCCGGGTGCTCGGCCCTGGGCCGGACGGCGACCGCACGGTGCTCGGCACGGTCGGCATCATCGCGAGCATCACCGAGTCGTTCTGCGCGGACTGCACCCGGACCCGGCTCACCGCGGACGGCCACGTGCGGAGCTGCCTCTTCTCCGACGACGAGACGGACGTGCTCGGTCCGATGCGGAGCGGCGCGAGCGACGACGAGGTCGCCGGACTCTGGCGTCGCGCCATGTGGGCGAAGCCGCGGGACCACGGCGACGACAGCGACGACCTGGTGCACCCCACCCGGGGCATGAGCGCGATCGGCGGATGACCATGACGACGATGCGGTTCTTCGCGGCGGCCCGGGCAGCGGTCGGCACGGACGAGGTCACGATCGACGCGACCACGCTGGACGACGCGCTCCGGTCGGTCGTCGCCGCCGACCCCGAGCGGTGGACGGCGCTGCAGGAACGCTGCTCCTACCTCGTCGACGGGGTCACGACGCGCGACCGGTCGACGGTGATCGCCGGGGTCGGGTTCGTCGACGTGATGCCGCCCTTCGCCGGAGGCTGACCAGCGTCACGGCCAGGTCGGCGGCGTCGGCTCACGACGTGGCCGCCGGCTGGTAGACCGTGAGCTCCGCGGCAGGCACGGCGATCCGCACGCGCTCCCCCGGCTGGATCCGGAGCGCCGCCGCCGTGGACACGGTGACGTCCGCGACGAGGTCGACGGTCCGCACCCGCACGAGGCCGTCCCGCGGTTCGAGCGCGGTCACGACCCGCTCCGGCCCGGCTCCGTTGCGCGAGACGACGGCCGCGGTCGGGTGGTAGGCGGCGAGGGCGGCGGTACCGGGAGGCGCGGTGCCGGTCCCCGACGCCAGCTCGCCGCCGTCCTCGAGCGCGATCCCACCGCGCGTGGCGGTCCCCCGTACCAGCGTCAATCCGGAGAACGCGGCACCGAAGGCGCTGGTCGGGCGTCCGAGCACGGCGGCGGTGGGGCCCTGCTCGACGACGCGGCCGGAATCGAGCACGACGATGCGGTCCGACAGGGTCACGGCCTCGAGCGGATCGTGCGTGACGAGGAGGGTCGGTCGGCCGGTCCGCGCGGTCCCGAGCGCCGCCCGGACCTCCGTCCGCGCGTCCACGTCGAGCGCGGAGGTGGGCTCGTCGAGGAGCAGGAGCGCGGGCTCCGTGGCGAGGGCACGTGCGATCGCGACGCGCTGCGCCTGTCCACCGGAAAGCGTCCCCGGGGCGCGCTCGGCGAGCTCGGAGGCACCGACGGCGGCGAGGGCGGTGGCGGACCGGTGTCGCGCCTCCTGGACGGCTGTCCCGGCGGCGCGGGGTCCGAAGGCGACGTTGCGCGCGACGGAGAGGTGCGGGAACAGGTCGGGGCGCTGCGCGACCAGGCCGACTCCTCGGCGGTGGGCGGACAACCGCGTGAGCACTCGGTCGCCGAGGAGGACCTCGCCGCGGCGCGTGCGCAACAACCCGGCGAGGGCCTCCACGATCGTCGACTTGCCGGCGCCGTTCGGCCCGACCAGCGCCACGCACTCGTCCGGACCGACGTCGAGGCGGACGTCGACGTCACGCTCGGGCACGACGACCTGCGCGCGCAGCCCCCCGCTCACGCGAGGACCGTCCGGTGCCGGAGCGTCGAGGCGCCGATCACGACGAGGGCGACGACGACGAGCACCAGGGCGAGCGCGACCGCGGTGTCGGGGTCGATCTCGCGCTGCAGGTAGATCTCCAGCGGCAGCGTCCTCGTGACCCCCTGCAGGCTGCCGGCGAAGGTCAGCGTGGCGCCGAACTCCCCGAGCGCGCGGGCGAAGCAGAGCACGAGCCCGGACAGGATGCCGGGCAGCACACGCGGTGTGGTGACGGTCAGGAACGTCCGGGTCGGACCGGCGCCGAGCGTCGCCGCCACCCGTTCGAAGCGGTCACCGCCGACGCGCAGCGCTCCCTCGACGGAGGACACCAGGAACGGCATGGCGACGAACGTCTGCGCGATGACGACCGCCGTCGTGGTGAACGCGATGCGGAGGCCGTGGTCGTCGAGGAACGCCCCGACGACACCGAGGCGGCCGAACGCCGCGAGGAGCGCCAGCCCGCCGACGACCGGGGGCAGGACGAGCGGCAGGAGGACGAGTGCCCGGGCGACGCCGACCCACCGCGACCTCGACCGTGCGAACAGGACGGCGAGCGGGTAGCCGAGCACGAGGGCGATGCCCGTAGCGGCCGCCGCGGTGCCGAGGCTGAGACCGAGCGCCGTGAGCGACGCGGGCGAGGTCACGAGCGCGACGAACGACCCCCAGTCGACGCGTCCGACCATCGCGGCGACGGGCACCACGACGAAGAGGCCCCCGACGACGGCCGGGACCGGCAGCCACCACGGCACCGGGGTCCTGGCGCTCGTGGCCGGTCGGTCGGCGCGGACGGGCATCGGTCAGGGCGCTCCGAACCCGGCGTCGGCGAGCACCTTCCGCCCGGCGTCCGAGCGGACGTAGGCGGTGAAGGCCGCCGCGAGGCGCGGGTTCGACGCGTCCCGCAGCACGCTGATCGGGTAGGTGTTCACGGCCTTGCTCGACGCGTCGAACGGCACGCCGTCGACCTTGCCGCCGGCACCCTGCACGTCGGTCACGTACACGAGCCCGGCGTCCGCCTGACCCGACTCGACCTTGCCGAGGACGTCGGTGACGGACTGCTCCTCGCTGACCGGCTTGAACTCGACGCCCGTGGCCTGCTCCACCTTCGCGGTCGCCGCGCCGCACGGCACCGGGGTCGCGCAGGTGACGAGTTGCACGCCGGACCTGGTCAGGTCCGACAGGTCCCTGATGCCCTTCGGGTTGCCGGGGGCGACGGCGATCTCGAGGACGTTGGTGGCGAAGTCCTGCGGCGAACCGGCGGCGAGGTCGGTCTTCGCGAGCTTGGCCATGTTCGCCTCGTCGGCGGACGCGAAGACGTCGGCGGGTGCACCGTTCTGGATCTGCGTGACGAGGTCGCTCGAGCCCGCGAACGAGAAGGTGATCGTCGTCCCGGGGTGGGCGTCCTCGTACTGCCGCCCCAGCGTCGTGAAGGTCTTCTGCAGCGAGGCGGCGGCGAAGACGGTGATCCCGCCCGAGGGCCCGGCGGTGGAACTGCTCGCGGTCGGCGTGGCGCTGCCGGTGCCGGTGTCGGCCGCAGAACACCCGGCGAGAGCGAGCGCGGCCACCGCAACGGCGGCGATGAGGAGGATCGGCTTCCGCGGGTGCGTCGTCATCCGGCGATCGTATCCGCATCTGCGGTGATGTGGTGACCTTCGCGTCGCCACGCTTCGATGCCCCCGTCGAGCACGGTCGCCTCGCGGCCCGAGGCGCGGGCCGTCCGCGCCCAGGCCGTCGCGCGGACGCCACTGGCGCAGACGACGACCACCGGCCGGGGGTCGTCGCTGTCCAGGGCGTCGGGGAGGACGCTCCCGGGGATGACGCCGGTGGCGCGTTCCTCGGGGGTGCGGACGTCGACGAGGACGAGGTCCTCGTCCGTCCCCGGGGCTTCGGTCGCCGCCCGGAGCCGTTCGGCGAGCGCCGTGGGCGCGATCCTCGGGGGCGCGTCGTCGACCAGGGGTGCCGGGCGACGGGACGCCGGGCCACGGCGCAGCGGGCTCTCGGTCCACCGCCACCGCCGGGCGTCGACCGTCAGGACGCGGCCGAGCAACGGCTCGCCGATGCCGGCGACGAGAGCGGTCACCTGCGCGGCCATGACCGAGCCGACGGCGCCGCACAGCGCGGGGAGCACGCCGTCGAGGGCACACGACCCCTCGTCCGGCAGCGCGTCCGGGTGCAGGTCGTGGAAGTCGACCGGCTCCGGTCCGGCGTCCCGGAAGACGGAGACCTGTCCGTCGAACCCGAGGACGGTGCCCCACACGAACGGCACGCCCGCCCGGGAGCACGCGTCCGAGATCGCTCGGGTGACCTCGACGCTGTCGGCGGCGTCCACCACGACGTCGTGGCCCGCGACGTGCTCGGCGCGGAAGGGTTCCTGGAGCGCCACCACCTCGAGCTCGGGGTCCACGCCCCGCACCCGTTCGGCGGCGCAGACCGACTTCGGACGCCCGACGTCCGCCGCCGCGAAGAGCGTCTGCCGCGCGAGGTTCGACGTGTCCACGACGTCGCGGTCCACGATCGTGATGCGCCGCAGCCCGGAGCCGGCGAGGTAGGTGAGCACGGGTGCTCCGAGACCGCCCGCACCGACGACGAGGACGCTCGCATCACCCAGGGCCGTGACCGCCCGCTCCCCCACGCCTTCGAGCGCCGCGGTCCGGGACAGCAGTCGCCTGCGATCGGCACTCACGACTCGGTCGTCTCGACGGGGACCTCGACCGCGACCATCGTGGCCTTCACGGACGCGACGGCCACGGCACCGACCTCGAGCCCGAGGTCGCGGACGGCTTCGGCGCTCATCAGGGAGACGATCCGGTGCGGGCCGCTCTGCAGCTCCACCTGCGCCATGACCCCGTCCACGACGAGGTCGGTGACGATGCCCACGAACCGGTTCCGCGCCGAGCTCCTCGTGTGCGAGGGGTCCTCGAGCTGAGCACCCCGTCCGCGGATGTGCGCAGCGAGTTCACGACCGTCGACGACCGTGCGTCCGGCGGGGTCGGTGGATCGCGTGAACGTGCCGCTGTCCACCATCCGTCGGACGGTGTCGTCGCTCACGCCGAGGTACCGCGCGGCGTCGCGGATGCGGAGGTTCGTCATGGTGTTCGCACCATACCGGTGTGGGGAACTCTCAGTCTCGGTGACCGACGCGTCGGGCACCCGCCCAGCCGCCCCCGGTACCGTCGCCATCGTGACTGCACCCCGGACCGGTACCATCAGCGTCCCCCGCACGACGGGGACCGCGTCGGCCCGGACCCGGTTCCGCGGGATCGCGTCGAGCGTGGGGCTCGCCGTCGTCCGCACGCCGGAGCTGACGATCGGGGCGTTCGGCGTGCTCGTCAGCGCGGCCTTCGCCTGGGTGCCGTCGCTCTGGTACGACGAGGCCGCGACCGTCACGAGCGCCCAGCGTTCGTGGGCCCAGCTCTGGGCGGAACTCCACAACGTCGACGCCGTGCACGGGCTGTACTACGCCCTCATGCACGTGTGGTTCTGGCTCGTCGGCTACACGCCCTTCACCCTCCGCTTCCCGAGCGCCCTCGCCGTGGGCGTCGCTGCCGGACTCGTCGTCGCGCTCGGACGCCGCCTCGGCGGGCTGCGGCTCGGTGTCACCGCGGGCCTCGTCTTCCTCGCCCTCCCCCGCGTGCAGTGGGCCGGCACGGAAGGCCGCCCGTACGCGACGATCACCACACTCGCCGTCTGCCTGACCCTCGTCGGTCTGACCGCGGTCCGTCGCACCCGGACCGGGCGGAGCCTGCGCTGGTGGATCGCGTACGGCGCGCTGGCGTTCGTCGCGGTGACGTTCAACGTGTACCTGTCGCTCGCGGTGGTGTCCCACGGCGTCGCGCTCGTCTGGACGGCCCTCGCCCGACGCGCCGAGGTCCGACGCGCGACCGCCTCGCGGACGGCACCGGCACCGGGCCCCGCCCTGGTCACCCGGGGCACGATCGTGCGGTGGGCGGTCGCGTCCGGCATCGCAGCCGTGGTCGTCTCGCCGATCGCCGTCGAGGTCGCGTCGCAGTCCAAGCAGGTCGCGTGGATCTCGGGCATCGGACGGCGGACGGTCTCGCAGGTGTTCGCGACCGCCTGGTTCGGTGGGGTCGGCCTGTACGCGGCGGTGGCGTGGACGCTCATGGTGCTCGGCGTCGTCGTGGCGCTCGTCGCGGTGCACCGAGGATCCGCGACCGTCCGGTCGATCGTCCGAGCGCAGGCCGTCCGGGTCGTCCTCCCCCTCGTCGTCCTCCCCACCGCCGCGCTCGTCACGGCCACGGCGCTGGGCAAGCACCTGTACTCGCCGAAGTACGCGTCGTTGAGCCTGCCGTTCGTGGCGCTCCTCATCGCCCTGGCGCTGACGCTCGTCCGCCCGAAGGCGCTCCTCGCCGCCGTCGTCGCCGCGGCGCTCGTGCTGTCCGTCCCGACCGCCGCCGCGGTGAAGCAGCCCCGGGCGAAGCAGGACTCGACGTGGGCGAAGGCCTCGTCGATCATCGCTGCCGAGCGTCGCAACAACCGAGCGGACGCCGACGAGGGCGTCGTGTTCGGCAGCGTCTACGGGCACCCCGGGACGACCGCCGACATCATCCGCGTCTCGTACCCGACGGCGTTCGCGGGCATGACCGACCTCGGCGCCCGCAAGGTCGGTGCGGAGACCGGTGTGCTGTGGAACCAGAACGGCGACCTCGCCACGACGATCCCGAGCCGACTGGGCGACATCGACACGGTGTGGTTCGTCGGCGGCACGGTGAAGGCGCGCAACATCCAGCCGGAGACCACGTCGGTGCTCGCCGAGCACGGGTTCACCGTCAAGGAGCACTGGAAGACGGGCCGCGTCGTCATCACGGAGTACGTCCGCCGCTGACGGCCGGCCCCCGTGGCTGACCCCGCGGGCCGGTGCGTCGTCAGTGCAGGACGCGCGCGCCGTGCACCGGACCCGCGGCACGCACCGCGACGAGGCCGGCGGCACTGAGTTCGACCTGCACCTCGAGCGCGCTGTCCCGGTCGGCGACCAGGAACGCCACCGTCGGGCCGCTCCCGGACACCAGCCCGGCGAGGGCCCCGGCCTTCTCGCCGATCTCCAGCGTCGACGCGAGCGCGGGCTGGAGGCGCATCGCCGGTGCCTGCAGGTCGTTGTGCAGGCAGTCCGCCAGCAGGTCGGGGTCACCGGCGCGGAGGGCCTGCAGCACGTTCGCCTCGACGACGGGTGTGGTGGGCGCCGGGGCGATGTCCGCCCGGTACCGCTCGCGGTGTTCGTCGAGGGCCCGGTACACCGCGGGCGTCGAGAGCCCGTCGTCGCGGAGTGCCAGCACCCAGTGGAACTCGCCCTTCGCCAGTGCCGGACTGAGTTCGTCCCCGCGCCCGGTGCCGACCGCCGTCCCACCGGCGAACGCGAACGGGACGTCGGCCCCGAGCTGCGCGGCGAGGCGCAGCAGTTCCTCGCGGCCGAGGCCCGTGCCCCAGAGCGTGTCGACGGCGAGCAGGGTCGCGGCGGCGTCGGCGGATCCTCCGCCCATGCCACCGGCCACCGGGACCTGCTTGTCGATCGTGAGCCGGACGCCACCGCGGTACCCGGCGGCGTCGGCCACGAGCCGGGCGGCCCGGATCGCGAGGTTCGACTCGTCGACGGGCACGGCACTCGTGTCGATCGGACCCGTGAAGGTGACCGAGAAGTCGTCCGCCGGCTCCGCCGAGACGTCCTCGTACAGGGAGACCGCCTGGTAGGCCGTGGCAACGTCGTGGTAGCCGTCGTCCTGCAGCGCGCCCACCGACAGGTACACGTTGATCTTCCCGGGGGCGCGCGTCCGCACGCGGGTCGGTGCGGCCAGCGTGGTCATGCCACCCAACCTATCCCGATGCGGCTGCCGCGAAGCCCCGCGCCAGGTCGGCCAGGATGTCGTCGATGTGCTCCAGTCCGATCGACAGCCGGATGAGCCCGTCCCCGACCCCCGCCGCAGCCCGCTCCGACGACGTCATCTGCACGTGCGTCGTCGACGCCGGGTGCACGACGAGCGAGCGCACGTCGCCGATGTTCGACACGTGGTCGAACAGTTCGAGGGCCGCCACGAACCGCCGGCCGGCGGGCACACCGCCGTCGAGGTCGAACGCGAGCACCGCCGACGGGCCTGCCGGGACGTACCGCTGCGCGAGCGCGTGCCACGGTGAGGACGGCAGGCCGGCGTAGTGCACGCCGAGCACCTGCTCGTGCGCGTCCAGCCACGACGCCACCGCCGCGGCGTTCGAGACGTGGCGCTCCATCCGCAACGAGAGCGTCTGGATGCCCTGCAGCACGAGGAACGCGGTGAACGGCGCGATCGCGGGCCCGAGGTCGGCGGACAGCTTGGACCGGGTACGCTGGATGAACGCCCGGCGCCCGAACTTCGCGGCGAAGTCGGTGCCGGCGAACCCGGACTCCGCCACCGAGGTGAGCTGGGGGTACTTCTCCGGGTACGCCGCCCAGTCGAAGTTCCCGCTGTCGACGATGAGCCCGGCGACGGCGCTGCCGTGCCCGGCGAGGTACTTCGTCGCCGAGTGCACGACGATGTCCGCGCCGTGCTCGATCGGCCGGACGAGGTACGGCGTCGCGATCGTGTTGTCCACGATGAGCGGCACCCCGGCCTCGTGCGCGACCCCGGCCACGCCCGCGAAGTCGAGGACGTCGCCGCGGGGGTTCGGGATGGACTCGCCGAAGAAGGCCTTCGTCGACGGTTGCACGGCCGCCGCCCACTCGTCGAGGTCGGTCGGGTCCTGCACGAAGGTGAACGTGATGCCGAGGTCCCGCAGGGTCGACGCGAACAGCGTGTAGGTCGCCCCGTACAGGGACGCGCTCGAGACCACGTGGTCACCGGCCCGGGCGACGCCGAGCACGGCGAGGGTGGTCGCCGCCTGCCCGGACGCGAGGGCGAGCGCGCCCACGCCGCCCTCCAGGTCCGCGATCCGACGCTCGAGCGCCGCCGCCGACGGGTTGTTCACCCGCGAGTACGTGTGCCCGGGTGCGTCCAGCATGAACCGGGCCGCGGCGCCCTCACCGGACGGGTAGACGAAGGCGGCACTCTGCGCGATCGGTGGCACGTTCGCACCGAACCCCGGGTCGGCCGAGAAGCCGGCGCGGATCTGCCGGGTCTCGAACGCCCAGCCGTCCTCGACGGACGCCATCAGGCGGGCACCACCGAGGACCGGACCAGGGGGATGACCTGCTCGCCGAACCGGTCCATCTCCTCGAGCTGCGGCGAGAACTGCAGCAGGAGCGTGTCCACCCCGGCGTCCTCGAACTCGCGGATCCGCGCGGCGACCTGCTCCGGCGTGCCGACGAAACCGGGCCGCAGACCACGGTTCGACACCGAGTAGTCCTCGAGCGAGGGGACGTGCTCGAGCTGGGACTTCGAGATGAAGTCCTGGTACGACTCGTACGCCTTCCCGTGCTGCACGTCGGTGATGCGCGCGAGCTCGGCCTGCGCCTCCTCCTCGGTCTCGCGCACGATGACGTACGCGGCCATGCCGAACGCCTCGAACGGCGGCAGCCCGGCGTCGACCCGACGCTGCCGCATCTCCGTCACCTTCGAACGGAGTTCCTCGACGGTGCCGCCGTGCGTGACGTACGCGTCGGCGTAGTGGGTGATGCTCGCCTTGCCCGCCTCGCTCTCGCCGCCGGCGTAGATGCGCGGCGTGACGCGCGGCTTCGGTTCGAGGTGGGCGTTCTCGATGTCGTAGTACTCGCCGTGGAACGAGTACGGGGTCTCACGCCACAGGCCCTTCATGACCTCGACGAACTCCGCGGTGCGCCGGTACCGGTCGTCGTGCTCGGAGAAGATCCCGCCGTACTGCTTCGCCTCCTCGGCCCACCAGGCACTCACGACGTTGAAGGTGAACCGTCCGCCGGAGATGTCGTCGATCGTCGCCGCCTGCTTCGCGGTCACCGCCGGCAGGTGGTAGCCCGGCCGCATGGCCGCCATGATCTCGAGCCGCTCGGTGGTCGCCGCGATCCCCGCCGCGAGCGCCCACGCCTCGAGGCTCGGCGCCGCCGTGCCCTTGATGTCGTTGAGGTTCAGCTCCGGCACCAGCGTCAGGTCGAAGCCGATGCGTTCGGCGCGCTGCGCGAGCCGCTTCACGTAGTCGAAGGTGACCGGCATCTGCTCGTCGTCGACGTTGCGCAGCCAGCCGCCGAAGAGCGGGGTCCAGTATCCGAATCGCACGGGGTGTGTTCCTTGGGTGGTGAGTGGCGGCCTGGAGGAACGGGGCGGGCCCGCACCGCGCCTCCAGTCCGGTGGGTCGCTGGGTCAGGCCGTCGTGGCGGAGGCGTACTCCGCGGCCAGCAGGCCGCCGAGGTACCGCGCGATGGAGCGCGGGCCGGAGGCCGGCGCGGTCTCCTCGACCGCGGGGTTGTAGTTCGTGTTCGTGTTGACGTCGTAGACGACCGTGCGGCCGTCCGTGGTCTCCATGAACTCGACGCCCGCGATCTGGATCCGCTGCTCGGCGAGGAAGGTGCGCAGCTGCTGCACGAGCGGGTGCTCCGCCGTGACGTCGGTGCGGACGCTGAACGCAGCGGGTGCGCCGGCCGCCGCGGCGGTGCCGGGCACGTCGCAGACAGCGCCCGCGATGACCTGCGGGACCTCGCACGCGTCCGCCGGGCACAGCTCGAAGCTGCCGGCGCTCGTGTCGACGCGGACGGCGTAGACGAACTCGCCGCCGACGAACTCGACGCGGGTGATGAACGGCTCCCGCGCCGTCAGGTACTCCTGCAGCAGGGTGATGCCGTCGACGGGTTCCTCGAACTCGGGGCTGTCGACGTACGCGTCGAACTCCGCGAGGGAGTCGAACCGGCGCACGCCGAGGCCCTTGCCGCCCTGGTTGTGCTTCGTGATGAACGGGACGTCCTGGCCGCCGGTGAAGGTCCGGGCGGCGTCCTCGAGCGGCGCCGTCCCGAACACCGCGGTCGTCCGGGGCACGTCGAAGCCGGCGTTCCGCAGCAGTCCGTGCTGGGCGACCTTCGACACCTCGAGCTCGAGGACGTGGCTCCCGCCGACGACCTGCCGCCCGGCGCGCTCGAGCCAGCCGAGCACCGCACGGGTGTACTCCTTGCTGTGCTCGTGCCCGCGGGTGTGGCTGGACGCCGACATGCGGCTCCAGTAGACCCCCGGTGCCGGTTCGGCGGCGAGGTCGATCTGGCCCTCGGTGAGGAGGATCTCCTCGACCGGCACGCCCTCGGCCTCGAACGCGGCGGCGAGCGGCGGGAACCACTCGGGGTTCTCGTGGATGACGTACACGCGCGGAGTGCTCACGTCGCCACCCTAGGCACGGTGGGCTCCGCGCTGCCAAGTTGTGTGACGCGCGCTTACTCCGACGGTGTCTCAGCGGGTGAAGGCCTGCTGACCGACGACCCGCAGGAGGTCGAGCTTCTGCGCGTCCTCGCTCCCCGCGGGCGCCGTGAAGAGCAGGAGCGCCTGCGTCTGGCTGCTCGTCTGCAGCACCTGGCAGTCCACGGTGATGCGACCGAGTTCCGGGTGCACGAACGTCTTGTGGTCCTCCCACCGGCTCGCGACCTCGTGCAACGCCCAGAGCTCCCGGAACTCCGCGCTGCCGGTCTCGAGGTCCGCGACGAGTGCCGAAGCGCGGGTGTCGTTCGGGCCCGCGGCACCGATCGCCGCGCGGAGGCTCGCCACCTGCGCGCGGGCGAGGCGGTCGTGCTGCTCGGGCGCGTACTTCGCGCGCTCGTACTCCGTCATGAACCACCGCCACGGCTGGTACCGCTCGTTGCCAGGCAGCCCGGTGGTGGTGCCGAGGAGCGCCGCTCCGAGCTCGTTCTCGACCAGCGTCTCCCCGAGGTCGTTCACCACGATCGCCGGGGTGTCCTCCAGCCGGTCGAGCACCCGCAGGATCGCCGGGTCGACGTGGTCCGAACGGTGCACCCGTGCGGGGGCGTTGTGCCCGGCGAGCCGGAACAGGTGATCGCGTTCGTCGAGGCTGCAGCGGAGCGCGCGGGCGATCGCCGCGAGCATCTGCTCGGACGGCTGCGGGCCGCGCTGCTGCTCGAGTCGCGTGTAGTAGTCGGCGGACATGCCGGCGAGCGCGGCCACCTCCTCGCGGCGGAGACCCGGGGTGCGCCGACGCTGCCCGGTACCGAGTCCGACGTCCTCGGGGCGCAGCAGCGCACGGCGGCGGCGGAGGAAGTCGGCGAGGGCGGGGCGGTCCATGCGTTCATCGTGCACTGCGGCGGGCGTCCGTGCCAGGGATCGGCGCTCCCCCGATGCACGCGCTCTGGCTCGTCCCCGGCGACCGGCGCATCGTGGTGGTCATGGACATCACGAACTCCACCGTCTTCATCCCCGGCGCGACCTCCGGCATCGGCCTCGGCCTCGCGCAGCGCCTGCAGGCTGCCGGCAGCACCGTCATCATCGGCGGTCGTCGCCGTGCGCTGCTCGACGCACTCCACGACGAGTACGGCTTCGGCACCGTCGAGCTCGACGTGACCGACCCGGCGTCGATCACCGCGGCGGCCGCGTCCGTCATCGAGTCCTCCCCGTCGCTCGACACCCTCATCACGATGTCCGGGATCATGCGCACCGAGGACCTCCGCTCCTCCGAGCACATCGTCGACGCGGTCGCCACCATCGACACGAACCTGCTCGGGACCATCCGGCTGATCGACGCGTTCCTGCCGCACCTGCTCGAGCGCCCCGCGTCCACCATCGTGACGGTGTCGTCCGGGCTCGCGTACACGCCCCTCGCGGCGACGCCGACCTACAGCGCCACGAAGGCCGCCGTGCACTCGTACACGCTGTCGCTCCGGCAGCAGCTCACGGGCTCCCCCGTGTCCGTCCTGGAACTCGTGCCGCCGGCGGTCGCGACGGACCTGATGGGCGAAGGCGTCGACTTCGGCGGGATGCCGCTCGACGACTTCCTGTCCGAGGTGGTCTCGCTGCTGTCGTCCGGCGCGGCGCCCGAGATCCTCGTGCAGAACGTCCTGCCGCTGCGGTGGTCGGAACGGGACGGCACGCAGCAGCAGCTGGTCGAGGCGCTCGCGTCACGCGGGCACTGACGCCGGTCGCGAGCGCCGCTGCCCTCGGTTCCGCTCGGTCAGGCGTCCGCCGTGTCGCCCCCGACGGATCCGCCGTCAGCGCGCCCGCGTCGCCGGACGACCCGGTCCACCACGCGGGAGAACGCGCGGAGGACGAGGAACCCCATCGCCCCGACGAGGGCGGAGTCGACGGGACGACCCACGACGCGCGCGACCACGTACACGGCCGTCGTCGCGATGCCCGTGACGAGGACGTCGGACAACCGCAGGGCGGTGCGTCCGCCGGCAGCACCAGCGTCGATCCGCGGTTCGACGGTGGTTGCGAGGCCGTCGTCCTGGGTGTCCTCGGCGTCGTCCGGCAGCCGCGCGAACGCGACGCCCCACGCCGCGCACAGCAGGCCGAGCGCGACCGCGACCCAGGCCGCGTCGTCCGTCCGGTCCGCGGCGACGGCCCGGGCGGCGAGGACCACGATGACGACTCCCGCCGACACGGCCGTGGTCACGATGACGGCGGCGAGGCGCGAGCGGCGGACGGGCACGGACAAGAGCCTAGAGTCCCGCGAGCAACGACTGGAGCTGCGCTTTGGCCTCGGGCATCCGGTCCGGACCGACGAGTCGTTCGCGCTGCGTCGAGATCCGCACCGTTCCCGCGCGCGTACCGTCCTCGGTGGTCACGAGCACGGATTCCCGGTCCGGGAACGTCCAGCGGGCCGACGGGCGTTTCCCGCCCCGGCGCTCGGAGGTCGGGTCGGATCCGAACGCCGCCGAGAACACCGGGACGACCTGGTCGAGCACGGCTTCACGCTCCCCCGGCACCTGCCGCGACGCCGACACGGCGAACGTCCCGTCGGAACGCTGCCCGGGGATCCGGAGGCCGCGGGCCTGCTCGTAGCCGATCGTGACGCCCTGCGCCCACCACGGGTCCACGCCCTGCTGGACGAGCCACGCTGCGATCGCCGCGTGCCCGATGGACCGGCCGTCGATGGCGTCGATCCGCTCGTACCAGTCGTCCGGGGCCTTCCCCGTAGCGGCGGACACCCGGTCGGCGGCCATGCTCTGCGTGTGCGATCGCACCGTCCCGTCGGTCATGCCGACATCGTAGGGGCGCCCCGATCGCATCACGCTCACGATTGACTCAGGTGCGGCGATGACCCGTCCCAGCTACTCCGCCGCGTCGAGGACGGTCCGGCCGAGGCGCACGAAGTCCTCGGCGCTGAGGGCTTCCCCGCGAGCTGTCGGGTCCACCCCGGCCGCGGTCAGGAGTTCCGACGCACGGGCGCTGCCGCCGAGGACCCCGGACAGGCTCTGCCGGAGCATCTTGCGGCGCTGTTGGAAGGCGCCGTCGACGAGGGCGAAGACCTGCGCCCGGAGCGTCCCGTCACCCGGCGGCTCGTGCCGGTCGAAGCCGACGAGCACGCTGTCGACGTTCGGCACGGGCCAGAACACCTGCCGACTGACCTGCCCGGCGATCGACCACGAGCCGTACCAGGCGGCCTTCACGCTCGGTGCCCCGTAGACCTTGCTGCCCGGTTCGGCAGCGATGCGGTACCCGACCTCGGCCTGCACCATCACGAGGGCACGCTCGATCGACGGGAACGTCGCGAGCAGGTGCAGCAGGACCGGCACGGAGACGTTGTACGGCAGGTTCGCGACGACGTGTGTGGGTTCCTCGGGCAGGTCAGCCGCGGTGACGGCGAGGGCGTCCTGGTGCACGACCCGGAGCCGCGCGTCCGGCTGCATCGCTGCGACGGTGGTGGGCAGCTGCGCGGCGAGGCGACCGTCGATCTCGACCGCCGTCACGGACGCCCCGGTCTCGGTGAGCCCCAGTGTCAGCGACCCGAGCCCGGGGCCGATCTCGAGCACGCGGGAGTCGGGTGCCACCCGACCGGACGCCACGATCCGTCGCACGGTGTTGGCGTCGTGCACGAAGTTCTGCCCGAGCTTCTTCGTCGGGGTGACGTCGAGCTGGGCGGCGAGGTCCCGGATCTCCGCCGGGCCGAGCAACGATGCCACGACTACTCGTCCACCGTGACGGGCTCGGCGTCCCACGCGCCGTAGACCAGCTCGGTGTTCGACGCGATCTGTGCCGCGAGCATCGAGGCGTCCGTGCCGAGGGTCTCCGCCATCGACCGGAGCGTGAGCGGGATGAGGTACGGCGCGTTCGGACGCCCCCGGAACGGCGTCGGCGTGAGGAAGGGGGCGTCCGTCTCGACCATGATGAGGTGCCGCGGAGCGACGAGCAGCGCCTCTCGCAGGGGCGCCGCGTTCTTGAACGTCACCGTTCCGGCGAACGACATGTACCACCCGCGCTCGGCGCAGAGCCGCGCGAGGTCCGGTCCGCCTGAGAAGCAGTGGAACACGGTCCGCTCGGGAGCGCCGACGCGGTCCAGTACCTCGACCACGGTGTCGTGCGCGTCACGGTCGTGGATCGTCAGCGCGAGGTCGTGCTCCTTCGCGATGCGGATGTGCTCCTCGAACGAGCGGATCTGGGCGCCGCGGCCGTCTTCGCCGGTACGGAAGAAGTCGAGCCCCGTCTCGCCGATCGCGCGGACCCGGGGCAGGGCGGCGAGTGCTTCGATGCCGGCGAGGTGCTCGTCGAGCAGCCCCTGCTCGTCCAACACGGGCGCTTCGTTCGGGTGCAGTGCGACGGCCGCGAGGACCCGAGGCTCCCGCGCGGCGATCGACGCCGACCACTGCGAGGTGGCGAGGTCCGTGCCGACCTGCACGACGCCCCGCACCCCCACGCTGGACGCCCGGTCGAGGTGTTCGCGGTACTCGAGCGGCCCGTCCCCGCCGTCGCCGACACCGTCGGCGATCTCCATGTGGGTGTGGTTGTCGTACACGGGCACGACGAGCGCCTCGGGCAGGGGCGGGTACGTCAGATCGCGCTTCGACCCGCCCGAGGAGCCGTCGCTGCGGGACCGGACGTGGGCGTCCCCGTCGGTCACGCGGCGCCCTGTTCCACCTGCTCGATGCGCGGGAAGAGCCCGCTCTCGAGCGGCACGACGGTGTCTGCGCCCTGCCACTCCCACGCGCGGTCGACGCGCTGCTCGGTGATCGAGCCGCCCGCGCCGATCGAGGCCCAGAGCTTCTCGGTCGCCTTCGGCATCACCGGGGACACGAGGACCGCCACCGTGCCGAGGCCGCGCAACGCGGTGACCAGGACGGTCGCGAGTCGTTCGCGCTGTGCGTCGTCCTTCGCGAGCGCCCAGGGCTCCTGCTCGGTGATGTAGCCGTTGAGTGCGTCGACGAGTTCCCAGACGGTGGCGATCGCGTCGTGCGGGGCGAACTCGGCGATGGAGGCGTCGGCGCGCTCGGTCACCGACTTCCCGAGTGCGTCGATCGCGTCGTCCGACGGGGTCGTCGTGCCACGCTCGGGCACCGCGCCGTCGAAGTACCGGTTCAGCATCGCGACGATGCGCGACGCCAGGTTGCCGAAGCCGTTGGCGAGCTCGGCCTGGTAGCGCGCGGATATGTCTTCCCAGCTGAAGTTGCCGTCCTGCCCGAAGGTGATCGCGCGGAGGAAGTAGTAGCGGAACGCGTCCGAGCCGAACGTGTCGGTGATCTCCGACGGCGCGATGCCCGTGAGCTTCGACTTCGACATCTTCTCGCCGCCGACGAGCAGCCAGCCGTGGCCGAACACCCGCTCGGGGACGGGGAGCCCTGCAGCCATGAGCATCGCCGGCCAGATCACGGCGTGGAACCGCGCGATGTCCTTGCCGACGATGTGCACGCTCGGCCAGAGGCGCCGGAACGCCTCGTCGTCGTCGCTGCCGTAGCCGAGGGCGGTGATGTAGTTCAGCAGGGCGTCGAACCACACGTACAGCACGTGGTCGCTGTCCCACGGGATCGTGATGCCCCAGTCGAAGCTCGACCGCGAGATCGACAGGTCGCGCAGCCCCTGCTTCACGAAGGAGATGATCTCGTTCCGGACGCTCTCCGGCTGGATGAACTGCGGGTTCGACTCGTAGAGGTCGAGCAGACGCTGCTCGAAGTCGGACATCCGGAAGAAGTAGTTGCGCTCGGACAGGACCTCGACCGGGATCGAGTGGATCGCGCAGACCTGCTGCCCCTCGTACGCGCCGGTGCCCGGGACGAGGTCGCTCGGCTGCTTGTACTCCTCACACCCGACGCAGTAGAACCCCTCGAACTCGCCGGCGTAGATGTAGCCGTCGTCGTAGAGCTTCTGCAGGAACGCCGTGACCCCGCGCTCGTGCCGTTCGTCCGTGGTGCGGATGAAGTCGTCGTTCGCGACGTCGACGGTGTCGAGCAGGGGCTTCCACGCCTCGGTCACGAGCCGGTCGGCCCATTCCTTCGGGGTGACCTCGTTCGCGCTGGCGGTCCGCAGGATCTTCTGGCCGTGCTCGTCGGTGCCGGTCAGGAGCCAGGTGTCGTCGCCGCGCTGGCGGTGCCAGCGCGCGAGGACGTCCGCGGCGACCTCCGTGTAGGCGTGCCCGATGTGGGGCACGTCGTTCACGTAGAAGATCGGCGTGGTGATGCTGAACGAGGAGCCGTCGGACATGCCCACCATCCTACGGGCGGGCGTACGCCGCATGACGCGCCCCGCGCGCCACCTGTGGAGAACCGGACGGGAGGCGCGTGGCGGGTCCGCACCGCGCCTCCCGTCCGCCGTCCCGCCGTGTCAGCGCGCCGCGAGGGCACCCTCGTACAGGTCGCGCTTCGACAACCCCGTCGCGTCCGCGACGGCCGCCGCGGCCTCCTTCATCCGTGAGCCCGCGGCCACCCGTTCGAGCACGAGCCGCACGCCGTCCTCGATCGTCGTCTGGTCGAGCGAGTCGCTCGCCCCCTCGACCACGATGCAGATCTCGCCGCGCACGCCGTCCGACGCCCAGGCGGCGAGCGCCGCGAGCGAGTCGCGCCGGACCTCCTCGTGCAGCTTCGTGAGCTCACGGCAGACGACTGCGCGTCGTCCCTCGCCGAACCCGGCGGCCATGTCGGCGAGGGTGTCGGCGAGTCGGTGCGGGGACTCGAAGAAGACCATGGTCCGCTGCTCGCCGGACAGTGACGCGAAGAGCCGGCGCCGCTCCCCCGCCTTGCGGGTGGGGAACCCCTCGAAGCTGAACCGGTCGGTCGGCAGACCCGACACCGCGAGCGCCGTGAGCACGGCCGACGGACCGGGCAGTGCGGTGACCGTCACGCCGGCCGCTGCCGCCGCCTCGACGAGCGGGAACCCCGGGTCGCTGATGGCCGGCATGCCGGCGTCGGTGAGCACGAGCACGTCCTCGTCACGGGCGAGTTCGACCACCTCGGCCGCCTTCGCCCGCTCGTTGTGCTCGTGCAGGGCGATGAGCCGGGGCCGGTTCTCGATGCCGAGCGCCCGCATGAGGTGGATGGCCGTCCGGGTGTCCTCGGCCGCCACGACGCTCGCGTTCGAGAGCGTCTCGACCAGGCGCCGCGAGGCGTCGCCGAGGTTGCCGATGGGCGTTGCTGCGAGGACGATCACCACCCCATTGTGGTCGCAGCGGGGTCATGGCGCCGATCCGTAGGATGCACTGCGATGACCAGCGAGCTGACCGACGACCGCACCGCCGTCCCCGCCGGGCCCGTCGGCTCTCGTCTCGACGACTGGTGGGGCCGGGTGCTCTCCGTCGGGTGGCGCGTCGCTGCGTGGCGCTGGGCGGGACCGATCGCGGTGACGCTGCTCGCCGCCGTGCTGCGGCTGGTGGGGCTCGGACACCCGCACTCGCTGGTGTTCGACGAGACCTACTACGTCAAGGACGGCTGGTCGATCGTGCACCTCGGGTACGAGGGCACGTGGCCGGCGAACCCGAACGACGACTCGTTGCCGAAGACGGACCAACGGTTCGCGGACGGGCAGACGGACATCTACACGAGTGCCGCCGAGTTCATCGCGCACCCGCCGCTCGGCAAGTACTTGATCGGGCTCGGGATGCTGCTGTTCGGCGCCGACGACTCCTTCGGGTGGCGCATCACCGTGGCCGTCCTCGGCATCGCCACGGTGTTCCTCACGGCCGTGATCGCCCGGTCGCTGTTCCGGTCGACGCTCATCGGCACCCTCGCGGGGTTCCTGCTGGCGGTCGACGGCCAGGCGATCGTGATGTCCCGCGTGACCCTGCTGGACGGCATCCTCACCTTCTTCGTCGTGCTCGGGTTCGGGGCGCTCCTGCTCGACCGACGCTGGACGTCACGGCGGCTCGACCGCTGGGTCGCCAAGCGCGCCGAGTCCGGCCGGGACACGCTGTGGGGGCCGGTGTCCTGGTGGCGCCCGTGGCTGCTCGCGATGGGCCTCGCGCTCGGCCTCGCGACCGCGACGAAGTGGTCGGGCATGTACTTCCTGGCGTTCTTCGCCGTGTACGCAGTGCTGAGCGACATGATGCTGCGGAAGCGCGCCGGCATCGAGTTCTGGTCCTCGAGCGCGTGGCTGCAGCAGGGGCCGGTGACCTTCCTGCTGACCGTGCCGATCGCCGCGGCGACGTACCTGGCGTCGTGGACGGGCTGGTTCCTGTCGAAGGACGGTTGGGACCGGAACTGGATCGCCTCGGGCGGCGAGCGCTGGAGGGGCGTGCTGGCCTGGGTGCCCGACAGCCTGCAGAACTGGTGGCACTACCAGTCCGAGATCTACGGCTTCAACATCGGCCTGCACACGCCGCACTCCTACCAGGCGAACCCGCTGCTCTGGCTCGTCATGCAGCGTCCCACGTCGATGTACTACGTCGGGACGAACGCCGGGCAGGACGGCTGCACGGCCGCACGCTGCGGCGAGGCCATCACCGGCATCGCGAACCCGTTCGTCTGGTACGCGGCGGTGGTCGCCACGGTCGCGCTGCTCGTGCTGTGGGTCCTGCGGCGTCGGTGGGAGTACGGCTTCGTCCTGCTGGGCGTCGCGGCCGGGTACCTGCCGTGGCTGCTCTACGTGCACCGGACGGTGTTCCAGTTCTACACGATCGCCTTCGAGCCGTTCATGGTGATGGCGTTGGCTGCGGCGATCGGTCTGGTGCTGGGGTCACGCGACGACCCTCGCCCGCGACGGACGCGTGCGATCGTGTGGGTGGGCGTGTACCTCGGCGTCGTGGTGCTGGCGTCGGCGTACTGGTTCCCGATGTGGACCGGCATCCAGATGCCGTGGGACTTCATCCGCTCGCACTACTGGCTGCCGAGCTGGTTGTAGCCGCGTCGCGCTTGGTCGCCGCCGCGTGGCGCGCCGGTCAGGCCTGTTCCTGGAGCGCGCGCTCGATCGACTCGCGGTCCAGCGGCGTCCCGGTCATCGCGGCCTCGGTGCCGCCGGGCAGCACGCCCTCGATGACGACCTCGGCGTAGCGGCGCCACGCGTCGGGATCGTGCGCGCGGGTCGTGTCCGCGACGGCCCCGACCATCGTCGTGAGCATCGGGATGTCCCGCGAGTCGAACCCGGCGCGCACCACGCCCGCTGCCTCGGCGCGGGCGATGATCCGACTGACCTGTCGTTCGAGCCGGTCGCGCTCGTGCACGATCGAGGGCCGTGCACGCCCGGCGCGCACGATCGAGTCCGCGAGGGCACGGTCACGAGCGCGGAACTCGAACACCCCCATGAGGTAGACCCGCAGCGCCTCGCGCGGATCGGAGACGTCCGCCGCGAGGGCGGCGGCGTCGTTCATCGCCTCGAACTTGGTGGCGAGGAGAGCCTCGATGAGGGAGTCCTTGTCCGCGAAGCGCCGGTAGACGGTGCCGACACCGACCCCGGCCTCGTGCGCGATGTCGTTGAGCGTGACCGAGAGGCCGCGCTCGGCGAAGCACTTCCGCGCCGTCTGCAGGATCAGTTCGCGGTTGCGTGCTGCGTCGGCGCGCAGGGGGCGCTCGTGCAGGGGCGCGGACTCGGTGGTGCTCACGTCGTCGAACGTAGTTGAACTTTCTGGGAATAAGTGGATGCAGAACTTCCGTTTCGGTCTACACTGGCCACAAGCGGATGCGTTGCATCCGTTTCAGATCCCTCCCGGAGTGCCCGACGGCGCGCGCTCCACCCTTCCCTCCAACCTTCTCGAAGGAGGCTGCCGTGACGGCAGAACAGACCGTGCCCACCCCGACCGGGGCAGCACCCACGACGACGGGCACCGCGCCCGACCGGGCGAACCACCGCTGGATCGCCCTCGCGGTCATCGCACTCGCCCAGCTGATGGTCGTGCTCGACGCGACGATCGTGAACATCGCGCTCCCCTCGGCCCAGTCCGACCTCGGCTTCGGCACCGACCAGCGGCAGTGGATCGTCACCGCCTACTCGCTGGCGTTCGGCTCCCTCCTGCTGCTCGGTGGTCGCCTCGGTGACCTCTTCGGCCGCAAGAACACGTTCATCATCGGTCTCGTCGGCTTCGCCGTCGCCTCGGTGCTCGGTGGGCTGGCGGACTCGTTCGGTCTGCTCGTCGCCGCTCGTGCCCTGCAGGGCGTGTTCGGCGCGCTGCTGGCACCGTCGGCCCTCGGCATGCTGACGACGACCTTCCGCGACCCGAAGGAACGCGGTCGTGCGTTCGGCATCTTCGGCTCGATCGCCGGCTCCGGTGCCGCCATCGGCCTCCTGCTCGGCGGCGTGCTCACCGAGTACGCCTCGTGGCGCTGGTGCCTCTACGTGAACGTCGTGTTCGCGGTCCTCGGCGTGATCGGCGCGCTCGTGTTCATGGCGAAGCCGCCGAAGGTCGAGCGTCCGCGCATCGACGTCGCGGGCGTGCTCACCATCACCGCGGGTCTGGTCGGCGTGGTCTACGGCTTCTCGAACGCCGAGACGAACGGCTGGGACGCCCCGCTCACGATCGTCATGCTCGCCGCCGGCGTCGTGCTCATCGCAGCCTTCGTGGTCATCGAGACGCGGGTGGCGCACCCGCTGCTCCCCCTGCGCGTCGTGCTCGACCGCGACCGCGGTGGCGCGTTCATCGCCATCGGCCTCGTCGCGATCGGCATGTTCGGCATCTTCCTGTTCCTGACCTACTACCTCGAGCAGACCCTCGGCTTCAGCTCGCTGCAGACCGGCCTGGCGTTCCTGCCGATGCCGCTGTCGATCATGCTCTCGGCGACGCAGATCGGCGGCCGCCTGCTGCCCCGCGTCGGCCCGAAGGTGCTCATCTTCGCCGGCGGCCTGGTCGCGGCGACGGGGCTCCTGCTCCTCCTCCGCACCGGTGTCGACAGCTCCTACGCGGGGACCGTCCTGCCGGCGCTCATCGTGATCGGGCTCGGCATGGGCACGATCTTCTCGTCCGCGATGAACACCGCGACCACCGGCGTCGCCCGGGCCGACGCGGGTGTGGCTTCGGCGACGGTCAACACGATGCAGCAGATCGGCGGCTCGATCGGCACGGCGTTGCTGTCGACGATCTTCGCGGACGTCGTGAAGAACAGCCTCTCCGGGCTCTCGGCGGCACCGACGAAGCTGCAGCAGGCGCAGGCCGTGATCGACGGCTACCACGTCGCGTTCGGTATCTCGGCGGGTGTGCTCGTCCTCGTCGCCCTCGCCGGTGGCCTGCTCATCAACCGCCAGTCGGTGCGGCTCGCCAAGCTCGAACGGGCGAGCGCCGCCACGACCGGGAGCATCCCGACCGCCGCGCACTGACACCGTCCACCAGCACGAGAACGGCCCGTCCCGGTTCGCCGGTACGGGCCGTTCCGTCGTCCGAGCACTCGCGCAACCAGCCGATCCGCGCCAGGATCGTGCTGTGACCACGAACCAGGACGCCCCCGCCACCGTCGTCTCCGTCAGCCGGGACTCCGCGCACCGGTTCAGCAAGCCGGTCGTCGACGAGGTCGTGCTCGTCGCTGGCTGGGGCATCGAGGGCGACGCGCACGCGGGGACGACGGTGCAGCACCGTTCCCGTGTCGCGCGGGACCCCTCGCAGCCGAACCTCCGTCAGGTGCACCTCCTGCACGCCGAGCTGTTCGACGAGGTCGCCGCGGCCGGGTACGCCGTGGCCCCCGGACAGATGGGCGAGAACGTGACCACCCGCGGCGTCGACCTGCTCGGGCTGCCGACCGACACCCTGCTCCACCTCGGGGACACCGCGTGCGTGCGGGTCACCGGCCTCCGGAACCCGTGCCAGCAGGTCAACGACTTCGAGCCCGGCCTGCTGCGCCAGGTGCTCGGGCGAGCCGATGACGGCTCCGTCGAGCGGAAGGGCGGCGTCATGGCGGTCGTGGTCACTGGCGGCGCGGTACACCCCGGGGACCCGATCCGGGTGGAGTACCCGACCGGCGTCCGGGAACCCCTGCGTCCGGTCTGACCCCGGCGACCGGGCCCCCACGGACCCTGCCCGTCCGCATCTCGTGCGGTCGAACGCGCACCGATTGCGCAGTGTGTCGGTTTCCCTCGCACACGTCAGGGGTGCCGGTTATCGTGTGCGCCATGGCCCCCGTCCTGACCTCGCCGCTCGTGTCGACGCAGTGGCTCGCAGACCACCTCGGTGCTGACGAGCTCGTCGTGCTCGACGCCTCGGTGCGTGCAGTGGGAGCGGGCCTCGGCACGGCGTGGGAGAGCGCGCAGGACGCCTACGAACAGCACGGACACGTCCCGGGCGCCCGCTACGCGGACCTCGTCGGCGCCTTCTCCACGCCCGACGCCGACCTCCCGTTCACCCGACCGGACGCGGAGCGGTTCGAGGCAGCGGCGCGCGAACTCGGCGTGACGAACACCTCGACCGTCGTGGTCTACGACGACAGCGTCGGCGAGTGGTCCGCGCGCCTGTGGTGGATCTTCCGGTCCTTCGGCTTCGACTCGGTCGCGGTCCTCGACGGCGGGTTCACGAAGTGGCGCGACGAAGGCCGACCGGTCCGTGTCGGTGCCCTCCGGACGGCGCCGAGCGACGTCGGCGCACCGTTCCTCGCGGGTGAGGAACGACCGCTCTGGGCGGACCACGACCGCGTCCTCCGGGCCGTCACCGGCGAGCAGCCCGCCTCCCTCGTCCTCGCGGCTCCGGAATCCGCCCTCGGCACCGGGCACCCCCCGGTCGTGCCCGGCAGCACGCCGATCGCCGTGGACACCATCGTCGATCCGGACACGAACGCGTACCTCCGCGGGGACGCCCTGGAGCGGGCGTTCGCCTCCGTGCTCGACGCCGACGAGATCGTCACCTACTGCGGAGTGGGGAGCGCGGCGTGCGTGGACGCGCTCGCACTCACGGTGCTCGGTCACGACCGGGTGACGGTGTACGACGGTTCCCTCGCCGACTGGTGGCGTCGCGAGCCGGAGGTGGTGGCGTCCTGAACGCGGCCGGGCGACTCCGCACGCACCACTAGCGTGGACCCGTGAGCACCAGGCGAGCGGTCGTCCTCGGCGGGACCGGCGGGATCGGTTCCGCGATCGCACGCGCGCTCCTCGACGCTTCCGGACGTGGCGGTGACGACTGGCAGGTCGAGGTCGTCGCGCGTCGCGGTGGTCCGGTTGCCGACGCCCTCGCGGCCGACGGAGCCACCTTCGTCCCCGGCGATCGACGGGACTCCTCGGTGCTGCGCGGACTCCTCCGCCCCGGCGCGGACCTGCTCGTCGACACGGTCGGCCTGACCCGTGACGACGCCGTGCAGCTGTCACCGTTCCTCGACGACATCGGGTCGACCGTGTTCATCTCGTCGAAGGCGGTGTACGCGGACGAGCAGGGACGCCACGCGAACTCCGTCGACAAGCCCGTGTTCGGCGCCGCCGTGACGGAGCTGCAGCCCACGGTGCGCGCGGCCGACGGCGACCCGACGAGTCGTGACGGGTACGGCGCGGCGAAGGTCGCAGCCGAGCAGGTCCTCCTCGACCACGGCGCTCCCGTCACGGTCCTCCGCCCGTCGAAGGTGTACGGCGTGGGGATCGGGCGCCCGCGGGAGTGGTTCGTCGTCCGCCGGGTGCTCGACGGCCGGGAACGCATCCTGCTCGCCGACCAGGGCCGCGGAGTCGACCACACGACGGCCGCCAGCGGCATCGGGTCCCTCGTGCGCCTCGTCGCGGATGCTCCCGACCGCCGCATCCTGAACGTCGCCGACGACACCGCACCGAACGTGCTGGAGATCGTCCGGACCATCGCCGGACACCTGGGCCACGCGTTCGACGAGGTGCTGCTCGACGCCGACGCTCCGGCGTTCGTCGGCACCACGCCGTGGTCGTCGCCGTCCCCCTTCGTCCTCGACACCTCGGCGGCGCGTGCCCTCGGCTGGCAGCCGCCGGCCTTCTGGTCCGCCGTGCTGCCGGAACTCGACTGGCTGGTCGAGACGGCACACGCGGTCCCCGCCGACGGTGACGTGCCATGGGCGGACGATCCGTTCTGGGAGCGCATGTTCGACTACGGCCCCGAGGACGCCGCCCTCGCACTGCTCTCGCTCGGACGAGGCTGACAGCGCCGTGCCCGATCCGCTGCCGCGTTCCGAGGTCCTCTTCATCGGCGGTCGTTCGGGTGTCGGCAAGTCGACCGCCGCCGAGGCACTGCACGAGCTCCTCGCCACGGCCGACGTCCGGCACGCCGTCATCGAGGGCGACGTGCTCGACCTCGCCCATCCGGCGCCGCACGTCGAGCACCCGGAGGCGCACCTCGCCGAGCGGAACCTGGCGTCGATGTGGGCCGCGTACCGGGGGCTCGGTCACCACCGGCTCGTCTACACGAACACCGTGTCCGTGCTGGAACACGAGCAGCTGGCGGCCGCGATGGGCGACGACCCGCTGGTCACGGTCGTACTGCTCCGCGCCGGTGACGACGTCACGTCGTCGCGGCTGGCACGCCGCTCCGGCGGAGTGGTCCCGGAAGCGCAGCTCGCGCACAGCACACGGACGGCCGGGAGGCTCGACACGGCCACGGCGGACACGGTCACCAGGATCGACACCGACTCCATGACGCCGACGGACGTGGCGCACCGGCTCGCGTCGCTGACGGGGTGGCTCCCCGTCTGAGGCGGTGGAACGTCGCCGGGTTCTCCACAGCTTCCGCTCCCGACGCCCCCGCCCAGCGGCGACGGGGCACGCTGGAGCACATGGACGACAACCGCCTGGGCACCTCGGTCAGCCCCTACCTCCGCCTGCACGCCGACAACCCGGTGGACTGGCGGGAGTGGGGGCCGGAGGCGTTCGCCGAGGCGCGCGAGCGCGACGTGCCCGTGCTCGTGTCCGTCGGGTACGCGACCTGCCACTGGTGCCACGTCATGGCGCGGGAGAGCTTCGCCGATCCGGAGGTCGGGGCGATCCTCCGCCAGGGGTTCGTGTCCGTGAAGGTCGACCGAGAGGAGCGGCCCGACGTGGACGCGAGCCTGATGGCCGCGGCGAGCGCCTTCACCCAGCAACTCGGCTGGCCCCTGACGACCTTCCTCACACCGGACGGCCACGTGTTCTTCGCGGGGACGTACTTCCCGCCGTCGCCGGTGGGGCAGGTGCCGTCGTTCCGGCAGATCCTCGCCGCGGTGCTCGACGCGTGGACGGAGCGTCGGGACGAGGTCGACGCGAACGCGAGTGCGATCGCGGCGGCGATCCGGCAGGGTGCCGAGGCCGACCGGGCTGCCGGTGTCGGTGGGGGTCGTGACGGCGACGAGCCGCGCCTCCCGGCCGTCGATGCCGTCCTTGCGGTCACCGAGCAGCTGGCGCGGGCGGAGGACACCACGTACGGCGGGTTCGGAGGCGCACCCAAGTTCCCGAGTGCCCCGCTGCTCGAGTTCCTGGCGGACGCGGCTGCGGACGGCGACGCCGGAGCGGACGCCCTCCTCGAACGGTCGCTCGACACCATCCGGCGGTCCGAGCTGACGGACGCCGACGGCGGGGTGTTCCGGTACGCGACCAAGCGCGACTGGAGCGTGCCCCACTACGAACGCATGCTCTACGACAACGCGGGCCTGATCGCGGTGGCCGGTCCGGAGCAGGCACGCGGCATCGCGGACTTCCTGCGCGACACCCTCCGTCGTGGCGACGGCGCGTTCGTCGCCGCGCAGGACAGCGAGTCGACCATCGACGGCCGGCGGGTCGAGGGCGAGTGGTACCGGCTGCCGCTCGACGAACGCGGACGGTTCGATCCGCCGCCGCTCGACGATCAGGTCCTCACCGGGTGGAACGGCCTCGCGATCCGGGGTCTCGCCATCGCGGGCGCCCGCCACGGTGACCCGGAGATGCTCTCGCTCGCTCGCGCCGCCGCCGACGCGCTGTTGGTGGCACACGTGCGGGACGGACACGTGACGGTGCGGTCGAGCACGCCGCGCGGCGCCTCGGCGGCTCCTCCGACCATCGAGGACGTCGGTCTCCTCGCCGAGGGGCTGCTGGACCTGGCCCTGGTGACGGGCGAGGTCCGGTACGCCGTGGCGGCACGCACGCTGGTGGACGACGGCCTCGCCGGGCGGTTCGACGTCGACCCGGTCCTCGCAGCGTCCGGCACCGCCACCGGCGAGCAGCCCCAGACGGCCCTGCGGTCCGGAACGGTGGCGCTCGCCGCAGCAGCCGCGACGCTGTCCGCCCTGACCGGCGTGTCCGAGTACCGTACGGCGGCCGTGCGACTCGTGGCCGACCGGGCCACGACCGGTACCGAACGACCCCTCGGCCATGCCGACGCCCTCGGTGTGGCGTTGGCACTGCAGCGGCCGTCGCGCGAGGTCGTCGTCGTGGCGTCCGACCCGGACGACCCGATCCGCGCCGTCGGCCGCCGGGCTCGCCGTCCGGGTACCGTCGTGGCACTCGTCACGCCCGGCCAGGCGGCAGCGTGGGCCGCCGCGGGGTTCGAGCTGTTCGACGGGCGTGACCAGCTCGACCCGGCCGGGTACGTGTGTCACGACCGGGTGTGCGCGTTGCCGGCGCGATCGGCGGACGTGCTGGCGGAGCAGACCACGAGCTGAGCGGGCGACCGCAGCGGCGGCCGTCCACCGTCGGCCGCGAACGTCGACTCTTGCTGGCACAGGTATCCTGGAGGGCTCATGTCTGCCACGCCCGTCATCACGTACCCGCCCGAACTGCCGGTGTCGCAGCGGCGGGACGACATCGCGGCCGCGATCCGCGACCACCAGGTCGTCATCGTCGCTGGCGCCACCGGGTCCGGCAAGACCACGCAGCTGCCGAAGATCTGCCTCGAACTCGGGCGTGAGCACATCGGGCACACGCAGCCGCGCCGGATCGCTGCTCGCACCATCGCGGAGCGCGTGTCCGAGGAACTCGGCGGCGAGCTGGGCGACCTCGTCGGGTACCAGGTCCGCTTCACCGACAAGGTGAGCGCGAACACGCGGATCAAGCTGATGACCGACGGCATCCTGCTCAACGAGATCCACTTCGACCGCGACCTGCAGCGCTACGACACGATCATCATCGACGAGGCGCACGAGCGGTCCCTCACGATCGACTTCCTGCTCGGCTACCTCAAGCGACTGCTCCCCCGTCGACCCGACCTCAAGGTCATCATCACGAGTGCGACGATCGACCCGGAGTCGTTCTCGAAGCACTTCGGCGACGCCCCGATCATCGAGGTGTCGGGGCGCACCTACCCGGTGGAGATCCGGTACCGCCCGCTCGTCGCCGAGGACCCGGGCGACGACGGGGACGACGAGACCGACTCCCGGACGAGCGACAGCGGCAGCGCCGCGGACGACCGCGACGTCCTGCAGGGCATCACCGACGCGCTCGACGAGCTGGCGCGCGAGGACCCGGGCGACGTCCTGGTGTTCCTGTCCGGCGAGAACGAGATCCGCGACGCGCAGGACGCCATCGAGGGCAAGCGGTACCCGGGCACCGAGGTGCTCCCCCTCTACGGCCGCCTGTCCGCCGCGGACCAGCACCGGGTGTTCGAACGTCGACACACGCCCGGTGTCCGTCGCCGCGTCGTCCTCGCCACGAACGTCGCCGAGACCTCCCTGACCGTCCCCGGCATCAAGTACGTGATCGACACCGGGACGGCCCGCATCTCGCGGTACTCCCCGCGGGCGAAGGTGCAGCGGCTCCCGATCGAGGCGATCAGCCAGGCGAGCGCGAACCAGCGTTCGGGCCGAGCCGGGCGCACGAGTGCCGGCATCGCGATCCGGCTGTACTCCGAGGACGACTTCGAGCGCCGCCCGGAGTTCACCGACCCCGAGATCCTCCGCACGAACCTCGCGGCGGTGATCCTCCAGATGATCTCGCTCGGCTTCGGCGACATCGAGCGGTTCCCGTTCCTGCAGCCGCCGGACTCCCGGGGCGTGAAGGACGGCCTCGACCTCCTCCGCGAACTCCGTGCCGTGGACGGGGACGGCCGCATCACGAAGTCAGGACGGCAGCTCACCCGTCTCCCCATCGATCCGCGTCTCGGCCGGATGGTGCTCGAGGCCGGTCGGCAGGGCGTCGGGCGCGAGGTCATCGCCGTCGTCAGTGCCCTGAGCATCCAGGACCCGCGCGAGCGCCCCCTCGAGAAGCGCGCCCAGGCGGACCAGCTGCACGCGCGGTTCGCGGACCCGACGAGCGACTTCCTGACCCTGCTGAACCTCTGGAACCACATCGAGGACAAGCAGGACGAGCTCTCGTCGAGCGCCTTCCGGCGGCTGTGCAAGGCCGAGTTCCTCAACTACCTGCGGATCCGTGAGTGGCAGGACCTGTACCGCCAGCTCAGTCGCGCCGCGAAGCAGGTCGACGTCCGTGTCGGCCAGTCCCGCAGCGACGACGGCGACGCGGTGCACCGCTCGCTGCTCGCCGGTCTGCTCAGCCAGATCGGGCTGCGCGACAAGGAGAAGCGGGACTACCTCGGCGCACGGAACGTCCGGTTCGTCGTGTTCCCGGGCAGCGTCCTGGCGAAGAAGCAGCCGGACGCCGTCATGGCCGCCGAGCTCGTCGAGACCAGTCGGCTGTTCGCGCGGACCGTCGCGCGCATCGACCCGGCCTGGGTCGAGCCGCTCGCCGGGGACCTCCTGAAGCGCACGTACGGCGAACCGCACTGGGAGAAGAAGCAGGGCGCCGCCGTGGCGTACGAGCGGGTCACGCTGTTCGGCGTGCCGATCGTGCAGCGGCGCCGCGTGCAGTACAAGCGCGTCGACCCTGAGCACTCCCGCGAACTCTTCATCCGCCACGCCCTGGTCGAGGGCGAGTGGGACTCCCGACAGACGTTCGACCGTGACAACCGGAAGCTCCGTCGCGAGCTCGAACAGCTCGAGGAGCGCACCCGTCGCCGGGACATCCTGTTCGACGACGAGCGCGTGTTCGAGTTCTACGACGCCCGGGTCCCCGCCGACGTCGCGACGACCCGCGACTTCGAGGGGTGGTGGCGGAAGGCGCGGCGCGACCAACCGGACCTGCTCACGATGCGCAGGTCGGACCTCCTGGACGAGGACGCGGCAGAAGCCGCGCAGGACCAGCAGGAGTACCCGACCCAGTGGCGGTCGGGCGACCAACGCCTCGCGATCAAGTACCGTTTCGAGCCCGGCGCGCAGGACGACGGCGTCAGCGTGCAGGTGCCGCTCGCGCTGCTCCCCCGCATGCGCGAGGAGGGCTTCGACTGGCAGGTGCGCGGTCTCCGGAAGGAGCTCGTCACCGCACTCATCAAGTCGTTGCCCAAGCAGATTCGCAAGAACGTCGTGCCCGCGGCCGACTGGGCCGAGAAGATCGTCGCCGAACTGCCGGACGACGCCCCGACCGAGCCGACGGAGTCGTTCCGCGCGACCCTCGCAGGGGCGATCCAGCGGATGACGTACGTCCCGGTGTCCGAGTCCGACTTCGACCTGACCCGGGTGCCGCCGCACCTGCTCCCGACGTGGGCGGTCGTCGACGAGCGCGGTCGCCGGGTCGAGTCCGGGAAGGACCTCCGTGCCCTGCAGACGAAGCTGCAGGACCGGACCCGGCAGAGCGTCGCGTCCGCCACGACCCGCGCCGCCGGTCGGCCCGGAGGCGCGGCTCGCGTCGCCGGGGCATCCGCCGGTCCGCAGGTGGAACGGTCGGGTCTCACCGCCTGGCCGGACCAGGACCTGCCGCAGCAGCTCGACACGAAGCAGGCCGGAGGCGTGATCCGCGCGTACCCGGCGCTCGTCGAGGAGGGCGACGGCCCGAAGGCGACCGTCGGCGTGCGACTGCTCGCGACACCCGGGGACCGCCTCGTGCAGATGCCCGCGGGTGTCCGTCGGCTCGTGATGCTCGCGGTGCCGTCGCCGGTGTCGTACGTGCAGTCGCACCTGACCGCCCAGGAGAAGCTGGCCCTCGCGGCCAGCCCCTACCCGTCGACCGCGGCGCTCTTCGACGACGTGCTCGCCGCCGTCGTCGACGCGGGCATCCGCCGCTCCCACCCGGACGGGCTGGTGTTCACGAAGACGGAGTTCGAGCAGGTGCGGGACGCCGTGTCCTCGACGGTCGTGGACACCATGTTCACCGCGGTGAGCGAGGTCGCCGCCGTCCTGACAGCGCAGCGCGCCGCCGAGAAGGCCCTCAAGCAGGCGAACGCGATGGCACTCCTGCCTGCGCTGACGGACATGCGACAGCAGATGGAGCGCCTGGTGTTCCCGGGATTCGTCGCCGTCGCCGGACTCGACCGTCTCCGCCGCATCCGCGTGTACCTGCGCGGGGTCGAGGCACGGGTGCAGAAGCTCCTGCAGAACCCCGGCCGGGACGCCGGCTGGATGCGCGAGGTGTCCGTCGCGACCGACCGCTACGTCGACGCCGGTGGGACCTTCCCGCCCGCCGTCGGCGCGCATGCGGAGCTCGTGCACGCACGCTGGATGCTCGAGGAGTTCCGCCTCAGCCTCTTCGCGCAGGAGCTCGGGACCGCCGAGACCGTGTCGTTGCAGCGGATCACGAAGGCCCTGACGGCCGCCCGCTGATCGGTCTAGCGTGTCGGCCATGATCGGCACACTCGACGTCGTGGTCCTGGACTGCCCTGACCCCAGCGCCCTCGCACGCTTCTACGCCGAGCTGCTCGGCGGGGAGATCGTCGGCTTCGACGAGGACTGGGCCGAGGTGGCGCTGCCCTTCACCGACCGCCGACCCATCCTGGCGTTCCAGCAGGTCGCCGACTACCGCGCCCCCGAGTGGCCCGGGCAGGACGTGCCGCAGCAGGTCCACCTCGACGCGAAGGTCGACGACCTCGACGCCGGCGAGGCAGCGGTCCTGGCGATCGGCGCGACCGCGACGGGCTCGGCGACCGACACGTTCCGGGTCTACCTCGACCCCGCGGGGCACCCGTTCTGCCTCATCCGCCCGACGGACTGACCCCGGCCGTTCACTCGACGGCGAGGCCCTCCACCACCTGCACGTGCGGCAGCGCACCGAGCACCGCGCCCGGCAGGAACACCTTCGCGCCACGCAGACCAGCGCCGACGACGACGTCAGGTGCGTCCAACACCCGCGCGTCCACGTACACCGGCCACGAGGACGGCAGGCCGATCGGGGTGATGCCGCCGTACTCCATGCCGGTGAGTTCCACCGCCTGGTCCATCGGCGCGAAGCTCGCCTTCCGGACGTCCAGCAGCCGCTTCACCGTCCGGTTCACGTCGAGCTTCGTGGACGCCAGCACCACGCACGCGGCGAACCGCACGTCCTCGCCTCGCTTCCCAGCGACGACGATGCAGTTCGCCCCGCCCTCGAGCGGGAACCCGTAGGCGTCAGAGAACGCCGCGGTGTCGGCGAGCTCGGGGTCGATCGGGGCGGCCTCGATCTGCCCCAGGAGCTCGCTCGGCAGCGTGACGAGGGCCTCGGCGACGGGGATCGCGAGGAACCCGGTGGCGACCAGTGCGGGGACACGTTCGAGCGTCGGCATGTCCCCACCCTACGGATCGCCGCTCGGGACGAGACCGGTGCCGTCACACGATGCGGTACCCCTGAGCGACGTCAGGTCCGCAACTCCGTCCGCCGGGGCTTCAGCCGCTCCGGCGCGTCGGTCGCCGGAGTCCACTCGCACGTGAAGGTCCCCCGGTACCCGAAGAGGAACCCGAAGACGCGGTTGTGCACCTCGAGGTCGACGTGGAATGCCTGGTCGTCCTCGGACCACCACTCGTGCAGGGTCGCCCGACCGCTGAACAGCATCGGGAACCGGAACGCGATCGGCCCCTCGTAGAACCGCTGCGCACCGGAGAGGAGCACCAGCCCACCGCGCTCGTCGACGGCGAGGTCGAGGTCCACCGCGAGGTGCTGGTGCGACCCGAGGTAGTCCAGCACCCGGCCGTCGACCAGCACCATCGTGGCGTCGAACCGCGCGGTGCGCCCGGGCTTCGTCTCGTACGTCCGGACGAACGTCACCGTCTCGCGCCCGTACGGGTCGCGGTAGGGGTAGTTCTCGATCGTGAACGGCACGTCCTCGCCGACGTCGGGTACGAGGATGTTCCGCAGCCGTCCGATCTGCAGGAACGGGACCGTCCACCAGGGGCCGCGCCGGATCGAGCGCATGACGCCGCGGCCGGTGCACGCCTCGCCGGCGTCGAGTCCGACACGGAAGCGTCGCTGCATCATGGGGTGCAGGCGCCGGAAGTCGGCGCCGAGCGCCGCCTCGAAGACGGAACTCACCGGTTGCCTCCCGGGTCGGGGAGCGCTGCCAGGGTGGCGGGCGCGTCGCGGAGTCGGTCGCCGCGACGCGTGCCACCCACGGGCACACGTCGTGTCCGGGAGGCGCGGGGCCGGTCCCGCCGCCAGGGGCGCAGCACGCTGGTCAGCGGCCATGACTCCGGCTCGGGTCCGCCTTCGAGCCAGATCCGGAGCCGGTCGAAGCTCCACGCGGTCGCCCAGCCGAGGAGCGGCCGGACGAGCACGTCGAACGGCCCCCATCCGCTGTCGTAGTCGTACCCGGTGATGAACCGGGTGCGCCCGTCCTCGGTGGGGACGTACCGCCAGTACCCCCGGCCAGCGCGGATCGGCGAGAGCGGGTCGTCCGTGCCGAAGCGGAGTGCCGAGGTGCGGGTGCCGTCGGCGCGTCGACGCTCGCCGATGCTCACACCGATGCCGTGCACGTCGTGCAGGAGGGAGCGTCGGACGTAGGTGAACCGGGTCGCTCCGTCGGCGTCCTCGGGCTCCGGCACGATCTCGGAGAACCGCACGTCCCACCGGACGTGCTGCCGTGGGTCCTGGGTCGCCGCCCACACCCGCTCCACCTCGGCGTCGATGACGGTCTCGACGTAGATGCCCCGCTTCCCCACACGTCGAGGCTAGGCCACGATGGGAGCATGACCGGGGGAACCGAGGTCCGACGCGCCGTCCCGGGCGACGCGTCGGCGATGGCACGCGTCCACGTCGCTTCCTGGCGATCGACCTACCGTGGCCTCGTGCCCGACGTCGTGCTCGACGACCCGGACTTCGTCGCCCGGCGTACGGACTTCTGGACGGCTGCACTGACCGACGAACGCTTCGCGGCGAACCGTGTCGCGGTCGCGGAGCACGCCGGCGACGTCGTCGGTGTCGCCATGTCCGGACCGGTGACGGACCGCGGCCCCGGCACGGTGCAGTTGTACGTCCTGTACCTCCTCGACGGCCACCACGGATCGGGTGCGGGAAGCGCACTGCTCGACGCCGTCCTCGACAGCGGGTCGGACGCCGTGCTCTGGGTGGCGGACCCGAACCCCCGCGCGCAGGCCTTCTACCGGAAGCACGGCTTCGCGTTCGACGGCACGGAACAGGTCGACGGCGGCGTGCGGGAGCGCCGCATGACCCGCTCCGGGCGCTCGGCAGCCTGACCCGATCCGCTCAGGGGCGCGCAGCCAGCGGTCCTTCGTGTGCGAGCAGGATCGCGACGGCGGCCAGGAGGAGCCCGGTGATGCGCCGCTGCCACGCCGTGGACGACGGTAGGCCCGCGAACCGGCCGGCGGGTCAGCGGAGCGGCAATTGTCCGAGGACCTCAGCGATCCCGCGGGGCGGCCGGCCGAGGAGCCGACCGAGGTCCGGGGTCTCCGCCGCGAGGGCCCCGGATGCGGCCGCTGCGTGCAACGGACCCGACGGCCCCGCCTCCCCGACCGGGACGTCACGGTGGCGCACCGGTCGCCCGAGTCGCACCCCGAGCAGCTCGGCGAGCTCGTCGTAGGTCCACGCCGGGCCGCGCAGTTCCCGGACGACCGGTGTGGGGACGGCCAGCAGGGCCCGCGCCGCGGCCTCGGCGAGGTCGTCGACGGAGGCGGTCGCGAGCGGTTGACCCGAGGTCGCCGAGACGACGGTCCCGCCCTGGGCGTCGTCGAGGGCGCGGACCAGGAACGGCTCGGTGTAGAAGCCGTTGCGGAGGATGGTCGCACCCCCGCGTTCCCGGAGCGCCGCTTCGGTGGCGGCATGGGCGGGGTCGTGATCAGCGCCGTGGACGCTCGTGTACACGATGTGGCCGACGCCTTCCGCTGCGTCGAGGACGGCCCGGTGGTGGTCCCAGCGGACCGCGGGCCTCAACTCGGGGCTGGAGATGAAGAGCAGGCGGTCGATGCCGGCGAACGCTTCCGCCAGCGCAGCAGGGTCACCGTAGTCGGCGAGACGAGCGTGCACGCCCTGTCGCCGGAGGTCGGCGGCGGCGTCCGCCCGACGGACGAGGGCGTGCACTCGGGTGCGCGGGGCGAGGACGGAGAGGGAACGGATGACGGCGCGGCCGAGACGGCCGGACGCGCCGGTGACGAGGATGCCGGTCATGGCAGGACTCCCAGTGGTCGATGTGAGTGTGTGTGTGGCGTTCGAGTCCGACGGACTCGGCACGATCACGACACGGTCGACACGTCAGCGAGGCGATGGGGAGCTACGTCAGGCTCCGTCGCGGCCGCCGCCGGGATGCTTCTGCGATGTGGTCATCTGCGCATCACGGTAGCAGGAGGTCGGCGACGGTCGACATGCTGGTCGCATGACCTCCGAACAGCACGCCCGGTCCTTCGGCACCGCGGCCGACGCGTACGAGCGCGGCCGTCCCGGTTACCCGGAGGAGGTCGCAGCCTGGATCGTCCCCGACGGGGCGCGGCGCGTGGTGGACGTCGGGGCCGGCACGGGCAAGTTCACCCGCACCCTGCTGGGCCGGGCCGAGGAGGTCGTCGCCGTCGAACCGGACGCCGCCATGCGGGAACGGTTGACGGCGGCCCTCCCGGACGTCCGAGCGTTCGAGGGCACGGGCGAGGCCGTCCCCCTCCCGGACGCCAGCGCCGACGCGGTGACCTTCGCGCAGGCGTGGCACTGGGTGCACCCCGGGCGCGGGGCCACCGAGGCGGCCCGGGTCCTGCGGCCAGGTGGCGTGCTCGGGCTCGTGTGGAACGTCCGGGACGAGACACGGCCGTGGTCCGCTCGCCTCAGCACGCTCCTGGGACAGCCGGAGTCACGGGTGATGGACTACGGCGCGCCCGTCGTCGGCGCACCCTTCGACGACGGCGAGTACGAGCAGTTCCACTGGGTGCACGAGCAGGAGCGTGCGGCGTTCCTGGACATGGTCGCCTCGCGGAGCTACGTGATCGTGCGGCCTGCGGCGGAGCGGTCGGCGCTCCTCGACGCGGTGCAGCGGCTGCTCGACGACGATCCCGACACGGCTGGTCGTGCGCCGATCAAGGTGCCGTACGTCACGCACGTCCATCGGTTCGTCCGACCCTGATCGACGCCGCCTCGACGTCCGACGTCCCGTCCGCGACGGCCACCCCGGCGCGGCGGCGCCCACGAGGCACGCGACGCCACCCGAGGGCGACACGCCCAGCGGGCCGACGGAGCCGACGCTTCAGTGACAGGCTCGGTCGCTCCACGAACCGCCACGACAGGAAGGCGAGGGGAACGACGAGGACCGCGGTGAGCAGGAACAGCATCCACGGGGCGAGGCCGACGTGCAGGCCCGCCGCGACGGCGACCACCACCTGTGCCACCGGCCACCCGTAGATGTACACGCCGTAGGACAGGTCGTCGCGCAGCCGCCACCCGGGCCGCCGTGCCGTCGCGAACCAGATGAGCACGATCGGGAAGCACACCAGGAACAGGACGCGCTGCACGACCTCGGGGGTCACGGTGGGCCCGTAGAGGAAGGGGACCCAACGCGTGAGGACGGAGATCGCCAGCACGACGCCACCGAGCTTGAGTGTGCCGAGGAGTCCCAGGCTCGCCACGATGCCCCATCCGGTGGTGATGCGGACCCCACGGACGGCGAGGAGCGCACCGGCGCCGAACGTCAGGAACATCGGGACGACGGCGAGGAAGAAGTCAGAGGTGTTCCCGATCGACGTCAGGTAGACCACCCACGCCACCGCGAAGAACACCGGGAAGCCGCTGGCGCTGAGGACCCCGAGCACCCCGACGACCACGAGCGCCGAGTAGCAGACGACCTCCCACGTGAGGGTCCACACCGGCCCGTCGACGATGAAGGGCACCGGGTTGCCGCGGAACCCGTCGAAGAGGCGACCGAGGCCGTACGCGACGAGGAGCGCCACGACGAGCCCCGGCACGATGCGGAGGAACCGGTTGGCGAGGAACTGTGGCACGGAGGTACGTCGTCCGAAGCTCTGCGCGATGAGGTAGCCGCTGACACAGAAGAAGCCGAGCACGCCCACGTTGCCGAGCGTCCGGCCGAAGACGACCGGTTCGGACTCGCCGACCAGCGCGAACGAATGCGAGAGCACCACGAACGCGGCGAAGAGCAGACGCAGGACGTCGAAGTTGTTGACGACGGCACCGTCAGTCCTTGGCATCTGCTCATCTTCACGCACATCGGACTCGGGCGCATCCTCGTGGCAGGGACGCAGCCGCCGGGACGGCTACGGTTGCACCATGCGCGCGACCGTGCGGGACGTGGCTGCCCTCGCCGGGGTGTCGCCGAAGACCGTCTCCAACGTGATCAACGGCGGGGTGGCCGTGCGCCCGGAGACCCGTGAACGCGTCGAACAGGCCCTCGCGGAGCTGGACTACGTGCCGAACCTGTCGGCGCGAGGGCTCCGCAACGGCCGATCGGGGGCGATCGCCCTCACGCTGCCGGAGATGGGCAGCGCGTACTCCGCCGAACTGGCGCAGTGGTTCGTCGAACTCGCCCGCGAGCGCGGTTGGATCGTGCAGCTCGACCAGACCGGCAACGACCCGGCCCGCGAGCGCGACCTGGTGTCCCGCGCGCGGGCGCACCTGGTCGACGGGCTGGTCCTCAACCCGGTGTCGCTGAGCGGGAGCGTCCTCGCGTCCACCGAGGGGCTGCCCCCGACGGTCGTCATCGGCGAGGTCGAGCCGGAGCACGTCGACCAGGTGCACGTGGACAGCGTCGCCGCCGCCGAGCAGGTCACCACGTACCTGGTGTCGCGCGGGCACCGCCGCATCGCGATCGTCGGCGCCGCCCGGGACGTCGAGGCGACCGCGACGAGTGAGCTGCGGGAGCGCGGGCACCTGGCGGCGCTCGGAGCGGCCGGCATCCCGGCCGACCCGGCGCTGCGGGTCCCGTTGCCCGCGTGGTCGACCAGTGTGGCCGCGACGGCGTTCGCCGCCTGGCTCGACGAGCACCCGCTGCCCGACGCGGTCTTCGCCTTCACGGACTCGATCGCGTTCGGCGTGCTGCACGTCCTCGCCGCCCGTGGTGTCCGGGTCCCCGACCAGGTGAGCGTGATGGGCTTCGACGACGTGGACGGCGCGGCGTTCGCGATCCCGGCCCTCAGCACGGTGTCGTTCGACCGTCGGGCGTTCGCGACGGCGGCGCTCGACCTGCTCACGCGGCGGATCGAGGACCGGCAGGCGCCACCGGAGACCGTCGTCATCCCGCACCGGATCGTGGAACGCGCGAGCGTCGCCTCGCGGTGATCCGCGCTGCCGGACGCGACCGTCCGGGCACGACCGCCCGGGCGCGACCGTCTGGGCGGACCGTCCGGGCGCGACCGTCCGGTCGTGGGCGTACGCTCCGCGGCATGACCGCCGCCGACGCGTCGATGCCGACGCTCTCCGCCACCGTCCTGCAGTCACCCGAACCGATCGCGCTCGCCCGGTTCTACGGCGCGCTGACGGGGTGGACCGTGCACGAGGACGGACCGACGTGGGCGCGCGTGCGTCCGGACGAGGGGCCAGGCCTGTCGATGCAGTACGAACCGGCCTACGTGGCGCCGACCTGGCCGGGCACGGTGGACGCTCCCGGGATGCAGCTGCACCTCGACTTCCAGGTGGAGGACCTGGCGGCCGCCGTCGCCCGAGCGGAGGGGCTCGGTGCCCGGGTGGCCGAGTACCAGCCGCAGGACGACGTCCGTGTGCTCCTGGACCCGGACGGGCACCCGTTCTGCCTGTTCCTGCCCGGGGCCTGACACGATCCCGTCCGCCGTGCGCGCGGTCGGGTCAGACGGCGGGTGCGTCCGCGTCGTCCGGCTCGGACGGGTTGGGGTCCGCCGCCGCGAGGACTGCCGCGCGGGTCCGGGGGTCGCCGAGGATCCGGAAGTGGCCGCCGACGGGCAGCCGCACGTTCGTGGCTCCGGCGAGTGCACTGCCCTCGGGGATGAGCGTGTCGAAGACGCCGTACACGGAGGTGATCCGAGCGTTCGCGTCGAGTTCGCGCGCCAGCGCCGCAAGGACCGGATCCGCGGCCCGGAACACCCGGAGGTGCCGCACGGGTGCCAGGCGCGCGTACCCGGAACCCGCGAACGGCGTGGACACGGCCACCATGCGGTCGACCCGGCGGTGCTCGTCGAGGCGGGTCATGAGGTACTTCCCGATGAGGCCGCCCTTGCTGTGCGCGACGAGGAGCACGTTGCGCAGGTCGTGCTCCTCGAGGTGGTCCAGCACCTCCTGCGCGGACTCGGGCACGGGCCGGAGGTTGTGGCGCAGCACGGGAAGGACGTGCACGGGGTGGCCCCGGTCGTGCAGGGCGTCCATGAGCGGCCGGAGGAAGTGCCAGGTCTCGTAGACCCCGGGGATGACGACGACGGGCTGGCCGTCTCCGCTCCGGTAGTCGTCGGCCGTGGTCGGCCCGAGGCTGCGCACCTGCCACCGGATCGCGTACCACCAGTCCGCCAGGGCCCACCAGCCACGGCGGACCACGGAGATGCGGACGGGAGGCGCGGCACGGCCGTCCGGGGCGGGTCCGGTCGCGGGGGTGGTCACCTCGGTCACCCGCGGGCCTCCAGCGTCTGCACGCGCCGGAACTCGTCGACGAGGCCCGCGAACGCGACGGGCTGGTGCTCCTGCACGTGGTGCGCTCCGGGCAGCTCGACGAACGCGCCCTGCCGTGCGACGGCGGCGAGCCGCTGCGCCCAGTCACGTCGGGCGATCGGGTCCTCGGAGCCGCGGACGACGAGCACCGGCTGCCCGAGCCGGGGCAGCGTGTCCTCGAGCCGGTGCCGGAGCATCGGCCGGAGCTCGCGGAGGTACTGCGGCATGCTGCGGAGGTAGTCCGTGCCGACGACACCGTTCATCCGGACCCCCTCCCGGATGCAGTCGCGTGCGAGGTCGATGCCCTGGAGCACCGCCGAGCGCCGCCCCGCTGCGACGACCGGGCCGATGAGCACGACCGAGCTCACGGCGTCCGGGTGCAGGCGCGCGGCCTCCGCGACGACCTGGGTGCCCATGGACTGCCCGACGAGGACGAGCTCACCGGCGCCACGGGAGGCGACCGCCCGGACGACCATGTCGCCGAGCTCCTCGACGTCCTGACGCCGCCCCGGTCCGGGCACGCCGCCGAACCCGGGCAGGTCGACGCTGACGGTGCGGTGCCCCGCCACGGCGAGCGCCCGCTGCGTGCGGTGGAACGAGCGGTGTGACGTCCCGATCCCGTGCACGAGGACGACGGTCGGTGCCAGCACGTCCCGCAACCGTCCGGCGGGTGCCAGGGTGTGGAGACGCAGGGCACAGCCGTCGACGTCCACCGTCTCGGTCCTCGTACGCACACCGCGAGGCTACGCGGCAGCCCACAGTGGGACGTCAGCGTCGTCATCGGCCACGCATAGCCACACGGTGTGCACTCGTGTGCATGACCGACGACACCCCGACGACGCCCTCGCGCCGCAGCGACGAGCAACCGTCCGCCCCCACCCCCGCGGCACCCGCCGGGGCACCCGACTGGCGAGCCGCGCCCGCGCCGACCGCCACCCTCGACGCTCCGGGCCCCGCTGCTCCGTCGGGCCCGTCCGCTGCTGCCAGTGCCTCCACCGACCCGTACGCCGCCCGGGACCCGTACGGTCCCTCGTGGAACGGCGGTGGCCCGAGCGGTGCGACCGGCTGGTACGGCGCGGGCGCGGCCACGACGGATCCGTCGCGACGGCGCGGGCCGAAGCCGCCCTGGTTCTGGCCGATCGTCGCGGTGGCGGTCGGGCTCGCGGCACTGCTGGCCGGCGGCGGCATCGGGTTCGCCGTCGGTCACGCGATCGGTTCCGGCACGAGCCGGTCGACCACGCAGCTGCCGGGGACGAACGGCGGGACGAACCAGTTCCCGGGCGGCGGTACCGGCAGGTTCCCGGGGAACGGCACGCAGGGCGGCACCGGAACCGGTTCGGGCACGGGGACGAACGGCGGCACCGGGACGAACAGCGGTTCGACGGGTTCGGACGGTTCGGACAGCTGACCCTCGACCGGGCCGGGCCGGGGCTCTATGCTCCGAGCATGCGCAAGGTCACGGCAGGGCTGTTCGCGTCGGTCGACGGCGTCGTGCAGGACCCGTTCCGGTTCCAGTTCGACAGCTTCGACGACGAGCTCGGGGCGGGCATGGGCGCGTTCATGGCCCGCACCGACACCGTGCTCCTCGGGAAGAACAGCTACCTGGAGTGGGCCGAGTGGTGGCCGGCCCACCCGGAGGACCCCTTCGGGCAGTGGATCAACCCGATCGACAAGTACGTGGCCTCCACCACGCTCGGCGACGACCTCGCGTGGGAGCACTCGACGCGCATCACGGGCGACCTGGACGACTTCGTGCGGGACCTCAAGCAGCGCGACGGCGCGGACATCGCCGTCTGCGGCAGTGTCACGGTGGTCCGGCACCTGCTCTTCGCCGGACTCCTCGACGAGCTCCAGCTCATGGTGCACCCCGTCATCGCGGGCGCCGGGCGCAAGCTGTTCGAACCGACCGACCCGCCCACGCGTCTGCGGCTGATCGACACCACCGTGACGAGCAAGGGCAACGTCCTGAGCACCTACGGGCTGCTGGAGGCCTGACGGAGCCGAGCCGCGCCTCCCGTCCGGGGCGGCCTGGGCCGGCGTGACCGGCAGGTGGACCGCACCACCCCGCAGCGCGCGTACCCTCGGGGGTGACCTTCCCGCACCCGAGGAACCCGGAGCCAGCATGACCCAGGACACCCGCCCGCACGTCGTCATCGTCGGCGGTGGATTCGCCGGGGTCGCCGCCATGCGCGAGCTGGCCGACGCCCCGGTGCGCGTGACCCTGGTCGATCGGCACGTCTACAACATGTTCCAGCCGCTCATGTACCAGGTGGCGACCGGCGGGCTGAACGCCGGCGACGTGACCTACTTCCTCCGGAGCCTCCGCGCGAAGCAGAGCAACGCGGAGTTCCGTCACGGGCTGCTCACCGGCATCCGTGCCGACGAGCGTGTCGCCGAGATGTCCGACGGTGAGCACCTGCACTACGACTGGCTCATCCTCGCGAACGGCGTGAACACGAGCTACTTCGGCACGCCCGGTGCGTACGAGTACGCGTACTCGATGTACTCCCGCTCCCAGGCGCTCCGCATCCGCGACGAGCTGTTCACCCGACTCGAGGAAGCCGCGGCGAACCAGGGGCCCGACGAGATCAAGATCGTCATCGTCGGCGGCGGTGCGACCGGCGTGGAGATGGCCGGGGCGCTCGCGGAGCTCCGCGACCAAGCGCTCGTCGGCGCCTACCCCGAGATCGAGCGCGGGAACATCTCGATCACCCTCGTGCACCGCAGCGGCGAGCTCCTCAAGCCGTTCGCGCCGCGTCTGCGTCGGTACGCGGCGAAGGTGCTCCGGAAGCGCGGTGTCGTGCTGCGCCTCAACACGGGCGTTTCCGAGGTGAAGCCGGACGGCGTGATGACGTCCGACGGCGAGTTCATCCCCGCGTCGCAGGTGATCTGGGCGACCGGTGTCGCCGCGCACAAGGAGGTCTCCGGCTGGGGCATGCCGCAGACGCACGGCGGGCGCATCCAGGTGAACGACGACCTCAGCGTGAAGGGTGTCGAGCGGATCTTCTCGGCCGGCGACATCGCCGCGCAGGACGACGCCCTCGCGCAGCTCGCCCAGCCCGCCCTGCAGGGCGGTCGGCACGTGGCACGGCAGATCGTCCGCCGCATCGAGGGGAAGCCGACCGAGCACTTCAAGTACTTCGACAAGGGCACGATGGCCACGATCGGCACGAACGCCGCGGTCGCGCAGCTCCGTGGCGGCATCACGATGGTCGGGCCGGTGGCGTGGGCCGCCTGGGTCGTCGTGCACATCGCGTCCCTGCTCGGCAACGGCAACCGGCTGTCGACGTTGTCGCACTTCTTCGTCCGCTACCTCTGGTTCATGCGGAAGCGTGCGATCCCGATCGTCGGCGACGTCCGTCCGGTGCGGCCGAACGGGGACCGCGAGCCGGAACCCTGGCAGATGCAGAAGGCGGAGTAGCGCCGGTCCTCCCCGCGCGGGACGGGAGGCGCGGGTCGGACCCGGCCCGCGCCTCCCGTCCGACGTGGTGTGCGCGGGGCTGGCGCCGCCGTGGCCGGGC
>NZ_JBQEPN010000003.1:211810-246634 GCF_052045775.1 Curtobacterium sp. 22159
TGCGCGGGGCTGGCGCCGCCGTGGCCGGGCCGACGCGTGCGCGGGGCTGGCGTCGCGGTGGCCGGGCGACGCGGAACGACGATGCCGACGTCGTACGACAGCGAGGATGTCGTTCCGCGCGGCCCGCGGCACAACGCGCCCGCAACGGACGACGATGTCGACGTCGTACGACAGCGACGATGTCGTTCCGGGTCCGCGCCGCGCCGCCCCTCGCCCGCCGCCCCCGCCCCGCGCCGGGCGTCAGGCCACGTGCGCCGCGGTGTAGGCGCCCGCGGCGATGTCCTCGAGCAGCCCCGGGCCGGTGGGCTCCCAGTCGAGGAGCTTCCGCGTCTCGTCGGAGGTCGCCGACATCTCCATCCCGAAGAACTGCCCGATGAACCCGAAGTGGTCGACCGCGTCGGCCGGGTCGATCGACGTGACGGGCAGGCCGAGCGCGTCCCCGATGGCCTCGGCGATGGCCCGCGTGGGGATGCCCGTCTCGGCGACCGCGTGCAACCGTGCACCGGCCGGTGCCTGTTCGAGGCCGAGTCGGACCATGCGGGCGGCGTCCGAGACGTGGACGGCTGCCCAGCGGTTCGTCCCCTCGCCGATGTAGCCGGAGACGCCCGCGGCCCGGGCTGCGGCGACGATGAGGGCGATGAAGCCGTGGTCGCCCGTGCCGTGCGTGGTCGGGCTGAACCGTGCGGCGATCGACCGGACGCCCTGGTCGACGAAGTCGAACGCCCGGTTCTCGCTGCCGCCGCGCATGCTGTCCGGCCCGACGAACGGGTTTGCGTCCCCCTCGTTCGCCGGTCGCCCCTGCGCGAGCCCAGCGACCCCAGATGCGACGACGAACGGCCGGTCGGTGCCGACGAGCGCCTCGCCGATGGTCTCCACCGCGGCGCGCTCGCTGGCGTTGGTCGCCGCGGCATTCGCCCAGTCGTGCTTGTTGGCGAGGTGCAGGACGCCCTCGGCCCCGGTCGCGCCGCGTCGGATGGCGTCGAGGTCGTCGAGGTCGCCGCGGAGGACCGCGACGCCCTTCGTCTCGAGCGCAGCGGCCGAGGCGTCCGATCGGGCGAGACCGGTGACGGAGTGTCCGGCGGCGAGGAGGTCGTCGACGGTGGCGGAGCCGATCCAACCGGAGGCCCCGGTGACGAACACGTGCATGTGCTGTTCCCTTCGCAGGTGTCCACAACGCTGATGTCATGAACTGACATCACCGTAGCACCTGATGTCAGCGCCTGTCATCAGTAGACTGCTCCGCATGGCTCGTTGGCAACCCGGCACGCGCGAACGACTGCAGACCACCGCGCTGCAGCTGTTCGCCTCCCAGGGCTACGACCAGACGACCGTCGCCGAGATCGCCGCTGCGGCGGAGGTCACCGAGCGGACGTTCTTCCGGCACTTCGCCGACAAGCGCGAGGTCCTGTTCGCCGGTCAGGCCGATTTCCTCGGGATGTTCACGGGCCCCATCGAGGCGCTGCCCGACGACACCCCGCCGTTCGTGGCGATCCGCAACGCACTCGTGTCGGCCGGGGCGTTCTTCGACGACGAGAAGCGCCCCTTCTCCCGTGCCCGCCAGAGCGTGGTCGACCAGAACCCCGCGCTGCGCGAACGCGAGCTCGGCAAGCTCGCGACCCTGAAGGTCCGACTCGGCGAACTCCTCCGCAGCCGTGGCGTGCCGGAACCCGCTGCCACGATCGCGGCGGAGACGGGCGTGACGGTCTTCCACCTGTCGTTCCAGCAGTGGATCGCCGAGGGCGAGCAGCGGTCCTTCGAGGACATCGCAGCCGAACGTCTCGACGCACTGACCGCCATCGTGCACCCCGGTCGTTGAGACACTTCTTACCTTCCACGAGCATCATGTAACGATCCGGTCACGGCCAGACGGTCGTGACCCTCCCGATCAGATCTCGCAGGAGGCGACCGTGGCGACCACCACGACCTCGCCGGAGCGGACCCGCACGACCTCCGCACCGGCCGGCACCGATGGCAGGCCAGCACGACCGACACCCCCGCCACCGCTCACCCACCGCGCGCCCGCGCTCGACGGGCTCCGGACCGTGGCGATCCTCATCGTGATCCTGTACCACCTGCACGTCCCGCAGTTCGAGGGCGGCTTCATCGGCGTGACGGTGTTCTTCGTGCTCTCCGGGTTCCTCATCTCGACCCTGCTCATGGGCGAGCACCGCCGCACCGGCCGCATCCGGCTCGGGTCGTTCTGGACGAAGCGCCTGCTGCGCCTCTACCCCGCGCTGCTCGCGTTCGTCGTCGTCGGCCTCGCGCTCTGGAACTGGGTCGGCGACTACAAGGGCGCATCGTTCTCCCCCGGCGAGGCCGCATTCATCGCCCTGAGCTACACCGGGAACCTGTTCCGCTCGTTCTGGGACACCACGCAGGGCGTCTTCGCGCACACGTGGAGCCTGTCGATGGAGGAGCAGTTCTACCTCGTCTGGCCCCCGGTCCTCGTGCTCCTGTTCGCCCTGCGCACGCGCCGGCGCTGGCTCATGACCGGGCTCGGGGTCGTGATCGTCGCTGCGTCCGCGGCGTCGTGGCTGAGCTACCGGACGCCGCACGCCGGCGCGACGCCGGACGTGTACTTCTCCCCCGTGCTCGGCGTCGTCCCCCTGGCGACGGGGTGCCTGCTCGCCCTGCTGCTCGACGACGAACGCGTCCGGACCTGGGCCTCGGGCATCGCCGGGCACGTCGGGACCTGGCTCGGCATCGCGCTGCTCGCCGGCCTCCAGTTCTGGATCGGCGACGACTGGACCCAGCACGCGTGGTCGTTCGGCGTCGTGCTCCCGGTGACGGGACTCGTGTCGGCCCTGCTCATCGGCGGGCTCGTGTCCGTGCGGACCCCGCTGTCCGCAGCGCTCGCCTGGACGCCGATGTCCTGGTTCGGACGACGCGTGTCGTACTCCGCGTACCTGTGGCACCCGCTCGTCATCGCCCTGCTCGGGACGTTCGCGATCGGCGCCTGGGGCAAGGTGTGGCTCGTCGGCGCGGCGCTGCTCGTGGCGATCGCCGCGGCGTACGCCGTCGAGGTCCCCGTCGAGAAGGCCCGCCGACGGTTCCGGGAGGCGCGGCGTCTCGTCGCAGCGGACCGCTCGGCGCGCGACACCGCCGACACGCGATCACCCCACCCGGTCAGCACAGGCGTCCCCCGCTGACCCCCGCGTCGGACGGCGTCAGCGGCCGAGTCCGACGCGGTCCACCCGGCGGTGGTAGCGCATGCCCGCCAGGCCGCCGAGCACGGCGCCGACGAGACTGATCACGGCGACGACGACCGCGGTGACGATGCCCGTGATCGTCAGGGTGCCCTCGTCGACGGGGATGCGCGGGAAGCTGTCGAGGTTCCCGAGCACGTTGAACCGCGCTCCGGCGACGGCGGTCACGATCGCCACGACGATCGCGATCACGACCGCCCAGATCCACACCGCGATCCCCTGCTTCGCACCGGCGAACCGCGCCATCCGCCCGGCGACGTAGCCGCCGCAGAAGTACGCGACGAGGAGGATCACCGCGAGCACGATGGCGCCGACGATGCCGATCACGTCGCCACTCCGCGAGACATCCCGGGCTGCGTCGTCGACGTTCCCGCCCGTCTGCCCGAGTCCGACCCCCGCGCCGACGGCGCTCAGGACGGCGGTGAGGATCACGGCGGTCCCCGTGGCGGTGAGCCAGCCGAAGAACGCCGAGCCCCACTTGAAGCCGGAGAACTCCTCGCGCTCCCGCTCGAGGACGGACTCACGCTGGGTTGCGCCTCGCGGCGCTCCCTCCGACACCACCGGTTCCCGCGGCACGTCGTCCGTCCGGCGGAGACGCTCGGTCGGCGGCAACGCCTCGGTCCCGGGTTCGTCCCGGCCGTCGTCGTGCAACGGCCGCGTGCTGTCACTGGGTGTGCTCATCGGGTGCCTCCCGGAGTGTCGGCGATCAGGACAGCGGCGACACAACTCCGGCCCCGATGTGCGCGCGGCCATGGTGTCCGCTGAGCGCGTCCGTCCCGGTGGACGGCCCGTAGGCTCGGGCCGTGACCACGGAACGCGTCGACGTCCTCGTCGTCGGCGGTGGGCCCGTCGGCCTCTTCACGGCCGCGCTGCTCGCCGCACGCGGGGTCGACGTCGTCGTGTGGGAGCGACGGACGGACCCGCCCACGGGGTCCCGGGCGATCGGCATCCACCCGCCGTCCCTCGACGCGTTCGCGACGATCGAGCTCGACGGGCCGGTGCTCGCCGAGGCCGCGCGCGTGCATCGCGGAACCGCACGGAGCCGCGGTCGGCCACTCGGCACGCTGACCTTCGAGCGCGCCTCGGACACGCACCCGTACGTCGCCACGCTCGACCAGCACCGCACCGAGACGCTGCTCCGCGCACGACTCGACGCCGCCTCGCCGCGGGCCCTGCGGACGGGCACGACCCTCACCGCGCTGGACCGGCACCGTGACCACGTCGACGCCCGGGGCACGGACCCCGGCGGCGCAGCGGTCTCGGTGCGTGCGGCGTTCGTCGTCGGTGCGGACGGCGCCCGCAGCCTCGTCCGCGACCTGCTCGGGATCCCGACGACCGGACGGGAGTACCCGGACCGCTACGTGATGGGCGACTTCGCAGACCCCGAGCCCGCCGAGGCCCGGACCGCGGCCCTGGTCGACGTCGGACCGCACGGCGTGGTCGAATCGTTCCCCCTGCCGGGCGGGCGGCGACGGTACGTCGTGCTGGTGCCCGACGAGGACCTCCCCGTGGCGGCCGACGCCCCCGACCCGCAGCTCGCGTCCCGACTCACCGCGATCGTGGCGGCGCGCACCGGTGTGACGCCCGACCCGGCGACCTGCTCGATGCTCAGCGGCTTCGGCGTGCGGAAGCGGATCGCGCGGCGGGTCGGCACCGGACGCGTGGTCCTCGTCGGCGATGCCGCCCACGAGATCAGCCCGATCGGCGGCCAGGGGATGAACCTCGGCTGGCTCGACGCCGCCGAGCTCGCACCCCTGCTCACCGCAGCCGTCGCCTCCGGGGCGCCCGGTCCCTGGCCGCAGTACGCGCGCCGGCGGCAGGCGGCCGCGCGCCGCGCCGCGCGGCAGGCGGAGGTCAACATGGCGCTGGGCCGCCCGCTCGGCACCGTGGCGGCCGCCGGACGGGAGGCGCTGCTCCGGACGGTCCTGCGCCTCCCGACCGCGGACGGTCTGGCCCGGACCTACGCGATGCGCTGGGCGTGACGACGACCGGGCGCCGCCCTCACGCGACGAGGCGAGCGCCGGCCAGTCCGAGCTCCACGACCAGCACGAGGGACGACGCGATCACGAGCCGGAACAAGGCGCGCGACGCGCGGCCCCGCAGCACCAGCCGCACGCCGAGCACGGTGAGGACCACCACCACGACCGTGCCGGACACCGCGAGCGCGACACCGACGCCCCGCACCGGGTCCGCCCCGAGCACCTGGCCGCCGAGCACGAGCACGGCCGCGACCACGAGCGCCGCGAAGGCCCAGACGCCTGCCGCGCGCAGCCCGAGGCGGTGCGGGAAGCCACGCACGCCGGTCGCAGCGTCGTCGACCAGGTCGGGCAGGACGTTGGTGCAGTGGATCGCGATGCCGAACACGGCCCCGGTCGCGACGGCCCACCAGGTCGGCCACGCCGCGTCCGGACCAGCGGACACCGCGACCACGGGCAGGAGTCCGAAGGCCACCACGAACGGGACGACGGACCACACGGTCCGTTTGAGTCCGGCGTCGTAGGCCCAGCCCGCGGCCACCAGCACGAGGTGCGCGACGGCGGCGACCGGCCCGAGCGACACCGAGAGCAGCACCGCGACGACCGCGGTGCCGACGGCGGCGGCCCGGACGGTGCCGACCGCGATCCGCCCCTGCGCCACGGGCTTGTCCGAGCGCCCGACCGCGCGGTCCCGGTCCGCGTCGATCCAGTCGTTCGCGAGGCCGATCGACAGCTGCCCGGCCGCCACCGTCACCGCGACGAGGACGACGAGCCACGCGGGATGCCCGACGGCCGCGGCGATCACCGCGGCGAGGACCGTGACCGTCACCGTCGGCCCCGGGTGGGACGAGGCGAACAGGAGCCGGACGGTCGACGGCCAGCGGGACGGGGTCACGTCGCCCAGCGTACGGACGCCGGCCGGACGGACACCGCTGGGTGGACAACCTGTGCCCGTCCCGGCCACGGCGGGCCTACCGTCCGACGGGTGTCCGACACGGAGGTCGGCGCGGGAGGAGCAACCGTGACGACGACGAGCGTGCCAGCCGGGAGACGAGGGTTCCTGCGGCGGATGACCTTCGCGTGTGCGTGGGGCGAGGGGCTCGACGGCTTCGACCTCGGTCTCATCAGCGTCACGCTCCCCGCGATCACGACGGCGCTCGGGCTCGACCCGGTGCTCGCGGGCCTCATCGGCGCGAGCTCGCTCATCGGCATCTTCATCGGCGCTCCGCTCGCAGGCTGGCTGACCGACCGCTTCGGGCGACGGCGTGTGTTCACGGTCGACGTGATCGCGTTCATCGTGCTCGGACTCCTGCAGGCGGTCGTCGCGGACGGCTGGCAACTCTTCGCCGTCCGCGTCCTGCTCGGGATCGCGATCGGCGCCGAGTACGCCATCGGTGCCGCGATGCTCGCCGAGTTCGCGCCGTCGAACGACCGCGGGCGGCGGCTCTCCGGGCTGCTCGTCTGCTGGTACGCCGGGTACCTCGCGGCCGTCGTCGCCGCGTACGTGATGATCGACGCGTTCGGCCTCGGCTGGCGCTGGGTGCTCGTCACGAGCGCCGTCCCCGCTGTCGTGACGGCGATCGCGCGCATCGGCTTCCCGGAGTCACCGCGCTGGCTGCTCTCCCACGGACGCCCGGACGAGGCCAGGGCCGTCGTGGCGGCGCACCTCGGCGGCGACGACTACTTCCGCGACGAGCAGTACGCCGCCGAGGAGCAGCGCGCCGGCGGCTACCGGGTCCTCTTCTCGAAGGAGAACCGGCAACGCCTGGCGTTCATCTCGCTGTTCTGGGCGTGCAACGTCGCGCCGTACTTCGCGATCTTCACGTTCGCGCCGACGGTGCTCGACTCGCTGCACCTGTCCAACGCCGCCGCGGGGACGATCACGGTCAACGCCATGGCCGCGATCGGGGCACTGGTCGGCATGCTCACCATCGAACGGATGGGACGCCGCCGCCAGCTCATCCCGCCCTTCTGGATCATGGCCGTGGCGCTCGCCGTCGTCGGACTGTGGGGTTCGGCACCGGGCATCGTCGTGGTGCTCTGCTTCGCGGTCTTCTCGTTCATGAACGCTGCGCAGGGCAACCTGACGGCGGTCTACCCGATCGAGGTCCTGCCGACCGAGGTGCGCTCGACGGGTGTCGGGTTCGCCGCGGCGTGCAGTCGTGTCGGTGCGGCTGCCGGCACCTTCCTGCTGCCGGTGGGCATCTCGACCATCGGGGTCGGCGTGTGCATGCTCATCGCGGCCGCGATCTGCGTGGCCGGGGCACTGCTGTCCCAGGCGATGGCACCCGAGACCACCGGCCGAGGGCTGCACGACACGAGCACCCAGCCGCTCAGGCAGCAGCCGTCGAAGCTGCGCGTCGGCCGGTGAACACCCCGGACGCCAGCGCGATGCCGACGAGCACGACGGCACCGCCGACGGGCTCGTTCCAGCGCACGTGCTCACCCAGGACCAGCACGCCGAGCGCGACGCCGACCACCGGTGTGAGGTACGTCACCGTCGAGGCGCGGCCTGCTCCCCACGCCTGCACCAGCCGCGTGTTCCAGGCGTAGGCCAGGCCCGTCCCGACGCAACCGAGTGCGAGCATCGCCACCACGATCCTCCAGTCCCACCGCGCCGGACCGGTCGCGACGACCGGGGCGACGAGCAGGAGCAGCCCGGACGCGAGCGTCAGCTGCACCGTGGCGAGGGTGACGGGGTCGTACGCGCTGCCCACCGCCACACGGCGCAGGTAGGCGAGTCCGATGCCGTAGCACGCGGTCATCCCGAGCAGTGCGGCCTGACCGGGCACGCTCGCCAGCACGGCCGGGTCGCCGATGACGTCCCACGGTCCGACCAGGACGAGCACCCCGACGATGCCGAGCACGATCCCGACGACCTGACGGCCGCGCAGCCGCTCGCTCGGCACGAGCACCGCGAGGGCCGCCAGCGTGGTGATCGGCGTCGTCGCGTTGTAGATGCTCGCGAGCCCGGACGGCACCGTCTGCTCCGCCCAGGCCATGAGCGACGACGGGACGGCGTTGAGGAACACCGACACGACGAGCAGGTGGCCCCACACCCGGGGCTCGCGCGGCCACCGACGCCGGGTCGCCAGGAGGACGAGCACCAGCGTGAGCGCACCGAGCACCGTGCGCACGGTCGCGACCTGCTGCGGTGCCAGGCCCTCGAGCCCGATCTTCGCGAAGAGGAAGCTGGACCCCCAGGTCAGCGCGACGAGGAGGTAGAGGAGCGCGTTCATGTGGCCTAGTGTCGGGACCGGGGCGCCATGCGGCAAACGCATGGGATTCATGCGGTCATGAGGAGGACACATGCCGGTCTCGATCCCCCAGTTGCGGGCGTTCGTCGCCACCCTCGACGCGGGTTCCTTCACGACCGCCGCGGCGGTGCTCGGGATCGGCCAGTCCGCCGTCTCGCACGCCGTCGCCGGGCTGGAACGCGAGGTCGGCGGTCCGGTGGTCCGCCGCGGCCCCGTCGCTGCGCCGACGCCGCTCGGCGACCGTCTCCTCGCCCACGCCCGCAGCGTGCTCGCCTCCGTCGAGGCCCTGGAGGCGGTGGTCCGGCCCGACACGGCGCGCGGCACCGTGCGGCTCGCCGCCGTCCCGACCGTCTGCCAGGGCCTGCTGCCGCGGCTCCGTGAGCTGTGGGCGGTGACGCTGCCGGACGTCGACGTGCAGGTCTACGAGGGCGACGACGACGAGATGCCCGAGTGGCTCGAGGCCGGCACCGTGGACGCCGCCGTGCTCGTCGACCCGGACCCGTTCCCCGAGGGCGGGGTCGTCGTCGCGCAGGACGAGATGGCCGCCGTCGTCCGCCGGGACCACCCGCTCGCCGACCTGCCGGCGCTGACCCTCGACGACCTGCACGAGGACGGGCTCGTCGCCGGCGGAGGCGGGTGCGAACACCAGATCCAGCGACTGCACGAACTCGACGGGCAGCCCTTCCGCTACGCCCACCGTGTACGGGAGATGAGCACGATGTTCGGCATGATCGAGCGGGGCGAGGGCGTCTCGATCGTGCCGACGCTCGGGCGTGGCATGCTCCCGCCCGACCTCGTGATGGTGCCGATGTCCCGTCGCCTGCAGCGGACCCTCGTCCTGACCGGTCCCACCTCGCGCGAGTGGCACCCGCTCGCCCGGGCCCTCGTCGGCACCGTCTGACCGTGCGTCGCCGGCCCGGGTCGACCGCGTCTGACGCGGAGCCGAGGCGGGATCGGCAGGATGGGGCGATGGCCGAGACGCACGTGAAGACCTTCACCGCACCCGAGGAAGCCGCCGCCGAGGCCGCCGGACTCACCTGGCTCGCCGCTGCCGAACCCCGGGGCGGCACCCGGGTCGCGCGCGTGCTCGGCCGCCCCCGCCCGACGGTGCTCGACCTCGAGCGGATCCCGGACGGGCCGCCGACGTCGGCGCAGGCCGAGCGTTTCGGCCGGTCCCTCGCCCACACGCACGCTGCCGGCGCGTCCCACTGGGGCGCTCCGCCCGAGGGCTGGCCGGACGGCGTCCCCCTGCGGATGGGCCGATCCCGGACACCCTTCGTGGCGGCGGACGCGGCACCGGACACGTGGGGCGAGTTCTTCGCCGAGTACCGCATCCGGGACTTCGTCCGGCGGATCGTGGACGCGGGCGGGTTCGACCCGAGCGAGGCCGCCGTCCTCGACCGGGTGGCCGACCGCGTGCAGGACGGCACCCTCGGTTCGCCGCAGCCCGCCCTCGTCGGCGACGGACCCGCACGACTGCACGGCGACCTGTGGGCGGGGAACGTGCTCTGGCCGACCGCGGCGGCGCCGGTCGACGGGACGACCCCCACCGGTGCGGTGCTCATCGACCCCATCGCGCACGGCGGCCACGCCGAGACGGACCTGGCGCTCCTCGGGCTCTTCGGGCTCCCGCGGCTGGAGACCGTCCTGGCCGCCTACGACGCCGAGTCGCCGCTCGCCGACGGGTGGCGGGACCGCATCGAACTGCACCAGCTCGCGCCGTTGCTCCTGCACGTGTTCCTGTTCGGCGGCTCGTACACGCAGGCGACGCTCCGCGCGGCGAGACGGTACGCCTGACGGGTCTTAGGGAGCGCCAAGGCGGTGCATCGGGTCGTTCGGGGAACGCCCGGGATCCTCATTGCCATGACCACGTACCCGATCCCCGTGTCCGACCGACCGGGCCGCGCGCACCGTGACGCGTCGGTCCGGCGTCGCAAGCCACTCGCACGCCTCTTCCTTGGCGAGCGCGAGGACGCCCGCTGGCTCCGGCCGGCGTTCTGGGCGCTCCTCGTGGTCACCGCCGTCGTCTACCTGTGGGACATCAGCGCCTCCGGGTACGCCAACAGCTTCTACGCCGCCGCCGTGCAGGCCGGCACGAAGTCCTGGGAGGCCTTCTTCTTCGGCTCACTCGACTCGTCGAACTTCATCACGGTCGACAAGCCGCCTGCCTCGCTCTGGGTGATGGTGCTCTCCGCGCGGCTGTTCGGGTTCTCGAGCACGAGCCTGCTGCTCCCCCAGGCGCTCATGGCGGTCGGCTCGGTCGCGCTCGTCTGGGGGACGGTGCGTCGGACGCTCGCCCGGCTCGGCGTCACGACGGCGAACGTCGGCGCGCTGCTCGCCGGGTTCGTCGTCGCCGCCACCCCGGCCGCCGCGCTCATGTTCCGGTTCGACAACCCGGACGCGTTGCTCGTGCTGCTCATGACCGCCGGCGCGTACTGCACCGTCCGGGCGCTCCCGAAGGGCAGCTGGCGGTGGATCGCGCTCGCCGGCGTCGCCCTCGGCTTCGCGTTCCTGACGAAGATGCTGCAGGGCCTGCTCGTCCTGCCGGCGTTCGGACTCGTCTTCCTGTTCGCCGCGCGCACGACGTGGGGCAAGCGCGTCGTCGGACTGCTGATCGCCGCCGGCACGCTGGTCGTCTCGGCCGGCTGGTGGGTCGTCGCGGTGTGGCTCTGGCCCGCCGACGCCCGCCCGTACATCGGCGGGTCGACGAACAACACGGTGCTCGACCTCGTGTTCGGCTACAACGGCCTCGGACGGATCTTCGGCGGTTCCGGCAACGGCGGCGGAGGCGGCGGCACGGGCGGTGGCGGCACCGCAGGCTCGTCGTTCGGTGGCGCCACGGGCCTCGACCGCCTCTTCTCCTCCGAGATGGGCCTCGAGATCTCCTGGCTCCTGCCCGCAGCGATCATCGCGCTGGTCCTCGGCCTGGTGGTCGTCGGCCGACGGCACCCCGCCGACCCCGCGCGTGCCGGTCTGGTGCTCTGGGGCGGCTGGCTGCTCGTCACCGGACTCGTCTTCTCGTTCATGTCCGGTACGATCCACCCGTACTACACGGTCGCCCTCGTCCCCGCGATCGCCGGCCTGGTCGGGACCGGTGGTGCACTCCTCTGGGCGGCCCGCGATCGCGTCACCGGCCGCCTCGGGCTCGCCGCGATGGTCGGGATCACCTCGTACTGGGGTTGGTGCCTGCTGAACGAGAACCCCACGTGGCTGCCGTGGTTGCGCTGGGCGGTCCTCTTCGGCGGTCTCCTGTCCGCCGCGGCGATCGTCATCGGCAGCGTGCCGACGCTGCGGAAGGCCGTCACCGTCGGCGTCCTCGCCGGCACCTTGTTCGGCCTCACGGGCACCACGGCGTACGCGCTCGCCACGACGACCGTCGCACACTCCGGCTCGATCCCGAGCGTCGGTCCCTCGGGCAGCGGCACCGGCGGGATGGGCGGCGGCGGGTTCCCGGGAGGCGCGGGAGGACCCGGCGGGTCGACCTCCGGATCCGGGAGCGCGGGTTCCGACAGCTCCTCCGGCAGCCAGCAGGGTCCCGGCGGGACCCCGCCGGGCGGCACGACGGGTGCGGCGCCCGAGGGCATGACCGGTGAGGCGCCGGCGATTCCGGGCGGCACGTCGGGGACGGCGCCGAGCGGCGCCGAGGGGTCCGAGAGCGCGACCACCGGCGGCGGGTCGGGGACGAGCCTCCAGGGCGGCCCAGGCGGCGGAGGTGCCTCGACCTCGACCGCGCTCGAGAAGCTGCTGGAGTCCTCCGACGCGAAGTGGGCGGCCGCCGTCGACGGCTCGCAGTCGGCCGCGCAGCTCGAGCTCGACACGGACACCGCCGTGATGGCGATCGGCGGTTGGTCGAGCGACCCGGCGCCCACACTCGCCGAGTTCGAGGCGTACGTCGCCGACGGGGACATCGGTTACTACATCTCCTCCGGCAACGGCGGGGGCATGGGCGGCGGATCCTCCTCGGCGTCGGCCATCCGGCAGTGGGTCGCGGCGAACTTCACCAGCACCACGGTCGGCGGCCAGACGGTGTACGACCTGAGCGACCCGAAGTGATCGGCGGCGAGGGCGCGGTGGATAGGCTCCGGGACATGCCCCAGCCCACGCTGCGACGCACCGACGGCAGCCCCGTCCGCGCCCTCGTCGTCGACGACGAGCACGCGCTCGCGGACGCCGTCGTCCTCGCGTTCGAGGGCGACGGTTGGGCGGTGCGTGCGGTCCACCGCGGACGGGACGTCCTGTTCGCGGCCCGGGACTTCCGTCCGGATGTCATCGTGCTCGACGTCATGCTGCCGGACATCGACGGTTTCGAGGTGCTCGGCCGCCTCCGGGACGCGCGGGACGACGCGCGCGTGCTGTTCCTCACCGCCCGGGACGCCCCCGAGGACCGACTCGCCGGACTCACGGGCGGTGGAGACGACTACCTGACGAAACCGTTCGGCGTCGACGAGCTGCTGGTCCGCGCACGGATCCTCGCCCGTACCTCGGCGCGGGTGGTGGCCACGACCGGTGCCTCGGAGACGACGGTCGGCGACCTCCGGCTCGACGAGGACGCCCGGACGGTCAGTCGAGCGGGCGAGCCCGTCGACCTCACCCCGACGGAGTACGAACTGCTGCGGCACCTCGCGCGGAACGCGAACCGGGTGCTCTCGCGCGAGCAGATCCTGGCGAGCGTCTGGGGGCTGGACTTCGGCACGTCGTCCAACCTCGTCGACATGTACGTGTCGTACCTGCGGAAGAAGCTCGACGCCGGACGCGAGCCGATGCTGCAGACCGTGCGCGGTGCCGGGTACGTGCTCCGGCCGACGACGTGACCCGGCGGGTGCGAGCCGAGCGCGCCGCACGGGCCGGGCGTGCGCGGGTCCCCTCGCTGCGGTGGCGGATCACGGCTGCCACCGCGCTCCTGCTCGTGGTGACCAACGTGGTCGTCGGGGCGGTGACCGTCGTCGCCTTCCGGGGCTACCTCGTCGACCGGCTCGACGCCGAGCTCGCGACGGCGGCGAGTCGCACCGTCGGCGGGCCGGACGGTGCGCACGCGCCACCGCCGACCAGCAGTGCCGGGTCGGGGAGCGACCCGGACAACGCGTTCATCGGCGCTCCGGGCCAGGCCGCCGGGACGGTCGTCGCGATCTTCCGCGGCGGTGACACGGTGCTCGCCGGGTACACCGACGACCGAGGGCGGCAGCACGTCCTGACCTCGGCGCAGGAGCGTGCCCTCGCCGCGGTCCCCAGCGACGGCCACCCGGAGACGGTCGACCTCGGGAGGCTCGGCTCGTACCGGACGCAGGCCGTCGGGGACTCGGGAGACGTGTTCGTCACCGCCCTGCCCGTCGGTGACCTCGATGCGGCGATCGGCAGGCTGCTGCTGGTCATCGGCGTCGTCACCGCGCTGGGGCTCGTCGTCGCCGCATGGGCGTCGGCCGTCCTCGTCCGACGTTCCCTGCGCCCACTCGAACGCGTCGCGTCCGTGGCGTCCGAGGTCGCCGCGCTCGACCTGGAGCGCGGCGACCCGGTGATCCCCGTCCGGGTCGCCCCGGCGGACCTGTCGGCGAACCGGGAGGTCGCGCAGGTCGGTACGGCGCTGAACCGACTGCTCGGGCACGTCGCCCGGGCCCTGACCGTGCGACGTGACGCCGAGGCCGGGATGCGCACGTTCATCGCGGACGCCTCACACGAGCTCCGCACGCCGATCGCCACCGTGCGCGCCTACGCCGAGCTGACCGCAGGGTCCTCCGACGTCGAGGCGATCCACCGCAACGTCCACCGGATCGGCCGCGAGACGGTCCGCATGGGGGACCTCGTCGAGGAGCTCCTGCTGCTCGCACGGCTCGACGCGGGTGCGGCGTCCGTGGGTGAGGCGCCCGTGGGGCCCGCACCCGCTCACGACCCGGTGGACCTCACGTCGATGGTGGTCGAGGCGACCATGGACGCCCGGACGACGTCGCCCGGCCACCGGTGGGTCCTCCAGGTCGACGGCGACGAGCCGCTGCTGGTGCCGGGGGACGCCGGTCAGCTCCGCCGGGTCGTGACGAACCTGGTGACGAACGCCCGCGTGCACACCCCCGAGGGGACGACCGTCGTGGTGTCCCTGCAGCGGGTCCCGGCCGGACCGGACGGCGCCCACGTCGCCCGCCTCGTGGTGGCGAACGACGGGCCGCCCGTCCCCGCCGAGGCGCTGCCGACCCTGTTCGACCGCTTCACGCGCGGGGAGGCATCGCGATCACGCGACTCGGGCACGAGCGGACTCGGTCTCGCCATCGTCCGTGCGGTCGTCGCGGCGCACGGTGGGAGCGTCCGTGTCGTGTCCGGTCCCGGACGGACGGCGTTCACCGTGGACCTGCCCGGCGAACCCTGACCGGCACGTCAGACGATCGTCCAACGTCGCGCCCGATCCCGTGCGACCGCGCTCGGGCGCCCACAGGATGGATCCTGTCCGAACAACCAGGAAGCACGAAGGGAACCGATCATGAACTCGTTCACGTCCAAGACCCTGAAGACCCTCGCCGGCACCGTCGTCGGCGGCGCCGTCGTCGCCGGCGCGTTCGTCGCGGTCCCGGCGCAGGCCGCAGAGCCCGCACCGACGCCGTCCGCGTCGAGCAGCGTCGGTGGCAGCGTCAACGTCAACCTCGACCCGGTCGCGATCGTCAACGCCATCAAGGACGCGGTCAACGACCAGAGCGACCGCGGCGGAGCCGTCCAGGCCGCGCTCGACGTCGGCTATTGGAACGCGGGCAACCCCGACCGCCTGACGGTCGCGGTGGTGAACAAGAACCAGGACATCACCGTCGAGGGCGAGGTCGCCGACGCCCAGTCGATCGACATCAAGGGCGGGAACTACGTCATCTACTGGTTCTCCGGCCCGGGTCGCATCACGAACAACGGTGACGGTGGGTGGCTGAACTGGGGTGCGTTCGGGAACATCGAGCGCATCGACAACGTGATCAGCGTCAACGGCGGCTGACCCAGCTCCGCACGACGCCCTCGGCCCTCCCGGCCGGGGGCGTCGTGCCGTCAGGCCCGGCGCTCAGGATCCACGACCCACGGCTCGTCGTCGCCGCGTGGCCGCCGGGACCGCAGCCAGCCGCGGAGGAAGGCGACCGACACGAGGGCCGTCCGGTTCGGTGCACCACAGGCGCGCATCAGTCGTCCAAGGTGCCATGCCACCGCCTGCCGGCTGTACGACGTGCGGCGCGCGATCTCGTCGTTCGACAGCCCCTTCGCCGCCAGGGTGAGCATCTCCTGTTCGGTCTCCTCGACGCCCGGGACGACCGCCTCCAGTTCGACCGCCGCGACGTCCGCCGTCACCGTGCGTCGCTCGTGGTTCCAGGCCTCGACCCAGCAGCTGCCGAGTTCGTGCGCGACGACGGAGGCGCGTCCCATCGCGAGCATGGTGCGAGCGTCGGGGTCCCGCGCCGCCGTCCGCATCACGAGCGTGAAGACCCGGAGCGCCGGCAACGCACCGCGCAACGCCACGGCCAGGTCCGCCGCGGGGTCCGTCGCGCTCCGCGCGGCGAGGGCCCGGAGCTCGTCGAGGCACTCCGGGGCGACCGGTTCACCACGTTCGACGGCGCGGAGTGCCGCGGGGAGCACGACCGGGACGATCTCCTCGTACCGTTCCCGGAGCCAGGCGCGACCAGCGGGGTGGATGCCGTCGAGGGGCGGTGCGAGCAGGAGGCGAGCGAACTCGTCGGAGCGCTCGTCCAACGCCAGGCCGAGCCGCTCCCCGGGCAGCAGCGCGGACCGGCGGTGCGCGTCGTCCGGTCCGGCCACGGTGTCCTCCGTCAGCACCCGTCGCCCTGATCGACGAGTGTCGTCGACCTGACCGTACCGATCGTTCCACCCCTGTGACCGGAGTGTCCGGTGAACGACGGCCGAACGGCCGGCGAGCCCGCGGCGGACCCGGCCAACGGGCCGTCGACCGGTTCTTAGGGACGGCACAGCACACTGCAGCAGTCCCCGTATGCCCGCTGCCGAGCATGAGCGGCATGACGCAAGACGACCGCACCCTCGACATCGACATCGTCGTCCCCTGCTACGACGAGCAGGACACGCTCGCCGCGCACGTCCGACGACTGCACGCGTTCTGCCGGACCTCGCTGCGCAACTCCTGGCGCATCACGATCGCCGACAACGCGTCGACCGACGACACCGCCAGGATCGCGGACGACCTCGCCGCGATGCTCCCCGACGTGCACGCCGTGCACCTGCCCGAGAAGGGGCGTGGCCGTGCGCTCAAGTCGGTGTGGGGCGCGTCGCCGGCGGCGGTGCTCGTCTACGTCGACGAGGACCTCTCCACCGACCTGGCGGCGCTCGAGCCCCTCGTCGCACCGTTGCTCTCCGGCCACTCCGACGTCGCGATCGGCACCCGCCTGGCAGGGTCCTCGCGGGTGGTCCGGGGCGGGAAGCGGGAGTTCATCTCGCGGTCGTACAACCTGCTCCTCCGGACGACGATGGGGGTGTCGTTCTCGGACGCGCAGTGCGGCTTCAAGGCCGTCACGCGCGAGGCCGCCGACCACCTCCTGCCCCTCTGCGAGGACGACGCGTGGTTCTTCGACACCGAGATGCTGGTGCTGGCCGAGCACGCCGGGCTGCGCATCCACGAGGTCCCGGTCGACTGGGTGGACGACGTGAACTCCTCGGTGCACATCGCCTCGACGGCCACCGAGGACCTCAAGGGCATGTGGCGGGTCTCGCGCGGGATCGCGAGCGGCCGGGTGCCGGTCGGCGCGGTGTACGACGCGATCGGGCGTCGACCGTTCACGCCACCGCACGTGGGGATCGTCGGGCAGGTCCTGCGCTTCGGTGCGATCGGCGCGCTCTCGACGGTGGCGTTCGCCGTGCTCTACGCACTGTTCCGACCGACGATCGGGGCGCAGACCGCCGACTTCCTCGCGTTGCTCCTCACGGCGATCGGCAACACCGCGCTGAACCGGCGGTTCACCTTCGGCGTGCGGGGGCGTGCGGGTGCCGGACGGCACCACGTCCAGGGGCTCGTCGTGTTCGGCGTCGCCTGGGCCATCACCTCCGGGTCGCTCGTGGTCCTGCACGCCGCGGAACCCGGAGCGTCCCACGCAGCCGAGATCGTCGTCCTGACGGCCGCGAACCTCGTCGCCACGCTCGTGCGGTTCGTCCTGTTCAAGGCGTGGGTGTTCCGCGCTCGCCGTCGTCCGGAACCCGTCCGGCCCGGGACGACCCCTGCGGCCGACGCGAGCACGGCGACCACCGAGCCGTCGACCGTTCCGGAGCACGCGGACGAGCACGCTGCCTGACGCTCCGCGACAGGTGACGGACCGACACCGTGACGGCATGGAGGGACGGCGTCGACCCGCACCGCACCTCCTGTCCGTCGTGGTGTTGCGCGGGCGGTATACCAAGCCGTAGCATCGGCTCACCGCACCACACCCTCCTGGGCCCGACTGTCACCACCGGTCCGGCCGCGGCGAGCGCTCCATCGATGCAGCCTGGCCGTCCGCTGCCGGCTACGCCCACTGGACCCGCACGTGAACCCCTCCCCCTTCGGTCTCTACGACCCTGCCCGCGAATCGAGCGACTGCGGCGTCGGTTTCATCACCCGACTCGACGGAACACCGAGCCACGACGTCATCCGCAAGGGTGACGAAGCCCTCTGCGCGATCCCCCACCGCGGCGGGAAGTCCGCCGAGGGCGTCGGTGACGGCGCCGGAGTGAGCATCGACCTGTCGGTCGAGTTCTTCAGCGCGATCACCGGCGAGGACCTCCGTGCGGGGCACTTCGGCGTCGCGAACTGCTTTGTCCCGTCGGAGGCGAGCGCTCGAGCCGAGGCCGAGCGCGTGGTCACCGACGCAGTCGAGGGCGAGGGCTTCGAGCTGCTCGTCGTGCGGGACGTCCCGGTGGACCACTCCGTCGCGCGCCCGGAGGCCGAGCAGTACCAGCTGCCGATCGTGCAGTGGGTGTTCCGCGCCCCGGACGCGTGGGAACGCGCCGAGGTCGACGCGGCCGCCAACCGTGCACTGCTCGCGATCGAGGCGGTGTCGTACGCCCGGGCCGCCGAAGCGCGCGCCGAGCACGCCGCCCTGTACCCGCTGTCGCTCAGCGCGCGGACCCAGATCCTCAAGGGGCGCCTGAACTCCGGGGAGGTCATCGGCTACTTCACCGACCTGCGCGACCCGCGGCACTCGGTCCGGACGCTCTACTTCCACACCCGCTTCTCGACGAACACCGAGCCGCACCCGACCATGGCGCAGCCGTTCCGGCTCATGGCGCACAACGGCGAACTCAACACGGACCGGAAGAACCGGCTGTCCGACGAGGCGCTCGCCCGCGCGCGCACCCGCAGCATCGTCCGTCCGCCCGGGCAGTCCGACTCGAGCCGGTTGGACCAGACCCTGCAGAGCCGCGTGTTCGACGACGGTCTGGACATCGTCGAGGCCGTGGTCTCGCTCATGCCGCCGGCGTGGGAGAACGACCGCACGCTGACCGACGACGTGCGGGACATGCTCGAGTACTTCTCGCTCTACGAGGAGAAGAACGACGGCCCGGCAGCGCTGATCTTCAGCGACGGCGACGTCGTGGGGGCACGGCTCGACCGGCTCGGCCTGCGACCACTGCGGACCGTGCAGACGTCCGAGTACCTCATGGTGTCGTCGGAGGCCGGCCAGGTCACGTTCGACGCGGAGGACGTCGTGCACCGCGGCCGGATCGAGGCCGGCGGCATGCTCGTCGTCGACCACCGGACCGGCACGCTGCTGCGCACCCGCGAGGTGCTCGACGTGCTCGCGGCACGCAAGCCGTACGCAGCGCTCCTCGACGCGGCCCGCGTGCACCTCGACGACCTGCCCGTACCGGACTACGAGCGCGGAGCGCAGACGCTCGGCTACGAGGGCGACCTGTCGCTCGCGGGCCGCTACGTGGCGTACTCGCTGAACCAGGAGAGCTTCCGGTTCATGCTCGACCCGATGCTGCAGAACGGCTCGGAGCGGATCTCGGCGATGGGCTACGGGAACGCCATCAACGCGCTCAGCGACACCGAGGGCGGCATGGCGAAGTACTTCTCGCAGCGCTTCGCCCAGGTGACGAACCCGCCGCTGGACTCCATCCGAGAGGCCGACGGCATGTCGATGCGCCTCGCGCTCGGCGCCAAGCCGGACGGGACGGGGTCGACCAGCCGGCAGCTCGTCGTGCAGTCGCCCGTCCTGGGGCACCTCGACATGGTGCGCCTGCGCGACCAGGACATCGTGCCGCTCGAGCGCTTCGACATGCTCTACCTGCCGGTGCTCGGCGACGAGCAGGCCAACGCCGACGCGGTCCGGACCGCCACCGAGCGCCTCGCGGACGCCGTCGCCGCCTTCGCCGAGCGCACCGGGGGGATCGCGGTGCTCACCGACCGCGGCGTGTCCTCGGTGCACGCGCCGCTCCCCGTCATCCTCGCCGTCGCCGCGGTCAACCAGCGGCTCATCGAGACGGGTCTGCGGCTCCGGGTCTCCGTCGTCGTGGAGTCCGGTCAGCTGCCGTCGTCGCACCACGTCGCGACCGCCCTGGGCTTCGGCGCCGCCGCTGTGTACAGCTTGAGCGCTCGACTGCGTGCGGAGGAGAAGTACCCCGCCGCGCCCGCCCCCGCGGGGGTGCTGACCGAGACCGACGCAGCGCTGCAGCGCTTCCGGAAGGCGGCCGAGAAGGCCCTCGCGAAGACGATGGGCCGCGTCGGCCTGTGCACCGCCGAGAGCTACATCGGCGGCGAGTTCTTCGAGCCGAACTACCTCGACACGCGTGACGACCTGTTCGCCCGGGTCTTCCCGCACATGGACGCCCCGGTCGGCGGTGTGGGCTTCGCGCGCATCGCACAGGCCGCGACGGACTGGCACGAACGAGCACGCACGGTCCGGTCCGAGGGACAGATCCCCCTGCTCGGTCTCTTCAAGGAGCGGTCGGACGGCGCCGGGCACTCGTTCGGCGTCGTCAGCGTCCGGGGCTTCGGCGGGATGACCGAGGAGCGGCCGGCCTTCGAGCGCTCGGGCGACTCCGACGCGCTGCGCCTGCTCACGCTGCGACAGCTCGACGACTCGTTCGGCATCACCGACGCGGCGTACCGCAACACCGGGTACGACCGGCTGAGCGACGCCGAGATCGACGCGCACCGCATCACGCCGGGGTACGTGTCGTTCCTGCAGACCACGCACGAGGAGCGGTCCCGTCGCCCGGCGGCCCTGCGCGACGTCCTGGCGCTCCCCGCCGACGTCACAGGCATCGACGCGGCGGAGGACTTCGCGCGCGAGCTCGGCCGGTTCGCGACCACCGGCAACGCCAGCGTCACGGTGCGCGGGCTCTCCGGCTCGCGTCCGTCGTCCCCCGACGGGCTGCCGGGAGGCACAGCGCGCTTCCGCCTGGAGCTCACGTCCACGGGGACCACGGGTGCACTGCGCCACCAGGCCCTCGCGGACGGGTTGGCGCTGCTGCACCCCGGGCAGGTCGACGTCGACTCCGTCGACGAGACGCAGGTCACGCTCCGCGCGACCGGCACGGCCGCGGAGCTCCTCGCGCTGCTCGAGAGCGCTCCGGACAGCGTCGCCCTCGACGAGGTCCAGCCGGCGCACGAGATCACCCGCACCCTGGCGTCCGGCGCGATGAGCCACGGGGCGCTCGTCGCCACCGCACACGAGGCGGTCGCCCACGGCACGAACATGGTGGGCGGCATGTCGAACTCGGGCGAGGGCGGCGAGCACCACTCCCGCTACGGCACCATCCGCGGCTCCCGGATCAAGCAGTTCGCCTCCGGCCGGTTCGGCATCTGGGCGGGCTACCTCGCCGACCCGATGCTCGAGGAGCTCGAGATCAAGATCGGCCAGGGCGCCAAGCCGGGCGAGGGCGGGCAGCTGCCGGCTGCCAAGGTCACCGTGGACATCGCGGCGGCCCGTGGCGGCACCCCCGGCGTCGAGCTCATCTCGCCGCCGCCGCACCACGACACCTACTCGATCGAGGACCTCGCGCAGCTCATCCACGACTGCAAGGCGGCGCGCGTCCGGGTGGTCGTGAAGCTCGTGTCCTCCGAGGGCATCGGGACCATCGCGGTCGGCGTCGCGAAGGCCGGCGCGGACGTCATCAACGTCGCGGGCAACACCGGCGGCACGGGCGCCGCGGCGGTCACGAGCCTGAAGTACGCCGGCCGGTCCGCCGAGATCGGCATCGCCGAGGTGCACCAGGCGCTCGTCGCGAACGGGCTCCGCCAGAAGGTCACGCTGCGGTGCTCGGGGGCGCACCAGACCGGCAGCGACGTCGTGACGAGCGCCCTGCTCGGCGGCGACTCGTTCGAGTTCGGCACGACGGCGCTCATGATGCTCGGCTGCGTCATGGCGAAGAACTGCAACGTGAAGTGCCCGGCGGGCCTCACCACGAACGCCGAGGCGTTCGAGGGCGACCCCCGCGCCCTCGCCCAGTACCTGCTCAACATCGCGCACGACGTGCGGCAGATCCTCGCCCGTCTCGGCCTGCGCTCCCTGCGCGAGGCACGCGGTCGCACCGACCTGCTGCAGCTCCTCGACCACCCCGCGAGCGTCGGGCGGCTCGACGTCCGCAACCTGCTCGCCCGCGTGCCGGAGAAGGTCGTCACCGACCCCGAGTACCTCGAGAAGGACTACCGCACCGACGACGCGCTCATCGAGCAGGTCCGCGCGGCGCTGGTCGACGGCCACGAGCACGGACTCGTGGTGGACGGCGTGCACCTCGGGAACGCCGACAAGTCCGTCGGCGGCCAGCTCGGCATCGACGTCGAGCGTCTCCTCAACCACGAGCTGCGCGACGTCGACCTGTCCGACCGCCCGGCGATCGCGACCGACGACCGCGGGCGACGCCGGCTCGTCGACGGTGCGGTCACCATCCGCACCTCGGGCTCCGCGGGGCAGTCGTACGGGGTGTTCACCAACGACGGCATCGTGCTCGACCACACCGGGACCGCGAACGACGGCGTCGGCAAGAGCCAGTCCGGCGGCCGCATCGTCGTCCGGACACCCGGCGGCGGCAGCGCCGGAGCGGACGCCCCGGCGCCCGGCGGCAACGTGCTCGTCGGCAACTTCGCGCTGTTCGGCGCCACGGGCGGACGCACCTTCGTGGAGGGCGAGGCGGGCGACCGGTTCGCCGTCCGCAACTCCGGGGCGACCGCCGTCGTCGAGGGCATCGGGGACTTCGGGTGCGAGTACATGACGGGCGGCGCCGTGTTCAACCTCGGCGCGTTCGGCAAGGGGCTCGGCAACGGGATGTCCGGCGGGTTCCTGTACCAGTACGACCCGACCGGACGGGTCACCGACCGCGCCAGCACCGACTCGCTCCTCGTGTTCCCCGTCACCGACACCGGACGGGGTGCGTTCCACGAGGCCGCCGCACGCCTGCTGCTGGAGTGGCACCTCGAGGCCACGGGGTCGGCACTCGCCGAACGCCTGCTCAGCGCGTGGGAGACGACCCGCGAGCACGTGTACGTGGGGATGCCGCGAGCACTCCTGCTGTCCCAGGACTCGGACGAGATCCTCGCGGCGGCGACCCGGAACGAACTGCTCGACGAGCTCGCGAACTCCGTCGCCACGGACAAGCTGCGTGCGTTCAAGGTCGACTACCGCGACCAGCGCACCGTGCTCGACGGCCGCGCGCCCGCACTCGGTGACCAGGGCGACGACGTGTTCGCACTGCTGTCGTCCTTCACGGTGCTCGGCATCGCCCAGGACGTCGCGCTCGAACGCGTCCCGGGGGCGCTGGGCCCCCACGACCCGCGGGTGGCGGAGGCGATCCGGAACCTCGTGCTCACCGAGGACTTCTCGGTCAAGCAGCGCGTGGTGAAGTACCTGCGCTCGACGCTCGACGACTTCGCGGACGACGAGTTGGCGACGCTCATCGCGGTCAAGCGGCTCGCCGACTCGAAGCGCGCGCTCGCCCAGCGGAACAACCGCAGCATGGACGCACCGGGGACCACCGGGTGGATCATGCACCAGAACGCGAAGAACGACGGCCGGCTCCGGGCGGCCCGGTTCGACGAGCGGCTCGCGAACGCGGCGCTCGAGGACATCGCACGCCGCGCACCGCACGCCCCGACCGAGGTGGTCTCCGCATGACGACGCTCCCCCCGACCGGCTCCCTGATCCCGGTCGACGCTCCGTTCTCCGCTGCCCAGGAGTCCTGGCTCGCCGGGTTCATCGCGGGGATCGCCGCCGCCGGCAAGCGCACAGCCGCGAGCGCACCGACGACGACGGTGGACGTGCTGTTCGGTACCCAGACCGGCAACGCCGAGTTCCTGGCCGACGAACTCGTCGCCGGCGCGACGGCACGCGGGCTCGGAGGCCGCGCCACGGCACTCGACGCGGTGACGCCCGCGCAGCTCGCCGCGATGTCCCACGTGCTCGTCGTCACCTCCACGTACGGCGAGGGGGAGATGCCCGACAACGCCGGACTGTTCTGGGAAGCCCTCCAGGCGTCCACCGTCCCGCGGCTCGAGGGGCTGCGGTACGCCGTCCTCGGACTCGGCGACACCAGCTACGACGAGTTCTGCCAGGCCGGGAAGCTCCTCGACACCCGCCTGGAGCAGCTCGGAGCCACGCGGATCCACGACCGCGTCGACTGCGACGTCGACTTCGAGGACCCGGCCGCACTGTGGAGCGCCGCGGTGCTCGACCGACTCGCAGCGGAGGCCGGAGCGGGCGCCCCGACGACCGGAGCCGGCACCCCGACGACCGCGGCCGGCGCGACGGGGACGAGCCGCGCCTCCCGGCCCGGGTCCCAGTGGAACAAGCGCAACCCGTACCGTGCACCCCTCGTCGTGAACCGTCTGCTCTCGTCTCCGCGCAGCGCGAAGGAGATCCGGCACTACGAGTTCGACCTCGGCACCTCGGGCATCGAGTACAGCGCGGGCGACGCCCTCGCGGTGGTGCCGCACAACGACCCTGCGCTCGTCGACCGACTGCTCGGACACCTCGGGGCCGACGGGTCCGCCGAGTTCGACGGACGACCGATCGCCGAGGTCCTCCGCACCGACCGTGAGATCAGGACGCCGTCGAAGGACCTCGTGGCCGACCTCGTGCAGCGCGCCCCCGAGTCCGAGCTCGCGGCCGTCGTGTCGCACGGGGACAAGCACGAGCTCGACCGGTGGCTCTGGGGCAGGGACGTCCTCGACCTGCTCCTCGACGCCGGGGGTGCCGCACCCACGATGGAGGAGCTGCTGCCGAACCTCCGCGGGCTGCAGGCGCGGCAGTACTCGATCTCGTCGAGCCCGCTCGCCCACCCGGACCGCATCCACCTCACGGTCGCGTCCGTCCGCTACGGCGACGCCCACCGCTCGCACGCCGGTGTCGCGTCGACGTACCTGGCGGACCGGGTGCAGGCCGACGGCGAGGTCGACGTGTACCTCCAGCCCAACGCGGCGTTCGGGGTGCCCGCTGACGACGACGCGCCGATGGTGATGATCGGCCCCGGCACCGGCGTCGCGCCGTTCCGCGGGTTCCTCCACGAGCGCGCCGCCTCGGGGGCGCGGGGCAGGAACTGGCTGTTCTTCGGCGACCAGCACCGAGACACCGACTTCGTCTACGAGGACGAGCTGTCGACACTGCAGGAGCAGGGTGTGCTCGACCGACTCGACCTGGCGTTCTCGCGCGACCAGGCGGAGAAGGTCTACGTGCAGACCCGCATGCTCGAGCAGGCCCGGGAGCTGTACTCGTGGCTCGAGGACGGCGCGCACGTGTACGTCTGCGGCGACGCGACCCGCATGGCGAAGGACGTCGAGGCCGCACTGCTCCGGGTCGTCGCCTCGCAGCGCGGCCACGGCGACGACGACGCACAGGCGTACCTGGCGGACATGCGGCGCGGGAAGCGGTACGTCCGCGACGTGTACTGAGGCCCGGCGGAGCACTCGCGTCCGTCGCCCCGGGCGGAACCCGAATCCGTGACCGGGGCGACGGCGAGGAGCGCCGTCACCGGAAGACCCCTGATCCGGGACTCCCCGACGCATCGCGCCTCGACCGCGGACGTTCCCGGTCCGGCTCCCTGGACCGTGCGCGGGCGCGCCTGCGGTACCAGCACGGTACGACCCGCCACCTCCGAACGGAACCGGTTGACCGGCTGGGGCGCGTGTGCTACCCGGGTTCGTCGCTGCCCGAGTCGTCGTCCGCGTCGCCCGGCACCACTGCCCGGGACCACGCCGAGTCCGCGGTCGTGCTGGTGTCCGGGGGCTCCGGCGTGAGCACGAGTCCGGAGCCGGACGTCGCCGCGGCGTAGAGGTCGTCGAGCCAGCTCCGGTTGATCGAGGGCACGCGGCTGCCGGAGAACTTGAAGTGCAGGCTGACGTCCGGATGCAACCAGATCGAGCTCCGGCCGTCACCGTGGACGACGTCGTCCTTCCACGAGAACACGAACCGGTGCTCCCGCCGCAGCATGTTGACGATCACGATCTGCAGGTGTGTGAGGGCTCGGTCGTCGACGCGCAGGTCGAGCGGCTCTCCGTCGTAGATGAGCTGACCCATGCGTCCTTCTACACCGCAGCCCTTGTGCACGAGCAGCGACCGGCGTAACGTGCAACCTAATGGTTGTACGAACTGCACTGAGCGACACCGAGGTGGACCGGGTCTTCCACGCCCTGGCCGACGCGACGAGACGCGACATCGTCCGCCGCACCCTCGTCGCGGAGGCGACCGTGAGCGAGCTCGCGGACGCCTACGCGATGTCGTTCGCCGCCGTCCAGAAACACGTCACCGTCCTCGAAGGAGCAGGACTCGTGACCAAGGAGCCCCGTGGCCGCACGCGCATCGTGCGCGCCGCACCCGAGCAGCTCGGCCGCGCGCGCGACCTGCTCGACGCCTACGGCCGCCTCTGGCGCGGCCGGATCGACCGACTCGACACCCTGCTCGCCGACGACGACGGGCACTGACACCACACGAGGAGCCACCATGCCGGTGACCAGCGTCCGCTCCGACCCGGAAGCCCTGACGACGACCCTCGTCGCCGACTTCCCCGCGCCCGTCGAACGACTCTGGGGAGCGTTCACGGATCCACGTCAGCTCGAGCGCTTCTGGGGACCGCCCGCCTTCCCCGCCACCTTCACGCACTTCGACCTGCGCCCCGGCGGTCGGGCCCACTACCGGATGACCGGCCCCGACGGCGAGACGCACCACTCCGTCTGGCTCGTCACGGCGGTCGACGCACCGTCCCGCCTGGCCTTCGACGACCTGTTCGCCGACGAGCACGGCGAGGTCGACACCTCGCAACCGCCGAGCACGAGCGTGCTGTCGTTCGAGCCGACCGAGACCGGCTCACGTGTCCGGATCGTCACGACGTTCCCCACGCTGGAGGCGCTCGAGACCCTGATCGCGATGGGCATGGAACAGGGCTACACCGAAGCGTTCGGGCAGCTGGACCGGGTGCTCGCCGACCTGCGCGAGTACGCCCTCGGCAAGGGCACCGTCACCGTGCTCGTCGACGACACCCACGCGCGCATCACCCGGGCGTTCGACGCACCCCGGCACCTGCTCTGGCGCGCGCACACCGAGCCGGAGCTCGTGCGGCGCTGGCTGCTCGGCCCCGACGGGTGGGAGATGACCGTGTACGAGAACGACCTCGTCGTCGGCGGTCGGTTCCGGCAGGCGTGGGCACCCGTCGGCGACACCGAGGGCGAGCCGTTCGGGTTCGAGGGCGAGAACCTCGTCGTCGACCCGGAACGGCGGATGGTCACGACCGAGCGGATGACCGGCGCGCCCTTCCCGGCGAACGTCAACGACCTGCAGTTCGACGAGGCCGACGGCGTGACCCTGCTGACGCTGCTCGTCACCTACCCCGACCGGAGGCAGCGGGACGCGGTCCTCGCCACGGGGATGACCGACGGGATGGAGGCCAGCTACCAGCGGCTCGAGCGCGAGGTCCTCGCCGCGATGGTGTGAGCCGGGCCCGGCGGGGGCGTCAGGCCGGCGTCGTCGCCTCGTAGTGCCGGGCCCCGCCGCGCACGCCCGCGAACCGGAACGGCGCGGTCGTGACGCGGGGCCGCTCGACGTCCTCGCTCGTGGCAGCACCGGCGGCGTGGAGCGCCCGGTAGGCGTCGACGGTCAGCGGGACACGGGCCTCGAGCAGCTCGCGGACGCGACCCTGTCGGCGGTGCTCCCGGTACGCCGGCTGCACGATGCCGGTGATCAGCTCACCGACACTGCCCGAGCCGTAGCTGAACAGCGCGATCCGCTCCCCCGCGAGGTCGTCGTCGAGGTCGAGCAGCGCCGCGAGCCCGATCCAGAGCGACGCCGTGTACGTGTTGCCGGTCTGCTTGTTGTACGTGAACCCGATCGCGAGGTCCGACTCGTCGAACGGGACACCGACGTGCTGGGTGAGCTTGCGGTGCGCCTTGATCGCCATCTTCGTGAAGGGCTGGTGGTGGACGAAGCGGAGGATGTCCGCGTACCCCGGACCACCCTGCGCGGCGAGGTCGTCCCATGCACCGACGAAGGCGTCGACGTAGGCACTCACCGACAGCCGACCGTCGACGAGCGCGGTCGAGCGGTCGTTCGGTCGCCAGAAGTCGTCGACGTCGGCGGTGAACACACCAGCCGCGGGCTCGAGCTCGACGAGGTCGGGGTCCGCCGACACGAGGATGGCTGCGGCACCGGCACCCTGCGTCGGTTCGGCGGCCGTGTCGACGTCGTAGCGGGCCACGTCGGCGGCGATGACGAGCACGCGCTCCCGCGGTGCCCGGGCGACGATCCCGAGGGCGAGCTGCACCGCCGCGGTCCCGCCGTAGCAGGCCTGCTTCAGCTCGACGACGCGGACGTTCTGCGGCAGACCGAGCAGCCCGTGCACGAACACGCCGGCCGCCTTCGACTGGTCGACGCCGGACTCGGTGGCGAACAGCACCGTCCGGATCCCCTCGACGCCGTGGCGGTCGATGATCTCCTTCGCCGCGGCGGCGCCCATCGTGACGATGTCCTCGTCCGGAGCGGGCACGCTGAACGCGTCCTGCCCGATGCCGACGTGGTACTTCGCGGGGTCGACCCCGAGTCGTTCGGCCAGGTCGTCGAGCTCGAGCACGTGGTGCCCGGTCGCGACGGCGAGGTCGTGGATGCCGATGCTCGTCATGCCGCACCTCCGGCGGGTCGGGAACCGCGGCGTTCCATGGCGACGTGGGCCGCCATCAGCTCGCCGGGGTTCGTCTGGGCAGCGAGCAGCGAGAGCTCGCCGCAGAGGACGGTGGCGGCGCACAGGGCCGCCAGCCGTCGCGCGTTCGCGCCGGGTTCGCGTTCCTCGCGGCAGCCGAGCCGGACCAGGGCGTCCTCGACGACCGGCAGGTCCCCGCCCTTGCCGTTGCCGACCGTGCCGACGATGAGGTGCGGGAGCGCCGTCGAGAAGTAGAGGTCGTCGCCGCGGGCCTCGGCGTACGTGATCCCCTGGGAGCCCTCGACGATGTTCGCGGCGTCCTGCCCGGTCGCCAGGTAGAAGCCGAGGAGCATGTTCGCGTAGTGGGCGTTCGCCGAGCGCAGGGCACCGGCGATGGTCGACCCGACCAGGTTCTTCGCCACGTTGAGCTCGGCGATGCGCGCTGCGGACGAGCGGAGGCGCTTCTCGACGACCTCGCCCGGGATCACGATCTCGGCGATGGTGTTCCGGCCGCGACCGCGGATCCCGTTCACCGCGGTGGCCTTCTTGTCGGTGCAGAAGTTGCCCGAGACGCTGACGTACCGCAGCCCCGGCTCCCACTCGAGGATCGCGGGCAGGAGCTTGTCGGCAGCCTGCGTCACCATGTTGTGCCCGGAGGCGTCGCCCGTGGTGAAGGCGAAGCGCAGGAACAGCAGGTCCCCGACGATCTCCGGGTGCACCTCGATGAGCTTCGCGAACCGGCTCTGTCCGGCGACGATCGCCTCCAGCTCGGCCTGCCGACCGAGGATGCGTCCCGCGGCCACGTGCGCCGCTGCGGCGCTGTCGGCGCGGACGACCACGGACCGCGTCATGCGCTCGTCGACGACGGTCGCGACGATGCCGCCCTCGACCATGCGCGACACACGCGCACCGCGGCCCACGGACGGCCACAGCGGCGACTCGTACGTGGCGAGCGGCACCTCGTGCTCGCCCTCCACCGCGTTGCCGCTGATGCGGATCGGCCCCACCCACTTCGTGGGGATCGGGGTCAGCAGGTCAGTCATCGACGCTCCCTTCGGGCGCTTGCACCGCGACGCTGAGGTGTCTGATGTCGTGCGCCTCCCAGGCGCGGTGGATGCCGGCGAGGTCCGTGTCCGCCGGGACGAGCGCGATGCCGCAGTCGCCGCCGCCGGCGCCGGACGGCTTCGCCGCCCCGCCGGCCGCCTCGACAACGTCGCACAGGGCCGCGAGTCGTTCGGTCTCGATCTGCGACCCGACCGATTCACCCAGCCGCTGCAGCAGCCCGCGGGCACGTCGCAACGCGCCGAGCGTCCGTTCCGCGTCGCCGGTCTGGAGGCCCGTGGTGAGGTCGTCGACGCAGGCGCGGCTCTCGTCGAGGAACGCCTGGTACCCGCCGTTGCGGTGCCGACGCACGACGCCGACCAGCTTCGTGGTGGACGCCGGCGAACCGGTCCAGCCGACCAGGAGCTCGAGGTTCTCCGGCGCGGGCAGGCGTTGGACGTCGAAGCCGTGCCACGCCTCGGCGTCACCGAGGATCTCCGTCACCGTCCGGCTGTCGAGCTGGGCGGCGAGGCGTTCGCGGTCCGGGGCGCTGTAGCGCAGCCAGCCGCCGAACGTGCTCGCGGCGAGGTCGCCACCGGACGCGCGCGGGTTGACGCGGATGGTGGCGAGCAGGGCGACCTGGAAACGCTTCCGCTGCGACAGCCCGAGGCCGTAGAAGCGGTCGAGGGCACCCACGGTCGCGACGGTCACCGCCGCCGACGAGCCGAGCCCGAACTTCCGACCGCTCGCGTCGTCGAGCTGGCTGGAGATGCGGAGGTCGTGGAACCGCGGCGCGATGCCCTGCTCCTGCCGGAGCTTCTCGACGAGGTCGATGGTCGCCATCACGTAGTCGTACGGGTGGTGCTCGGTGTCGAGCGCGATGCCGTCCTCGGCGCGGGTCCAGGTGAGCGGGAGGTGACCGTACTCCTCGGAGTGCACGCTGCCGGCGCCGTGGCCCTCGCTGACCCGGGCGGTGATCGCACGGTCGAGGGCGATGAGCACGGACGGCTGCCCGGGCTCGACGACGGCGTACTCGCCCGCGACGAACAGCTTGCCGTGGGCACGGAACTCGATCACTCGGCGCTCTCCTCCGGGTCGGGGGCGACACCCGGCTCGGGCGTCCCCGTTCCTTCGGAGCCGACGAGGCGCGCGCCTGGTCCGGTGCCGGACTCGATCACGTCGCCGAAGCCGGACAGGGCGGACGCGACGGCACCGCGGTCCTGGGGCTGCGTGAGGACGACCACGTTCGGGCCGGCGTCGGCGGTGGCGTACGCCTCGGTGCCTGCGGCGCGGAGCTCGGCGACGGCGTCGAACACGGCGACGCTGCGCGCGTTGAGGTAGCGGATGGGCGGGAACGCGCCCTCGATCGTGGCGTGCATGCGGAGCGCGTTGCTCTCGGTCAGCTCGCCGATGCGCGTGAAGTCACCAGCGGCGCAGGCGGCGAGCATCTCCCCGACCGTCTCGGTGGTCGAGGTGACCCAGGCGGGGTAGAACGGCGACGTCGCGATGGTGCGCCGCATGGCCTCGCGCGATCCGATCGGCTTCGGGCCGGCGTCGATCGTCACGACGACCATGGCCATCGGCGGGGCCGGGATCGGCTCCGCGAACGACCCCTCGTCGTCCCCGGCGTGCCAGACGGCGACCCCGCCCGGGATCGACCGGGTGGCCGAGCCCGAACCGCGACGGGCGAGGCGGGACAGGTCTCGCGGGGACAGGTCGAGCCCGTAGGCCGCGGCGGCAGCCGTGGCGAGTGCCGCGAAGCCCGAGGCGCTCGAGGCGAGTCCGGCGCCGGTCGGGACCGTGTTCTCGGACACGACGCGGGCAGGCGCGGTGGAACCGGCCAGCTCCCGCACCAGGTCGAGGAACTGCTCGACCCGCACCAGGGCGCCGTCCTCGACGACGGAACCGTTCAGGGTCAGGGTGTCCCGCGCCTCCTGGCCGTGGACGCCGTCGAGCAGCGTGACGGACGTCGTCGTCGGGAACACGTCGAGTCCCATCGAGACGCTGCCCGTGGCGGGCAGCGCGAGGGACGCGTCCGCCTTGCCCCAGTACTTCACGAGGGCGATGTTGGGGTGCGCGACGGCGGTGGCGGTCATCAGGCGCGGTCTCCGATCGTGGTGGTCCAGGTGGCTGCGGCACCTGCGCCGCGCAGTGCGGCCGCGATGCGGTCCGCGTGTCCGGTGTCCTCGGCGAGTGCGAGGACGCATCCGCCGCGGCCACCGCCGGTGAGCTTCGCGCCGAGGGCTCCCGCAGCACGTGCGGCGCCGACGAGCCGGTCGAGGTCGTCGCTCGACACGTCGAGGTCGGTGAGCAACTCGTGCGCGGCGTCCATCGTGGCACCGAGCGCCTGGGCGTCGCCGTCCACGAGCGTCCTCCGCGCGCGGCGGGCCAGGTCACCGAGGCGCTCGATGACGCCGTCGATCGTCGACGGGTCCGCGTCGTGGCGTCGGCGGACGGCGGCGACCGCCTCGCGCGTGTGCCCGGGCACCCCGGTGTCGGCCACGACGAAGGCGAAGCGGGCACCCAGCTCGACCGGTTCGACCCGTCCGGCCTCGAACCAGACCGGTGCGTCGGCGACCACGCCGCGCGCGTCGAGGCCGGACGGGCGTCCGTGGGCGACGCGTTCGCACTCCTGGATGAGGTCGTGGTGCGTCTCGGGGTCGAGCGTCTCGTCGAGCGCGTCGGCGACCGCGGCGGTCACGGCGGCCGCGACGGCGGCACTCGATCCCATCCCGCGGGCGGTGGGCACCTCGCTGTCGACGCGGACGTGGAACGAACGGTCGGTGACCCCGAAGCGTCGGAGGGTGGCGGTGACGGCCGTGACGGTGGGCATCACGGCGGCCGGGGCCAGGTCGAGCGGGCCGGTGTGGACCGCCGACTCGAGGTGGTGTCCGGCACCGTCGTCGGTCGGGGTGACCGTGGCGACGACCCGGGCGTCGAGGACCGGCAGGACGAGCGCGGGTGCGCCGTAGACCACGGCGTGCTCACCGATCAGGATCGTCTTGCCGTGGGACGACGCCGTCCCGGTGCGGCGGGTGGCGCCGGCTCCAGGGGTCGTTGTGTTGTCGTGGTCGTTGCTGGTCATCGTGGGTCACGTCAGCCTAACCGTCCGGGCCATGCGTGCGCTCGGTGCTGTCCGTACCCCGACCGGACGCCAGCCGTGAGCCCGAGCGGATCGATTGTGCGCAACTTGATCGTGTGCAATGCTGAACCCGTGCCCGTGACCGACGAGATGGTGTGCTTCTCCCTCTACGCAGCGACCCGAGCGACCACGCAGGCGTACCGGTCGCTGCTCGAGCCGTGGGGTCTCACCTACCCGCAGTACCTCGTGCTCGTGACCCTGTGGATCGAGGGTGACCAGACCGTCTCCGGACTCGGCGAGCACCTCCAGCTCGACTCGGGCACGCTCTCGCCGCTCCTGCGCCGCATGGAGCAGGCCGGCCTCGTCCGCCGGGAGCGCCGGAGCACCGACGAGCGGATCGTCACGGTGACCGTCGGCGACCGCGGTCGGTCCATCCGCCCCGAGCTCGCACACGTCCCGGCCGCGATCGCCGCCGGGATGGGCCTGCCGGACGAACGGGCCGCCGCCGAACTCATCGCGACGCTCCACCGACTGACCGAGACCATGCACGCCGCCGCCGGGCGCTCGCCGGTGCCGGCCGAGCTCACGCGCTGAGCGACAGTCCACGGGCTCGCGCGCCCGTGAACTGTCGCCCAGCGCGGAACGTCGCGGCGCCGCGACCGCGCACGCGCCGCCGCGACCGCGCACGCCGCCCCGCGACGCCACGACCCACACGACCCCACGAAGGAAGGAACACCATGGAAGCCCTGTACACCGCCGAGGCCCTCTCCACCGGCGCCGGCCGCGACGGCCGCGTCGCCACCAGCGACGGCTCGTTCGCACTCGACCTCGCCATCCCGAAGGAGATGGGCGGCTCCGGCAACGGAACGAACCCCGAGCAGCTGTTCGCCGCCGGCTACGCAGCGTGCTTCCACTCGGCACTGCAGGGGGTCGCCCGCAGCCAGAAGGTGAAGATCGAGGACTCCTCCGTCGGCGGTCGCGTGCAGATCGGCCCGAACCGCCAGGGCGGCTACCAGCTCGCCGTCCTGCTCGAGGTCGTCCTGCCCGGGCTCGAGCACGACCAGGCCCAGGCCCTCGCGGACGCCGCGCACCAGGTCTGCCCGTACTCCAACGCGACGCGGGGCAACATCGACGTCACGATCACCGTCTCGGAGGACTAGTCCATGAGCTCCACCCCCACGACCATGCGCGCCGTCGTCCACGAGACCTTCGGCGAACCCGCCGACGTCCTCACCGTCGCACAGCGGCCCGTCCCGCAGCCGGGGCCCGGGCAGGTGCTCGTCCGCACCGTCCTCTCCCCGATCCACAACCACGACCTCTGGACGGTCCGCGGCACCTACGGGTTCAAGCCCGAGCTCCCCGCCGCCTCGGGCACCGAGGCACTCGGCGTCGTCGAGGCGCTCGGCGAGGGTGTCGACCGGCTCCAGGTCGGCCAGCGTGTCGCCGGCGGTGCGTTCGGCGTCTGGGCCGAGTACTACCTCGCCGACGCCGCCGGTCTCGTCCCGGTGCCCGACGCGATGCCGGACGACGCCGCGGCACAGCTCGTCTCGATGCCGTTCAGCGCGATCAGCCTGCTGCACTCGCTCGACCTGCACGAGGGCGACTGGCTGATCCAGAACGCCGCGAACGGTGCCGTCGGCCGGATGGTCGCGCAGCTCGCCGCCGCCCGGGGCATCAACGTCGTCGGGCTCGTCCGCCGCGCCGCCGGCGTCGAGGAGCTGCGGAGCCAGGGCATCGAGCGCGTCGTCGCCACCGACACGGAGGGCTGGCAGGACGAGGTCACGGCGATCACCGGCGGCGCCCCGATCGTCGCGGGCGTGGAGTCGGTCGGCGGGAAGGCCGCGGGCGACATCGCCTCCGTGCTGGGCGAGGACGCCACGCTCGTGGTGTTCGGCGCGATGGCGTCCCCGACGCTCGAGATCCCCTCCGGCAAGGTCATCTTCGGCCAGCTCACCGTGAAGGGCTTCTGGGGCAGCGTGGTCTCGAAGACCATGCCCGCCGAGACGAAGGGGCAGCTCTTCGGCGAGCTCATCACGCGCGTGCTCGACGGGTCGCTCACGCTCCCCGTCGCCGACACGTTCGCCTTCGAGGACGTCCGCGACGCGGTCCGCGCCTCGGACACCGCCGGCCGCGTCGGCAAGGTGCTCCTGCGCCCGTAGCGCGAGCGACGAACGGACGGGAGGCGCGGT
>NZ_JBQEPN010000003.1:246684-250024 GCF_052045775.1 Curtobacterium sp. 22159
TGCCGGCTGGCACCGCGCCTCCCGTCCGTCAGGGTCTCAGTTCCGGACCTGCTTCGCCGGGACCGTGAAGATGTTGCCGGTGGTGACGCCCTCCTCGACCTCCTCGAGGGTGCGCCCGCGGCTCTCCGGCACGAACCTCCAGATGAAAAACAGTGCGAGGAGCCCGACGATGCCGAACCCGAAGAACGTCCCGGTGATGCCCGTGGCGGCGACGATCGTCGGGAAGTAGAGCCCGAGGAACGCGTTCGCGATCCAGAGGCAGAAGACCGCGATGCCCATCCCCAGCGCGCGGATCTGCGTCGGGAAGATCTCCGACAGCAGCACCCACACCGCGATGTTGAGGAACGTCTGCATCGAGCCGACGAACGCGACGACCAGGAACAGGATCACCCACGGGCGGGCCGGGTTGCCGGCGGGCAGGGCCACCGAGGCGATGCCGATGAGGAAGTGGCACACCGTCGTCAGCGAGAACCCGAGGATGAGCGTCGTCCGCCGGTTGATCTTCTCCATGTTGTGGATGGCGATGAAGCCGCCGATCACGGCGATGACGCCCGGCGCGATGTTCGCGATCAGGGCGGCCGACTGCTGGAAGCCCGACTCGATGAGCACCGTCTGGCCGTAGTACATGATCGAGTTGATGCCGGTGAGCTGCTGGGCGACCCCGAGGCCCGCGCCGATGAGCACGATGCGGATGAGCCACTTGTTGCCGAGCATCACGCGCCAGCCGCTCACGCTCTGGACCTTCGCCTCGAACTCGTTCGTGCGCTTGATGTCCTCGAGTTCGGCGGCCGCGCGCTCCTTCGATCGGATCTGGCCGAGCACCGTGAGCGCCTCGTCGTTGCGCCCCTTCGACGCCAGCCACCGCGGCGATTCGGGGACGCGGAGCATCCCGACGAAGAGTGCGATCGCGGGGAGCGCACTCACGGCGAGCATGACGCGCCAGACACCGTGCCCCTCACCCCACATGGTGCCGATGAACGCGTTCACGACGAAGGCGGCGAGCTGACCGATCACGATCATGAGTTCGTTGCGACCGGACAGCGACCCGCGGATCTCGTACGGCGCGAGTTCGGCGAGGAACACCGGGACGACCGTCGAGGCACCGCCGACCGCGAGGCCGAGGAGCACGCGACCGACGACCATCACCCCGAAGGTCGGCGCGAACACGCAGGTCATGCTGCCGACGAAGAAGATGACCGCGAGCGTGATGATCGTCCGGCGACGACCCCACCCGTCGGCGACCCGGCCGCCGAGCATGGCGCCGATCGCCGCACCGAACAGGAGCGAGCTCGTCACGACGCCCTCGGTGAGCGGCGTCAGGCCGAGCTCCTTCGTCATCGGGTTCAGCGCGCCGTTGATCACGCCGGTGTCGTAGCCGAAGAGGAGGCCGCCGAACGTGGCGACGAGCGCGAGGACGCCGAGGCGTCGCACGTGCGGCCCCTGCCCCACCGGCGGCAGGGCGGTGTTGGGGGCTGTGGGTTTGATGTCGACCATCCGGGTGACTCCTTCGTCAGTGATCAGGCTGCATCGCTTGGAAGGATCGTAGCCCGATTTCATGTCCTGTCAATCGCACATGAGGACATATACGCGATTGGATCGCTCCACGAAAGCCCTGGTCAGGGTTCACTCGTCCATCTGCGGCGGCTCGTCGAGCACGTCCCCCAGCGACGCCATGTCCGCACCGTGGTCCGTGTACCGACGGACCGTCCGCCGAGCCGCAGCACTTGCGGCACCCGAGAGCCGGGGGTTGCGGCGAGCGGCGTCCGCCACGCGACCCGCGTGCCCGGCCGTGGACAGCAGGATGTTCGCCAGCGCCCGGGCGTCCCCGCGTTCCGGGACGCCCGCGATGGTCCACGCGGTGCGCACCTGCTCGTCCGGCGTCACGCCACGGCGGGTGCCCATCCGATGCCAGTCCGAGAGCGATCCCTCGGTCCGGGACGCCGCACGGTCCGCCTCCCCCGCTCGACGACGTTCGGCGTCCCGCGCGGCGTCGGACGCCTCGGTCCGCTCGATCCGGTCGGTCAGGCCGTCCGCGCGCTTCCGGATCTGCTCGGCGCGTTCCCGTGCGGCGCCGGCATCTCCACCGGCCTCGGCGATGCGGGCGGCGTGCGCGGCGGCGGCCGCGGCGAGGATCTCCGAACGCTCCATGCCTCGACGGTAGTCCGTCCCGCCGACAGCACTGGTCGCTACACCTCCGGACACACCGGGCGCCCGGCCGTCGCCCCGCTCGCGCCGGTCGGCTAGCATCCGACCGAGGGGGAACCATGAAGCGGATCGTGACGGTCGGGGTGCTCGTCCTGGCCACCGTCGCACTCTCGGGGTGCTCGTTGCTGCGGGGGTCCGACGGAGCGCTGCCGGCGCCGTCGGGTCCGGCGACGGCGCAGCGCACCCCGACCCCGAGCGCCACGCCCTCCGCCGACGGCGAGTCCGAGGGCGATCTGCTGCAGGCGTCGGCCACCCCGCGGACCCCGACGCCCGAACCGACCGAGGCCGCCGCACCGGCGCCGACGCTCACACCCATCCCGGCGGGCACCGTCCTGGCGCAGGGCGACGTCGCGTCACCGAAGGGGAGCATCCACTTCCACTTCCGCGTCGTGGCCAACGGTGACGACACCTTCACGGCGCAGTACAGCGGCGTCACCTCGACCCTGCCGGTGCCGATCGGCGTCGGGCTGTTCGACCTGCCGCGCAAGGTCGGCGACGGCCTCACCTACCACGGCGTCGGCGACCGGACGCTCGGTGGTCCCACACAGGGCCCGATCGCAGCGGACGTGCCCCTCACCGGCTCCGGCGTCGACCCCTCCCACCTCGGCGTCCTCGTGACGTACTCCGCTGCGGCCGCCGGCGCCGACGTGCCGGTCGAGATCAGCAGCGACAAGGTGCTCGCCGTCACGTCGGTCCGCTGGTCGGTGCCGCAGCGGACGACGAACGTGCACCCGGTTGACTCCGGTGCTCGACCGAACGCCACGGGGACCGTCACCGGGAAGACCGCGACGGGCGCTCCGAAGGCGTACACCGTCGCCCCGGACGACCTCATCGGCGACGTCGCCGCGCGCTTCGGCATCACGGTGAAGGCGCTCGTCTGGCTGAACGAGGGTGTGCAGGTCTTCGGGGAGGACCAGCACCTCTACGAGGGCACGACCCTCAACCTCGACCCACTCGGCCGCTGACGCACGGCCCGGGCCCGGGCCGGCCCGGCCCGGCCCGTGCGCGGATGGGCCGAGTCTCGGGCTCAGCGACAGTTCACGCGCCGATCGGCCCGTGAACTGTCGGTCAGCGCGAGACTCGCGCCCGAACGGCGGGACGGCCGAACGGCGGGACAGACGGACGGGAGGCGCGG
>NZ_JBQEPN010000003.1:250050-361959 GCF_052045775.1 Curtobacterium sp. 22159
CGCCTCCCGACCGTTGCGGTGTGCGCTACTCGCCGCGCAGCTCCAGGTACTTCGCGATGAGGGCCTTCGTCGACGAGTCCTGCGCGTCGAGCGCAGCCTGGTCGCCGTCGACCGCCGGGGCGATCTGCAGAGCGAGCTGCTTGCCGAGCTCCACGCCCCACTGGTCGAACGAGTCGATGCCCCAGATGGTGCCCTCGGTGAACACGATGTGCTCGTAGAGGGCGATGAGCTGGCCGAGCACGCTCGGGGTGAGCTCCGGCGCGAGGATCGACGTCGACGGCTTGTTCCCCGTGAACGTGCGCGCCGCGACGATCGCCTCGTCGGTGGTGCCCTCGGCCCGGACCTCGTCCGCCGTCTTGCCGAAGGCGAGCGCCTTCGTCTGGGCGAAGAAGTTCGCGAGGAACAGGGCGTGCACGTCCTGCCCCGGCTGCACGGCCTTCCCGTCGCCGGACTCGTCCTTGAGCGGTCGCGCCGGCTTCGCGACGGTGATGAAGTCCGCCGGGATCAGGCGCGTGCCCTGGTGGATGAGCTGGTAGAACGCGTGCTGGCCGTTCGTGCCCGGCTCGCCCCAGAAGACCTCACCGGTCTCGGTGGTGACCGGCGAGCCGTCCCAGCGGACGCGCTTGCCGTTCGACTCCATCGTGAGCTGCTGCAGGTAGGCGGGGAAGCGGTGCAGGTACTGCGTGTACGGCAGGACCGCGTGGCTCTGGGCGCCGAGGAAGTTCGAGTACCAGACGTTGAGCAGCCCCATGAGGACGGGGACGTTCTGCTCCAGCGGGGTCGTGCGGACGTGCTCGTCGACGGCGTGGAACCCCGCGAGGAACTGCTCCCAGTTCTCCTTGCCGATCGCGATCACGACGCTCGTGCCGATGGCGGAGTCGACCGAGTAGCGGCCACCCACCCAGTCCCAGAAGCCGAACGCGTTCTCCGGGTCGATGCCGAACGCCGCGACCTTGTCGAGCGCGGTCGAGACGGCGACGAAGTGCTTCGCGACGGCGTTCGACTTCTCGTCGTCCGACGCGTCGGCGAGACCGAGCCGCTCCCAGAGCCACTGGCGTGCGAGCCGGGCGTTCGTGAGGGTCTCCAGCGTGCCGAAGGTCTTCGACGCGACGATGAAGAGCGTGGTCTCGGGGTCGAGGTCCGCGGTCTTCTCGTAGATGTCGGCGGGGTCGATGTTCGAGACGAAGCGCGCCTCGAGCCCGGGCTGCACGTACGGCTTGAGGGCTTCGTACACCATGACCGGGCCGAGGTCCGAGCCGCCGATGCCGATGTTCACGACGGTCTCGATGCGCTTGCCGGTGACGCCGGTCCACGCACCGGACCGCACCTGGTCGGCGAAGGCGTAGACCTTGTCGAGCGTGGCGTGCACGTCGGCGTCGACGTCCTGCCCGTCGACGACGAGCTCCGGCGAGGCCCCCTTCGGACGGCGGAGGGCGGTGTGCAGCACGGCGCGGTCCTCGGTGGCGTTGATGTGCTCACCCGCGAGCATCGCCTGGAAGCGCTCGGCGACGTGGGTGTCCTTCGCGACCTGGAGCAGCGCGCCGAGGATCTCGTCGTCGACGAGCCCCTTCGAGAGGTCGACCGTCAGGTCGGCTGCCTGGAAGGTGTAGCGCTCGGCACGACCGGGGTCGCTGTCGAACCACCCTCGCAGGTCCGGGGTGAAGCCGGCGGCGATGCCGTCCAGCTTCTTCCAGCCTTCGGTCGATGTGGGGTCGACGGGAGCGGATTCGGTCACTTCGGTCCTCCTGGGTACCTTCAAGACGTACAAGCCCGCGGGTCACCGCAGCGCTGCGTCGCGGACCGTCTCCGAGCGTAGTGCCGTCGCGTCGGTCGTGCGCACAGGCGGCCGGGAGGCGCGGGTCGGTTCCGCTGCCCGCGTCACGCGAGCAGCGCCTCCAGTGCGCCCGCGACCGGCCCGGTCGGCGCGCCGCGCCACGCCCGTCCCGCCCAGAGGTGCAGCCATCGGGCGTCCCCGGTCTCCGCGGCAGCGGTCCGCATCGGCCGCGTGAGGTGGTGCACCGCCGGGTAGCCGAGCGGCGCGTCCGGGTGGGCTCGGACGAAGTCGTTGACGAGCGCCCGGGCAGGACGGCCGGTGAACGCCCGGGTCAGGTCGGTCCGGTCGAAGGCGGGGTCGGTCAGGGCCGCTCGGTGGGTCGCTCCCGTGCCGGCCTCGTCCGTCCGCAGCACGAACGTGCCGACGGCGGTCGCTCCCGCACCCGCGGCGAGCGCGGCGACCACGTCGGCCCGGGAACCGATGCCACCGGCGGCGATCACCGGGCGCGTGGTGACGGCGGTGACGGCCCGCACGAGGTCGGGCAGGGACCGCTCCTCGAGGGCACGCGTCGGATCGAACACCGCGGAGTGGCCGCCCGCGCCGGTGCCCTGCACCAGCAGGACGTCGACGCCGAGCTCCTCGGCAGCCCGGGCCTCGTCGGGGTCCGTCACGGACTGCACCGTGATCGTGCCCCGACGCCGGAGTGCGGTCACGGCGCTCGCGTCGGGCAGCCCGAAGGTGAACGAGACCACCGGCACGGGGTCGTCGAGCAGCAGCGCGAGCTTGTCGGGCCAGCCGTCGTCGTCCTCGCGCAGCGGGACCTGCCCGACGGCGGGGGCCTCCTGCGCGAGCCGTGCTCGGAGCCGGTCGTACTCGGCGGGGTCGATCGGCACCGGGTTCGGCGCGAACAGGTTCACGCCGAACCCGGTCACCCCTGCCGCACGGACGGCGGCGATCTGCGCGCCGAGGGTCTCCGGCGTCGTGTAGCCCGCTGCGAGCTGCGCGAAGGAGCCCGCACGGGCCGCGGCCGTCACGAGCGCCGCGGTGGTCGGTCCTCCGGCCATCGGCGCGACGTGGACGGGTCCCCCGCCCCGGAGGACGCCCGGCAGCTGCACCATGCCCCCCCATCCTGCCCCGCTCAGGGGCGGGGCGTGAAGCGGCGCAGGCGGAGGCTGTTGGTCACGACGAAGACCGACGAGAACGCCATCGCCGCCCCCGCGAGCACGGGGTTGAGCAGCCCCGCCATCGCGAGCGGGATGGCCGCGACGTTGTACGCGAACGCCCAGAACAGGTTCCCCTTGATCGTCCGCAGCGTGGCACGGGCGAGGCGGATCGCGTCGACCACCACGGTCAGCCGACCGCTGACGACGGTGATGTCGCTCGCCGCGATCGCCGCGTCGGTGCCGGCACCCATCGCGATCCCGAGGCCCGCGGCCGCCAGCGCCGCGGCGTCGTTCACACCGTCGCCGACCATCGCCACGCTGCGGCCCTCGGCCTGGAGTCGACGCACCGTGTCGAGCTTGGAGGACGGGGTCGCCCGCGCGTGCACCTCCTCGATGCCGACCTCGGCCGCCACCGCTCGGGCGGCTCCCTCGTTGTCGCCGGTGAGCAGCACCGGGTGCAGGCCGAGCTCGCGGAAGCGCCGGACGGCGTCCTGGGCCTCGGTCTTGACCGTGTCACCGACGACCACGACGCCGAGGGCTGCGCCGTCTCGGGCCACGACGACCGCTGTGCCCCCGTCGGACTCGGCGGTGTGGACCGCCTGGGCGATCGTGTCCGGGATCTCGACGGCCCACGAGGACCGGAGCCACGGGACGCTGCCGACGAGGACGACGTCGCCGTCGACCACGGCCTGCACGCCGGCTCCGGGCGTCGCGGCGAACTGCGTGGCTCCCGTCACGTGGAGTCCTCGGGCACGAGCGGCCTCGACGACGGCGCGGGCGACGGGGTGCTCCGAGCCGTCCTCGACCGCCGCGGCGAGCCGCAGCACGGTGTCGTCGGGGACCTCGGAGGTTCCGGTGACCGAGCGCAGGGCCATGACCCCGGTGGTCACCGTGCCGGTCTTGTCGAGGACGATCGTGTCGACGCCGCGCGTCTGCTCGAGGACCTGGGGGCCGCCGATGAGGATGCCGAGTTGCGAGCCGCGGCCCGTGCCGACGAGCAGCGCCGTCGGGGTCGCCAGGCCGAGGGCGCACGGGCAGGCGATGATGAGCGTCGCGACCGCGGCGGTGAACGCGGCGGTCAGGCTGCCGCCGAGCACGAGCCACCCGACGAAGGCCAGGAGGGCGAGGCCGATGACGATCGGCACGAAGACCCCGGAGACGCGGTCGGCGAGCCGCTGCACCTCGGCCTTGCCGGTCTGCGCGTCCTCGATGAGCTTCCCCATCCGGGCGAGTTCGGTGTCGGCGCCGACGCGGGTGATCTCGACGACGAGCCGGCCGCCGACGTTGATGGTCGCACCGGTGACGCCGTCGCCCGGCCCGACCTCGACGGGGACGGACTCGCCCGTGAGCATGCTGAGGTCGACCGCGGAGGACCCGTCACGGACCGTGCCGTCGCTCGGGATGCGCTCGCCCGGTCGCACGACGACCACGTCCCCGACGACGAGCGACGCGGCGGGGACACGGACCTCGGTCGCGGTGCCGGACGACTCCCGGAGGACGGTGGCGTCCTTCGCGCCGAGCTCGAGCAACGCGCGCAGTGCCGCACCGGACTGTTGCTTCGCCCGGGCTTCCATGTACCGCCCGGCGAGGATGAACACGGTGACGGCGCTCGCGACCTCGAGGTAGAGGTCACTCGCCTCGGGGTCGGTGGCGAACCACGAGAACGTCATGTGCATGCCGGTCATCCCGGCGTCGCCGAGGAACAGCGCGTACAGCGACCAACCGAAGGCCGCCAGGACCCCGACGCTCACGAGGGTGTCCATCGTGGCGGCCCCGTGGCGTGCGTTCACCCACGCGGCACGGTGGAACGGCAGCGCTCCCCACACGGCGACGGGTGCGGCGAGCGCCAGGGCCAGCCACTGCCAGTTCGGGAACTGCAGGACGGGCACCATCGACAGCGCGACGACCGGGACCGCGAGGACGGCGGAGACGACGAGCCGCTGCCGGAGCGGTGCCGCCGGGTCGTCCCCGTGCCGACCGGCGACGTCCGCCCCCCGCTCGGGTTCCGGCGGCGCCGGCACCGAGGCGCCGTACCCGGCGGACTCGACGGCGGCGATGAGCGCGGCGGTGTCGGTCGACCCCGGCGCGTCCACCGTGACCTGCGCCTTCTCGGTCGCGTAGTTCACGGTGGCGGTGACACCGGGGAGCTTGCCGAGCTTCCGCTCGATGCGGTTCGCGCACGAGGCGCACGTCATCCCGGTGATGTCGAGCTCGACGACCCCGTCGGTCACGACCGCACCACGTCGTACCCGGCCTCGGCGATCGCGCCGCGGAGGGCGTCCGCGTCGATCGGCGCGTCCGAGGTGACGGTCACCTGCGACGCGCCACCCGGCACGAGCTGCACGGCGACGTCCGACACCCCGTCGAGTTCGCGGAGTTCCTCGGTGACGCTCATCACGCAGTGTTCGCAGGTCATGCCCTCGACGAGCAGGAGTTCGGTGTTCACGGTGGTTCCCTTCGTTCCTAGGAGCGCACGAGCCGGGCGATCGCCTCGCTCGCCTCGCGCACCTTCGCGTCCGCCGCATCGCCGCCGACGGCCACGGCCTCGGCGACGCAGTGCGACAGGTGGTCTTCGAGCAGCGACAGCGCGACGCGTTCGAGCGCGCGGTTCGCCGCGGAGATCTGCGTGAGGACGTCGATGCAGTACGTCTCGTCCTCGACCATGCGGGCGATGCCACGCACCTGCCCCTCGGCACGGCGGAGTCGCTTGAGCAGGTCGTCCTTGTCGCCGATGTACCCGACGTGTCGGTGTGTGTCGTCCGTCATGCTCAGTACGGTACCCCCCTAGGGTACCTGATGTCCAACACTGAGTGTTCGCTGAGTCGTCGTGCTCGAGCGTGACGGATCCACCGCACACCCCGTCTCCTCCACGACAGCAACCGCCGGACGGCCCGGCGGAGAACCGGAAGGAACGACAATGGCTGACTCCACGACCACCACCCCGGCCACCACGAGCACCGCAGGCGGCGTCACGGGCAAGACCGTCATCGACGACTCCGTCGTCTCGAAGGTCGCCGGCATCGCCGCTCGCGAGGTGAACGGCGTCCACTCGCTCGGCGGCGGGGCTGCCCGTGCCATCGGTGCGATCCGCGGCGCGATCGGCCAGCGCGACTTCGGCCAGGGCGTCAAGGTCGAGGTCGGCGAGACGCAGGTCGCCGCCGACCTCGTCATCGTGGCCGAGTACCCGGTCGCCCTCCAGCAGGTGGCCGACGACGTCCGCTCCGCCGTGGCCCGTGCCCTCGAGCAGATCGTCGGCATGGAGGTCGCCGAGGTCAACGTGACCGTCCAGGACGTCTTCATCCCGGGCGACGACGACGACAACGACGACAAGAAGGAGTCGCGCGTTGAGTAACACGGTGCTGGGCGCCCTGATCGGCGCCGTGCTCGCCGTCGTGGCGCTGCAGTTCGGGTTCTGGGGCTTCGTCCTGGTGATCGTGTTCGGCGCGATCGGGGCGTTCGTCGCCGCTCTCGCGACCGGGAGGATCGACCGCGGTGCGCTGACCGACGTGCTGACCGGACGTCGGAGCTCCCGGTGAGCGCCGGCCCGGAGGTCCCGGGCCGCGTCGAGGTCACCGCCCGTGCCCTGACCTCGCTGACGCGGGCCGTCGCAGCCGAACGGCTCGGCGCCCCCGCGAGCCGGGTGCGGGTCGGACTCGGCGACGCGTCCGGGTCCCTCGCCCTCGACATCACCGGTCCGGTCGCGGCGGGCGAGGACCTCGTCGCGCACGCGACCCGCGTGGCCGACGAGGTCAAGGGCCGCGTGAGCGAACTCACCGGGCGTCGCGTCGGCAGCGCACACATCGAACTGACCGGGATCGTGCGCGACCACGAGACCCGTGTCGACAGGAGAGCATCGTGAGCAACGGTTCCGTCGAACGCCGCATCCGGCGTCGGAGCGTGCACCGCTCCCGCTCGACCGCCGTCGCGGTGTCGCTCGTGGTGCTCGCCCTCGTCGCCGCGTGGATCGGCACGGAGTCCGTCCTGCGGGCACTCGGGCGTCCACCGCTCCTGGCGGACCCGCAGACCGCGGTCGACGCCGCCCTGCGCCCGGACGCCGCGTCCATCACGGTCGCGGAGGTGGTCGCCGTCGTGCTGGTGGTCCTCGGCGTGGTGCTCGTCGTGCTCGCACTGAAGCCCGGACGGCAGCACCGCTCGGTCGTCGAGCACGACCGCGGCGCCGTGATCGTCGACACCCGCATCGTCGCGTCGACCGCGGCGAACGCGGCCGGCCGGGCAGCGGGGGTCCCGGAGGGCAACGCCTCCGCGACCGCCCGCGGCCGCCGCACCGACGTGCGGGTCGTCCCCGTCACCGGTGTGCCCGTCGACGAGCACGCCGTCGAGGAAGCCGTCCGAGCGCGTCTGGGCGGACTCGACGAGCGGTTCGCTCGGCGGGTCCGGGTCCACCTCGAGCAGAAGGGAACCCTCGCGTGACGAAGAGCAACCGCACGCTGAACCGGGTCATCCTGTTCGTCCTCGGCCTCGTCGCCGTCGCCGTCGGGCTCGTCGTCGGCGCCGGGGTCCTGCCCGCCGTCCGGGAGGCGCTCCGTCCGTACGCCGACGTGCCCCGCACCCTCGAGGTGCCCGCCTCGTCGCTCTGGATCGTCGCCGGCGTGTGCGCCGTCGTCGTCGTGCTCGCCCTCGTCTGGGCGTGCACCCGGGGCCGGGGCGGCACGGCCGTGGCCCTCCGGCAGCACACCGGCGCCGACACCGTGACCGTGAACGTCGCCCTCGTCCGGGACGTCGTCGAGCACGAGCTGACCGGCGTCCGCGACGTGGTCGGCTCCCGGGTCGACACGTACCTGGTCCGACGGCAGCGCGCCGCTCGGATCCGGGTCGCGGTCCGTCGCGGTGGCGACGCCGTGACGGTTCTCGCCGCGATCGACCGGGCCGTCGCGGCCCTCGACCGCACCCTCGGACGTCAGGTGCCCGTCCTCGTGCACCTCACGGGCGGCACACGTTCCGCCCTCGCGAAGGCGACCCGGGTCCGCTGACCGACCCGGGTCGCCGCGACCACCGCCTCACCCGCACCGACGGGGCGGGCGCGACCCGGGCCTCCCGGGCCACCACCGAACACCCACCGGGCGCACGCCCGAACCGAGGAAGGAACCCCCATGGGACTCGACGACAAGATCAAGAACGCCGCGCAGGACCTCGCCGGGAAGGCGAAGGAGGCCGTCGGCACGGTGACGAACGACGACGACAAGGTCGCCGAGGGCAAGAAGGACCAGGCCGCGGCCAGCGTCAAGCAGGCCGGCGAGGACGTCAAGGACGTCTTCAAGCGCTGAGTCGCCCGTCCCGCGCCGGGGTGCCCNGTCGGGCGCCCCGGCGCATCCGTACGCCCGGGTCGAGGAGGAGGAACCATGCAGCACGATCCGCACGGACGCCGTGCCACCGTCATCGCACGGGCAGCGCGGCCGTGACCACCGCCTGGTCGGGCGGTCGACGCCCCCGGACCCGTCCCCGCGCACGCGGTGTCTGGGTCGCCACCGGCGTGGGTGTCGTCCTCGTGCTCGGGACCGTGCTCGGCGCCTACCTCCCGCTCGTCGGGTTCCTCGGCAGCGTGACCGCCACCACGGCCGGCCTGGTGCCGTTCCCCGTCGTACGGGTCGCCGTCGCGACCGTCATCGGCGCGGTCGTCGTCCTCGGGCTGCTCCTGCTCGCCGCGACCCGCCGGCGCACGACCACCGCCACGATCGCCGTGGTCCTCGCGGTCCTCGTCGCGCTCGCCGTCACGGCGCTCCCGCTCGTGCTCGTCGCCGTCGGGTCCGCCGACCGCGCCGGCGACGTCTGGCCCGTGCTCACGCACCTCTGGAGCCGGTTCACCGGCTGAACGCACCTCCCCCGGGTCACGGATCGACGACGCCACCGGCGTGTCGTGTCAGGATCGCCGCATTCCCGACATTGTTCAGGTGAAGGGAGCACCGTGGACGACACCGCAGACGACGACGCCAGCCTGGCACGGCGCCTCGCATCGGGGGACCCAGGAGCGTTGGCGACGGCGTTCGACCGGTTCGCGCCGGCACTCACCCGGTACGCATGGGCGATCGCAGGCAGCCGGCAGGACGTCGAAGAACTCGTACAGGACACGTTCCTGACGCTCTGGCAGAAAGCGGACGGCGTGCAGCTCGCGACCGGCGGCCTGCTGCCCTGGCTGCTCGTGGTCTGCCGCAACCACGCGCGGAACCTCGGGCGGCGGAACGCGCAGCACGACGCCGACGACCTGCCCGCCGAACTCGCGGCACCGGCCGCCGACACCGACGCTGCCGACCAGCTCCGGTGGGTACGCGACGAGATCGCCGCGTTGCCCGAGACCGACCGGCTGATCTGCGAGCTGTGCCTCGTGCAGGGCTACTCCTACGCCGAGGCGGCTCAGCTCCTCGGCCTCACGGTCGGGACGGTCACGCAGCGCGTCTCCCGATCGCGTCGACGACTGCGGAAGGCGGTGGCGAACGATGGACGTTGAGCCCCCTCAGGGAGACGACCTGCAGCGCATGCTCGTCTCGATGAAGCGGAACGTGCTCGAGCGGGCGACCCCTCGGCCGCGTCGACGAGCACGGCGTGCGGGCATCGCGATCGGTGTCGTGGCGGTCCTGCTGCTCGGTGCGGCCGGCGGCGGCGTGGCCCTCGGCCTCATCCCCACCACCGTCACGGCGGACCCCGCTCCGACGGCGACACCGGAACCAGGTCCGCGCGCGACGGAGACGCCGTCGGGCGCTCCCGTCGTCGGGACGCCGACGCCGACCGCGGTGGCGTCGCCGTCGCCGAGCCGGACACCGGGACGGGCGCCGTACTCGGTGTCGGACCCGTCCACGTGGACGATCTCCGGCGACGAGGTCGGGCCGATCGCGATCCGCGGGCCCATCGACGGTGAACTCGACGACCTCACTGCGGCGTACACGCGCGAACCTGAAGCGGAGGACGGCTGCGCGAACCCGGCGGTGTCCTCGTGGAACGGGTCCGGCTCGAACCTGACGGTGGTCGAGCAGAAGGGCACGGTGTGGGGCGTGTACGTCACCGCGACCGCGACCGACGGTGCTCCCCCGACCACGGCGGAGGGACTCGGCGTGGGCAGCACGCTCGCCGAACTGCGGCAGGCGTACCCCGACCTCACGGCGGTCGACCGCGGAGAAGGGGTGCCCAGCACCGCGTACTCCCTGTGGGGGATCGAACGGGGCGGTCGGTACGTCACGTTCCAGCTCGGGGCCGACGACACCGCGGTCATGGCCGTGTGGGACAGCGTGTGGCCGGCGGTGCCGTACGAGTTCTGCGGCTGACACGGCGGGCGGACACGGCGCCACGGCGTTCGGGCCCGCAGCCCGCCAGCGGAGAGCCCGCTGAGCGGCATCGGGCAGCCCGCTGCCCGCTCCCGCTCAGCGCGCGGCTGCTGCGAGCCGGGCGAACCCCTCGTCGATCGACACGGCCGGCGTCCACTCGAGGTCCCGGCGCGTCCGGCGCTGGTCGAACCAGTGCGCGGTGGACAGCTGCTCGGCGAGGAACCGGGTCATCGGCGGCTCGTCCTCCCCGGGGCGCACCCGCCACACGGCCTCCACGAGCGACCCCGCGACCCGTGCGACCCCGGCGGGCACGTGCAGCCGCGGTGCCGGCACGCCCGACGCGACACAGATCCCGGCGAGCAGGTCGGCGACCGGACGTGGCTCCCCGTTCGTCACCACGTAGGCGTTGCCGTGCACCCCGTCATCGGCTGCGTGGTCCAGCGCGGCGACCATGGCCGAGGCGGCGTTGTCGACGTAGAGCGTGTCGATGAGAGCAGCGCCGGAGTCGAGCAACGGGAGGCGCCCGGTGCGTGCCCGGTCGACGATCCGCCCGACGAGCTGCGTGTCGCCGGGCCCCCACACGAGGTGTGGCCGGACGGCGACCACGGCGAAGCCCGGGGCGTCGGCGTCGAGCGCGAGCAGTTCGGCGGCGGCCTTCGTCCGCGCGTAGTCCCCGCGGGCTCGATCGGGTTCGGCGGGTCCGGCGTCGACGCCCACGAGCGAGGAGCCCGTGTGCGCCACCGACGGCGACGAGACGAACACGAACCGGGACACCCCGGCGGCACGGGCGGCGGCGACGAGGGCTCCGGTGCCGTCGACGTTCACGCGGACGAAGTCGTCCGGGTCGCCGGCCAGCGAGACCTTGGCGGCGAGGTGCACCACCGCGTCGATGCCCTCGACCGCTGCGGCGACGGCGTCCGGGTCGGTCATGCTGCCGAGGACGTCGGTGACGCCGGGCACCCGGGAGGGCCGTCGCTGGAAGGTCCGGACGTCGTGCCCGGCGTCGCGCACGGCAGCGGCGGTCGCCTGCCCGAGGAAGCCGCTGGCCCCGGTGACGAGGACCCTCACGGTCGGACCATCCGGCCGCCGGCCAGCACGGACGAGGCCCAGCGCGACAGCCGGGTCCGATCGACCTTCGAGTTGTGCCGGATGTCGGTCGGCAGCGCGGGCACGACGAGCACCGCGGCGAGCGTCACGGCTGCGGCGGCGCGGACGGCGTCGGCGAGTGCGGGTTCCGCGAGCGCGGGACGACGGACGCCACGGTCGGTCTCGACGACGGCGACGAGCTGCTGCGTGCCGCTCGGGCCGATCCCGGCGACCCCCGCCCGACGCACTCCGGGGACACCCTCGATCCGCTGCTCGGGACCGACCGGCGTGACCACGCCGTGGGGTGTCGTCACGACGTGCTGCAGCCGTCCCTCGACCCACAGGCGCCCGGCCGCGTCGAGGTGCCCGACGTCGCCGGTCCGGTGGCCGCGGGGGTCGTCGACGCCGAGCCGTGACACGCGGTCCGTCCGCCACAGCCGGTCGTAGTGGTCCCGCACGTGGGGCGCGGCGACGACGATCTCCCCGGTGACGCCGGGTTCGTCGGTGAGCGCGCCGGTGGGCCGGCCGGCGTCGTCGAGCGGCGCGATCCGCACGCGGACGTTCGTCGCGGGTCGTCCGACGCAGATGCCGTCGTCGGTCGACGAGTCGGCGGCCGCACGCACCCCCTCGAGGTCGACGTCCGTCATGAGCAGCCCCTCGGTCATGCCGTACGGGGTGTGCGCGGTCGCGTTCGGCATGAGGTCCGTCGCTGCGGCGAGCAGCGAGGCCGACACCGGTGCGCCCGCCGACAGGAACAGGCGCACCCGCGAGAGTGCTGCACGCTCCGCGCCGGTCAGCGCGGGCGCCGTGGCGACCACGTTGGCGAGGGCGGCCGGCGAGAGGAACACCACCGTGGCGTCCGCGGCGGCGACCGATGCCGCGACGGCCCGGGCGGTCAGGGTGCGCGGAGCGGTGACGTCCATGTCCGGCGCCACGGACCGCGCTCCCAGGGCCGGGCCGAGGAGCGCGAACGGCGCGAACCCCGCGACGAGTCCGGTGCCGACGCCGACGTCGTACTGCGCCGCGAGGGCGTCCCGGACGGCTCCGAGCTGCCCGTGCGTGTACACCACGCCCTTCGCGGGGCCGGTGGAGCCGGAGGTGAAGAGCACGGCGGCCGGCGTGTCCGCGGCGGGAGCGGGAGGGAGTGCCGCGCCGGCGGCGAGCCGGCGGGCACCGCGACGTGCGACCTCGGCGAGGGTGTGTTCGACGCGGAGCGCACGGCGCGCGGCACCCGGCAGCGCGATCGTCGCGATGCGCCGTCCGGGCCACCCGAGCGCGCGCGCCGCTGCCAGCCCGGGGAGCGCACCGATGACCCAGTCCGGGCGCGCACCCCGCACGGCTCGGGTCAGTCCCCCGATGCCGAGGCCGGCGTCCGCCACCACGACGGTCGCGGCGATCCGGACGCTGGCGTAGAGCGCGGCGGTCAGGTCGGCTCCGGGCGTGACGAGGAGCGAGACGCGGTCGCCGTGGCGGACACCGACGTCCAGCAGGCCGGCTGCGACCTCGTCGACGCGGCGCGCGAGGAGCCGCCAGCTGATCGTGCGCGGACCGTCCTTCGTCGCCATCTCGACGAGGGCCGGTCCGTCCGAGTCGCGCAGTTCGTCGAGGGCGGCCCAGAGCGGGCGGCTCGCGTCGGGTCCGCGCTCGCCGTCGGCCTGGAGGCGCGCCCCGGCCGGCGTGGTCGCGTGACCGCCCGGCAGGTGGTCGCCGAGCCACTCGAACAGCGCTCCGGCGACGTCGGCGTCCTCCGGGAGCAGGTGGCCGGCGCCCTCGAAGCGGTGCACGTCGGCTTGCGGCAGGCGCTCCACGAGGTCGTCGAGGTAGCGCTCGAGGAACACGGGATCGCGTGGCCCCCACAGGATGAGCGCGGGGACGTCGAGCGCAGCCACCCCGGCTGCGATCCGGTCGAGCTCCGGCGCGCTCGCGTGCCCGGCGTCGACGGGGATGTCGGCGACGAACCCGCCGATGCCGCCGCGTCGCGCCGCACCGCGGTACGGCGCCCGGAACGCGTCGGCCACCCGGCGGTCGAGCCGGGGGTGCGCGATCGCGAGGGTGGTCTCGAGGAACGCGGGCGTCAGCACGGTGGCGCGACCGAGCAGCTCCGGGCGCAGTGCGAGCCGCAGCGGTGCCGGGATCGGGGCGTCGTCCGGTTGGTGCACGGCGGTGTTGCACGTCGTGACGGCCACCACGAGGTCCGGGTGGTCGACCGCCCAGCCGAGGGAGACGACCCCGCCCCAGTCGTGCCCGAGCGTGACCACCGGGCCGGTCAGCCCGAGTTCGTCCGTGAGCGCGCCGAGGTCGTGCACGCGATCGGCGAGACCGTGCGCGTCACCGGTCCGCTCCGAGAAGCCCATGCCGAGCTGGTCGACCGCGACGACCCGCCAGGCCGGGCCGCCCGATGCGGCGACCTCGAGCGAGGTGCGCAGCACCGACCGCCACAGGTACGACCACGTCGGGTTGCCGTGCACGCAGAGGATCGTGCCGACGGGCTCGACGCCGAGCGCGGCGAGGGAGCCGGCCGTGTCGAGGAGGTGCCAGGTGCGGTCCGGACGAGCCGCGCCTCCACGGGCCGTCCCGGGGACGGTCACGAGACGCGACCACGTCGGGTCGAGTCCGGGCAGGGGCGGCGGGAGCGTCGCCGGAGCCGTGGCAGCGGCGACGCGCGGGAGGCCGGACCTCACCAGCGCAGTTCCATCATCGCCGTGTTGATGCCGGAGCCGACGCCCCCGAGGAAGACCCGGTCGCCGGGACGGATCGAGCCGCGCGCGACCTCGTCCGCGAGGGTGATCGGGATCGACGCCGGACCGACGTTGCCGAAGCGCTGGTACGTGGTGGGGACCTTGTCACGCGGCACACCGATCGCCTCGACGAAGGCGTTCGTGTGCACGTCGGAGACCTGGTGCAGGACGTACCGGTCCATGTCGGCCCAGTCGAAGTGCGAGCGCGCCTCGTTCCAGGCGGCGACGACGAGTTCCATGCCGCCCTTGAGCAGCATCTTCGCGTCGGTGAACATGCCGTCGACGCTGCCGACGCAGAGGTCGTACCACTGGGTCGCAGCGCGCGTGACCCCGCCGACGATCCGGTGCCCCGCGGGGTGCGCGTCCGCCGGACCGAGCACGGCGGCGGCCGCTCCGGAGCCGAGCGTCAGGCTCGCGAACTCGCTCATGAAGTCCTTGCGGTTCCGGCCGCCCTCGTTGAGTCGCGCGATCGTGTTGAGCTGCACCTGGTCGGCGTCCTCGCCGTCCACGACGAGGGCGTACTTGATCTGACCGGAGTCGATCATGCCCGCGGCGACGCTCATCGCGTTGACGAACCCGAGGCACGCGTTCGCGATGTCGAAGTTGATCGCGGACGACGGCAACCCGAGGCCGTGGTGCAGCCGCACGGCGACCGAGGGTTCGAGGTGCGGGCGCGTCACCGACGTGTTGATGAGCAGTCCGACGTCCTCGGGGCGGATGCCGGCCTCGGCCATGGCACGTCGCCCGGCGTCGATCGCGGCGTCCTGGAAGGACTGGCCCTCGCCCCAGTTCCGGCGTTCCTTCACCCCGGCCACGCGTTCGAGCAGTCCCATCGGCAGGCGCAGCCGACGCAGCACGCCGCGGAGCCGTTCCTCGATGTCCGCGGAGGTCGTCACGCGCTCGGCCACCGTCGTCGCCACGGAGAGGAGCGCGACGTTGTCGTGCTTCGCCGTGGCGTTGCCCGGCCGCTCCGTTTCGCTGCTCGTCGCCTGGTCGACCGGCCGTTCCGTCATGATCGTCACCGACACATACTTCCGCATCCGGCCTGGGTGCGCGATCCGGAAGCGCTGAGCGGCGCCTCCGGCCCGGAGCGGACGGCCGCTCAGGCATCGGGGAGGCGGGGCTCCTTGGGCAGCTTCCGGACCTTCGCGCGGCGCTTCCGACGTTCCGGGATCATCGAGCGCATCTCTTCCAGCTTGCCGAAGCACAGCAGGCGGTCCCCGGACTCGAGGGGGACGCCGCTGCGCGGATTCGGGATCACGCTCGAGCCGCGGTGCAGCGTGAGCACGGTGATGTCCCGGTCCCAGAGACCGGACTCCTTGATGGTCTTCCCGACGAGGTCGGCGTTCGTGTGCACGAGGAGCTCGGCCACGCCGTACCCCGTCGACACCGACAGACGCTGCCGGACGTCGATCTCCGGGAACGCGACCTGGTTCGCGATGAAGTCGATGATCGCGCCGGCGATGTCCAGGCCCGTCGCGCGCTCGATGCCCTCGAGCCCCGGCGACGAGTTGACCTCCATCACGAGGGGCCCGTCGTTGCCCTCGAGCATGTCCACACCGGCCACCCGCAGGCCCATGATCTGCGCCGACCGGACGGCGGCCTCCTCGTACTCCGGCGTCAACGTCACCTTCTCGACCGTGCCGCCGCGGTGCACGTTCGACCGGAACTCGTCCCCGGAGGCGCTCCGGCGCATCGCGGCCACGACCCGGTCACCGACCACGAGCGCGCGGATGTCCTTGCCGCGACTCTCCGAGATGAAGCTCTGGATGAGGACGTTCTGCTTGGTGGAGTGCAGGGTCTCGACGATCGACTCGGCGACCTTCGCCTCGGGAGCGAGGATCACGCCGATCCCCTGCGTGCCCTCGAGCAGCTTGATCACGACGGGAGCACCCCCGACGCGCTCGATCGCCCCGCGGACGTCCGCGCGCCCGTTGACGAACGTCGTGGCCGGCATGCCGATGTCGTGCCGGGACAGGATCTGGTTCGCCCGGAGCTTGTCCCGCGAGTTCGTGATCCCGTTGGCCGTGTTCGGCGTGTACACGTCCATCTGCTCGAACTGCCGGACCACGGCCGTGCCGTAGTACGTGATCGAGTTGCCGATCCGCGGCAGGATCGCGTCGTAGTCGCTCAGCAGCTTGCCGCGGTACTGCAGGTCCGGGTCGTCACCCGTCAGGTCGATCGCGAACCGCAGGGTGTTGAGCACCTTGACCTCGTGGCCGCGGTCGAGCGCGGCCGCCCGGAGGCGCGCGGTCGAGTACGCGTGCGGGGCACGCGACAGGATGGCGAGTTTCATCGGTGCTGCTCCGCGGGATCTCGGTATCGACGACGACGCTCCATCCAAGCATGCGCACGCGGTGTCCGAGCATGCGACAGGATGGGCGCATGCCCCGAGAGCCGAAGACCCCGAACGGCGGTCTCGTCGTCGCCGGGTGGCGCGAGTGGGCCGGACTGCCCGGCCTCGGCATCCCGTGGATCAAGGTGAAGCTCGACACCGGCGCCAGGAGCTCCGCCCTGCATGCGTTCGACCTCGAGGAACTCCCCGGCGACCGGGTCCGGTTCTCGGTGCACCCGTGGCAGGACACCGACGCGGACGCCGTCACGATCGAGTGCGACGTGCACGACCGCCGCACCGTCCGGAGCTCGACCGGCCACACGCAGGAGCGCATCGTGGTCCTCACGGAGATGACCCTCGCGGGTCGCGTGTTCGAGGCCGAGGTCACGCTGAGCAACCGCGACCAGATGGGGTTCCGGATGCTCGTCGGGCGCGAGGCACTCCGTCAGGGGTTCCTGGTCGACCCGGCGAGGTCGTTCATGGCCGGCCGGGCGCCGAAGGACATCCGGCGCCGGAACCGCGGGCGCGCCTGACGCGACGCCGGTGTCCGGAGGGTGGGGTCAGCGGGTCAGGTGCCGGCCCAGGAACGTCAGCTGCTGCGGCGCCAGTCGTCGCCAGTAGGCCGTCGTGTGGCCACCCGCCTCGAAGCCGCCGGCCGGGGCCGTCGCGAACCCGTCGACGTACGTCCGGACGGCCGGTTCGAACCCGTCGCCGGTGCCGCAGTCCACACGGACCGCGACGCCGTCCAGCGAGCGCTGACGCCCGAGGACGGTGTTGGCGCGGAAGTCCTCGGGGTCGTCGAACGCGCCGCGTGCCGTCTCGCCCGCCTGCGTCCAGAGCGCGGGGCTGATCGCGGACACCGCGCGGACTTGCGACGACCCGAGCACGCCGGCGAGGTGGAGTGCGCCGTACCCGCCCATCGAGTACCCGGTCAGGCCGAGCCGGGCGGTGTCGAACCCGCGTCGGGCGAGCAGCGGGAGGAACTCGTCCACGACCATCGACGCCGGATCGTCGCCGTCTGCTCGGCGGTGCCAGTAGCGGTTCCCGCCGTCGACCGAGGCGATCGCGAACGGGGCGCCGCCGGCGGTGATGTGCGCGGCGAGGAACCGGTCGTACCCGAGGTGCTGCCCGAAGAAGTCGGCGTGGTCGTCGCCGTAGCCGTGCAGCGCGACCACGACCGGGAGCGCGGTGTCGGACGCGGGAGCGGCGATCGTCCACCCGACCTCCCGGCCCTTCCGCGCCCTGGAGACGAAGGTGCCCGACGTGGACGGCACGCCGGCGACGTCGGGCACGGTGCCGGCCGGCCCGTCGAGCCCGAGGACCCGGTACATGGTGGACCGGCCGGGCAGCACGCGGGCGTTCACGGCCTCGGCTGCGCCGCCTGCGACCACGAGGGCCGCGCCGCCGACGATCAGGGACCGCCGGGTGATGCGGGCCGCGCGCGGAGCGGTCATCCGAGGGGCACCGTGCCGTCCGAGGTCACGCGCTTCATCACGAGTGTGGAGGAGATCCGCTGCACACCGGGCAAGGTACCGAGTTCGGTGTCGTAGAACACCTGGTAGGCGGCGAGGTCACGTGTGAGGATGCGCAGCAGGTAGTCCGGGTCGCCGAACAGCCGCTGTGCCTCGACCACGTTCGGCATGCCCCGGACCCGGTCCTCGAACCCGCCGATCGTCTCGAGGTCGGTCCGGCCGAGGGTCACGAACACGATCGCCTCGAAGTGCAGCCCGACGGCTTCCGGCGAGACGACGGCGCGGTACCGCTCGATGGCGCCGGACTGCTCGAGCGCCTTCAAGCGGCGGTGGCACGAGGACAGGCTGAGGCCGACCTCGGCGGCGAGGTCGGTGGCGCTCATCCGGCCGTCGTGCTGCAGGAGTGAGAGGATCTCCCGGTCGAGTGCGTCCATGGCGGCAATCATTGCAGAGAGTCCGGGTGTCGAGCGGGAGAAGCGGAGCACATCCCACACGATCCGCCGTAGCGTCTCGTGCTGTGGACCTGACCCTCGTGCTGCAGTTCTGGACAGTGGCGCTCCTGCTCGCCCTGACACCGGGCGCGGACTGGGCGTACGCCATCGCGGCCGGCCTGCAACCGCGGTCCGTGGTGCCGTCGATCCTCGGGATGGTGTGTGGCTACGTCGTCGTGGTCGTCGTCGTGGCGCTCGGCGTCGGGGCGCTCGTCACCGAGTACCCCGCGGCGCTCACCGTCCTGACGCTCGCGGGGGCGGCGTACCTGCTGTACCTGGGCGGGAGCACGTTGCTCGCCCGGGGCAGCACCCCGGTCACGGCGAGCGACCGACCCGTCGGGGCCAGCGCCCGCACGCGGTTCCTCCGCGGTGCCGGCGTGAGCGGCATCAACCCGAAGGGCATCCTGCTGCTCCTCGCGCTCCTGCCGCAGTTCGTCTCGCCCGGTGGCTGGCCCGCCCCGGTGCAGATGGGCGTCCTGGGCAGCCTCCACCTCGTGGACTGCGCGGTCGTCTACCTGCTCGTGGCGTTGGCGGCGCGGAGGATCCTGCACGCGCGCCCACGGGCCCGGGTCGTGGTGACGAAGGTGTCCGGCGCGCTCATGGTGCTCATCGGCCTCGGGCTGCTGGCCGAGCAGGTCGTGCCGCTGCTGCACTGAGCAGGTCGTCCCGCTGCTGCGCCGAGCAGGTCGTGCCGCTGCTGCGCCGAGCGCGTCCACGTCGGCGCGCACACCGCGTCAGAGCAGTGCGGCAGCGATCCCGCGCGCGACCTCGGTGCCGAGACCGGGATCCCGCAGCCGCATCGCGAGGTACCCGGACACCACGAGCAACAGCTGCTCGGCGAGCGCCGCCGCCCGGTCGCCGACGACGGGCACGGCGAAGTCGGTCAGACGCCGCCGCAGGGTGCCGGTCTCCCGGTCGAGCACGGCACGCAGGTCGTCCGGGGCGTCGGCGTACTCGGCGGCGGTGCCGAGGAACGCGCACCACCGTGACCCCGACGGCGTGGAGCGGTAGGCGTCGAGCGCGTCGAACACGGCGAGCAGTCGCCCGCGGTCGTCCTGCGCGGCGGTGACGGCCCGATCCCAGACGGCGACCCAGTCGTCGTGGCGGCGGTCGAGCGCCGCGGCCACGAGCGACTCCTTGCTCGCGAAGCCGCGGTACAGGGTGGCGCTGGAGATCCCGGCGCGCTCGAGGACGGCGTCGATCGGGGTCGCCGCGATGCCCTGCGTGAAGAAGAGCTCCTCGGCGGCGTCGAGGAGCTTCTGCTCGGTTCCTGGACGCATGGCCATGAGAGCACCCTAGGCTCCGACAAGTGAAACGATCGTTTTCGTTACGGCAACGGCTCCTGCTCGCGACCGGACTCGCGCTCATCGCCGCGACGTACGGGCTCGTCCGACTGGCGTACGGCCTGTTCCTGCCCGACGTGCAGCACGACCTCGGGCTGCCCGACGCCGCCGCCGGTCGGATCTCGTCGGGCGCCTCCGCGTCGTACTGCGTCGGCGCGGTGGTCGGGTTCGTGCTCGCGAGCCGGTGCCCCCGCGCCCTGGTCACAGCGTCCGCACTCGTCGCCGGGTTCGGCGCGCTCGCGATGGCGGCGGCGCAGGGGCCGGGCGTGTTCGGCTCGGCCTCGGTGATCGCGTCCGCGGCCGCCGGGCTCGCCTCGCCCGCTCTGGTCCGCATCGTCGCGCAGCACGTCCCGGAGCAGGTGCTGGACCGGGCGCAGTCCGTCGTCAACGCCGGGACGGGCCCCGGACTCGTGGGCGCCGGCGTGCTCGCACTCCTCCTGCTGCCCGGGTGGCGTGCGGCGTGGGCCTGGTCCGGCCTGTTCACGCTCGCGGTGGGCGCGGCGCTGCTCGCGGTGGCACGCGGCGATGGGGGCGGTCCATCCGTCCGGTCGCCCGGTCCTTCCCGGTCGTGGTTCCGGGCGCACGGCTCCGTCGTCGTGCTCGCCGTCCTCTTCGGTGCGGGAACGGCGGTCGTCTGGACGTACGCACGCGCACTGCTCGTCGACGCCGGCGCTCCGCCCGTCGTGTCGGTGTCCGCGTGGATCGCGCTCGGTCTCGGCGGAGCCGCGGTCGTCCTCACCGCGCCCTGGACGAGCAGGATCGGTCCACGACGACTCTGGGCGATCACCGCCGGCGGGGGCGCGGTCGCGGTCCTGACGCTCGGGGCTGCACCTCGATCGACACTGCTCGCGATGGCGGCGTGCGCGGTCTTCGGGTGGGCGTACACGGCCGCGACCGGTGCCCTCATCGCCTGGACGACCGCGATCGACGCGGAGCGGGCGTCCGCGGGGACGTCGGTGCTGTTCGTGGCGCTCGTGCTCGGGCAGGCTGCGGGGGCGGCCGCAGCCGGAGCGTTCGTGCAGCAGGTCGGGTACCCGCTGACGTTCGCCGCCGGCGCGCTCGTGGTCGCGGTGAGCACCGGTGCCGTCCTCGCCGCTCGGCCGGTCAGAGCAGCGGACGCAGCTCGATCCTCCGGTTGCACGCCGCCGACGCCTCGGTCGCGACGCGCAGCGCGGTCTCGGCGTCCGGCAGGTCCATGACCCAGAACCCGGCGACGTACGCGTCGTGGTCGCCGACGAGCCCGGCGGCCGTGTCGGGCGTGCCGCCGCGGGCGTCGACGACGGTGCCGTCGGCGGGCGCGGACACCCCGGCAGCGAACACGACCGCATCCCCGAGCCGGTCGTTGAGCGCGTCGACCGCGTCCATCTCGGCCTGGGTCGCGGATTCGGTACGGCCGGCCGCGCGGGCCTGACCGTCGTCGATGACGTTGACGAGGAACTGCACGGCGACTCCCCTGTTCGTCGGCCGGAGACTACTCCTGGAGGCGCGGTGCGGGTGACGGACGTCGGGTACCGACACCGCGCCTCCAGGTCGGCCACCGGACCCGCTAGCGTGGTCCGCATGGGGACGACGGCGGGGTGGTCGAGGCTGCCGGTGGGGCGACGGGAACACCGTCAGGACGTCGTCCTGGCGCTCGTGCTCGCAGCCGGGCTCGCCGTGACGACGACGCTCTCGGGCTCCGCCGGCACCTACGGCGACGACCAGGCCGCCTGGTGGGTGTCCGCGGCCTTCGTCGTGGCGAACGCGGCACCGATCGCCTTCCGTCGTCGCTGGCCGATGACCGTCGCGGTCGTGTCCGCGCTGGCGTTCACGGCCACGCAGCTCCTGCACGTGCCCGAGGTCCTCCTCATCAACTTCACGCTGTTCATCGCGCTCTACACGGTCGGTGCCTGGTGCTCGGACCGCATCCGGGCCGAGGTCGTCCGGTGGGTCGTCATCGGCGGGATGTTCGCGTGGCTGTTCCTCGCGATCGCGTTCGGCTGGGCGGTCCCGAGCGCGCTGCCGGAACGGGACGGCAGCCTCATCCCACCCGTCATCGCCCTCTCGTTGCTCAACGTCCTCATCAACGTGATCTACTTCGGTGCCGCCTGGTACGCCGGGAACCGCGCGTGGGCGTCCGCCGTCGCCCGACACCAGCTCGACGAGCGGACCGCGGAACTCGCAGCCGAACGCGAGCGCAACGCCGCCCAGGCCGTGACGATCGAACGCGTCCGGATCGCCCGGGAGCTGCACGACGTCGTCGCCCACCACGTGTCCCTCATGGGGGTGCAGGCCGGTGCCGCCCGGCGCGTCATCGGCCGCGACCCGGACCAGGCGACCGCGTCCCTCGGCGTGGTCGAGGAGAGCGCCCGCACCGCGGTCGAGGAGCTGCGCCGGATGCTCGGCACCCTCCGCTCGGACGAGCACGACACCGGCGCGGACCAGGCCACTGACGGCTCGGGCGAGGGTCGCCGGGACGCTCCGAGCACCGAGGGGCTCGGGCGCATCCGTGAGCTCGCGGACGCCGCCCGGACCGCCGGACACCCGACGGCGTTCGTGATCGTCGGAGTGGAACGGGACGTCCCGCCGACCGTGTCCGCGGTGGCGTACCGAGTCGTGCAGGAGGCCGTGACGAACGTCCTGAAGCACGCCGGACCTGCAGCTCGGGCCGATGTCCGGGTCCGGTACCTCGCGGACGGCGTCGAGGTCGAGGTCACCGACGACGGCCGCGGCGAGGCCGGAGCGGGGCGCCGGGTGAACGACGCGACGGGCAGCGGGCTCGGACACGTCGGCATGCGCGAACGGGTGGCCGCGGTCGGTGGCCGCATCGAGATCGGGCCACGCGCCCGGGGAGGGTACCTGGTGCGGGCATGGCTGCCGACGACCTGACGATCGTGCTCGCGGACGACCAGGACCTCGTCCGGGCAGGGCTCCGTGTCATCCTCGAGTCCGAGCCCGGCTTCCGGGTGGTCGCCGAAGCCGCGGACGGCGCCCGGGCGGTCGACGCCGTCCGCACACACCGTCCGCAGGTCGTCTGCCTCGACGTGCAGATGCCGGGCGTCGACGGGCTCGAGGCGGCGCGGCGCATCGCGGCGCTCCCCGACCCGCCCGCCGTGCTGGTCCTGACGACGTTCGACCACGACGACGCCCTGTTCCAGGCGCTCGAGGCGGGTGCGAGCGGCTTCCTGCTGAAGAACGCCTCCCCCGAACGGCTGATCGACGCCGTCCGCACGGTCGCTGCCGGCGACGCGCTGCTCGCCCCGGACGTGACCCGGCGTGTGATCCGACGGGCGACGGAGCACCCGGCGCTGCGCTCCGCGGTCGCCGGTGCCGACGCGATCGCCGCCGCCGGGCTCACCGACCGCGAGGCCGAGGTCCTGCGGCTGCTCTCCCGGGGCTGCAGCAACGCCGAGATCGCCGCCACCCTGTTCGTCGGTGAGGCCACCGTGAAGACGCACGTGTCGAACGTGCTCCAGAAGCTCGGGCTGCGCGACCGCATCCAGGCCGTGGTCTGGGCGTTCGAGCACGGCGTCGCCGGTCCCCAGGCCTGACCGCGGGCCACCCGCGCTCCCCCGGAAGGCGGAGGGCGGACGCCGGGGAGACCCGTCCGTCGCGGGAGGTGCCGGGCCCGCACGTCCCCGTAGCGTCGAGGCAGGCGGCGGGACCGCCACGAGAGGGGAACGAGATGCTCACCATCGACGGGGTGACGAAGCACTACGGCGACCGCCGGGTGCTCGACGACGTGACGTTCACGGTCGGCGACGGACGCCTGACCGGGTTCGTCGGCGGGAACGGCGCCGGCAAGACGACCACCATGCGGATCCTGCTCGGCGTCCTGCAGGCCGACGCGGGCACGGTCTCGATCGACGGCACCCCGGTCGGTCCGGCCGACCGCCGCCGTTTCGGGTACATGCCCGAGGAACGCGGCCTCTACCCGAAGATGCCGGTGGCCGAGCAGATCACGTACTTCGCCCGGCTGCACGGCGTCGGGAAGGCCACCGCCGCCGCACGGACCGCCGACCTGCTGGAACGGCTCGGGCTGACGGCGCACGCCGGTGACGCCGTCGAGAAGCTGTCGCTCGGCAACCAGCAGCGTGTGCAGGTCGCCGCGGCGCTGGCGCACGGCCCCGAGGTGCTCGTGCTCGACGAGCCGTTCTCCGGGCTCGACCCGATGGCCGTCGACGTCGTGCTCGCCGTGCTGCGCGAGGCTGCGGGGGACGGCGCGCCGGTCCTCTTCTCGAGCCACCAGCTGGACGTGGTCGAGCGACTCTGCGACGACGTCGTCGTGATCGCCGACGGGACCATCCGCGCTGCCGGGCCACAGGACGAGTTGCGGAAGCAGGCCGGACCGAGCGCGTGGGAGCTCCTCGTGGACGGCGACGTCGCGTGGCTCCGTGACGAGCCCGGCGTCATCGTCCGTGCGTTCGACGGCGGCTACGCGGTGTTCGAGGCCGACGGCGTCACCGCCCAGCGCGTGCTGCAGCGCGCGGTGCAGCACGGCACGGTCGGGTCGTTCGCGCCGAGGGTCCCCCGGCTCAGCGAGGTCTTCCGCGAGGTGGTCCGGTGAACGGCTCGTTCGCTGCGTCCGTGCAGCTCGTCGCCGTCCGCGAGGTCCAGGCGCGGCTCCGCAGCAAGGCGTTCGTCGTGTCCGCGTGCATCCTCGTCCTCATGGTCGTCGCGTCGATCGTCGTCGGCGGGATCGTCGGGAAGGCCACCGCCGGCGACACCACACCCGTGGCCGTCGCGGACGGGGTGTCGCTCCCGACCACGACCGGCCTCGACGTGACGCACACGTCCACCGCGAAGGAGGCGGAGCGACTCGTGCGGAGCGGCGACGTCGATGCGGCCGTGGTGCCGTCCGACGATCCGCTGGGGTACGCCGTCGTCGGCCTGCACGACGCCCCGACGGACGTCGTCCAGGCGCTCAGTGCCTCCCCCCGCGTCGACCTGCTCGACCCGGACGCGATCCCCGGTGGGCTCGTGTACCTCGTCGCGCTGGCGTTCGGGGTGGTCTACTTCGCATCCGCGGTGACGTTCGGCCAGTCGATCGCGCAGAGCGTCGTCGAGGAGAAGTCCACCCGTGTCGTCGAGATCCTCATGGCGGCGATCCCGGCCCGGGCCCTGCTCGCCGGCAAGGTCATCGGCAACAGCGTGATGGCGTTCGCGCAGATCGTCGCGGTCGCCATCGCCGCGGCCGTCGCCCTGGCCGTCACCGGGCAGGACAACATGTTCACCGTGCTCGGGCCGAGCATGCTGTGGTTCGTCGGGTTCTTCGCGATCGGGTTCGTGCTCATCGCCGCACTGTTCGCGGCCGCGGCGGTGCTCGTGTCCCGCCAGGAGGACGTCGGCAGCGTGACCACCCCGGTGATGATGCTCGTGATGATCCCGTACGTGCTGATCATCGTCGCGTACGACGACCCGACGATCCTCGGCGTGATGTCGTACGTGCCGTTCAGCGCTCCGATCGGGATGCCGATGCGCATCTTCCTCGGGACCGCCGAGTGGTGGGAGCCCGTGCTGTCCCTCGTCGTCGTCGCCGTGTCCGTCGTCCTGGTCGTGCTCGTCGGGGCGCGGGTCTACGAGAACGCCCTGCTCCGGACCGGCGGACGGGTCAAGCTGACGGAGGCGTTGCGGGGCTGACGCCGTCGGCTCGGACGGGAGGCGCGGTGCACCGCGCCTCCAGTCCGTCCGTCAGCCCGGGAACGCGCGCAACGCGCGCTCGACGACGGCCGCCAGCTCGCCGCGGCTCGCGCCGCTGCTCGCCTGCACGGCGAGCCCGGCGGACACGGTCACCACGTACTTCGTGAGTTCCTCGGGATCCTCGTCGGCGGGCAGGTCGCCTGCCTCGTGCGCTGCGCGGAACCGGTCGGCGATGCGCCGCTCCCCACCGGCTCGGCTCTCCTCGAGGAACGCCACGATCCGCCGGTCGTCGCCCCCGCCGGCGAGGCCGCCCTGGATCGACAGACAACCAGCGGGCCGGCCAGGGTTGGTGACCGCCGCCACGTTGCTCCGCAGGTAGTGCTCGGCGACCGCGCGCGCCGTGGGCTCGGCCAGAGCGTCGGAGACGTAGGCCATCTCGACCTCGGCGTAGCGGTCCAGCGCCTTCCGGAAGGTGGCCTCCTTGTTGCCGAACGCCGCGTAGAGGCTCGGGCGGTTGATGCCCATCGCCGTCGTCAGGTCCTCGAGGCTGGTCCCTGCGTACCCCTGGCGCCAGAAGACCTCGACCGCGTTGTCGAGTGCCGCGTCGGCATCGAAGCCCCTGGGGCGTCCTCGTGTCGCCATCCTGCTCCTCCGATCTGTACCGATCAGACCAGAATACTCGCACTCAGCCTTTTCATACCCATCGGTACAGATTTGACAACACCCCGCAAGCGGTCTACGTTCCTTTCTGTACCGATTGGTACCTAAATGCTCCACTCGGAGCCGGAGAGAGGAACGATCATGGGTGACTTCACGGGGACCACAGCACTCGTCACCGGCGGGACGTCGGGCATCGGCCTGGCCGTCGTCCGCCGGCTCGTCGCGGAGGGCGCGCACGTCGTCGTGACGGGACGCCGCCCGCAGGCGCTCGACGCCGTGGCGGAGGAACTCGGAGACGCGGTGACGCCCGTCCGCGGCGACGTGGCAGTGCCCGCCGACGTCGAGCGGGTGTTCGAGGCCGTGCGCGAGCGCGGGAGCCGTCTCGACCTCGTCTTCGCCAACGCGGGCGGCGGCGAGTTCGCACCCCTCGGACAGATCAGTTGGGACCACTACACGACGACCTTCAACGCGAACGTCGGCGGGGTGATCAACACGGTGCAGGGCGCCCTCCCGCACCTCGGGAAGGGTTCGGCGATCGTGCTCACCGGTTCCAACATCGACGTCAAGGGGAACCCCGCGTTCAGCGTCTACGCCGCGACGAAGGCCGCGGTGCGCTCGCTCGCCCGGAGCTGGGCAGCGGAACTCGTCGAGCGCGGTGTCCGCGTGAACGTGGTCGCACCGGGTCCGATCGGCACGCCCGGACTGTCCGGCCTCGCCGGGAGCCCGGAGGATGCCGAAGCGCTGCTCGGCGGCCTCGCCTCCGGTGTGCCGATGCAGCGCCTCGGCACCGAGGACGAGGTGGCGGACGCGGTCCTGTTCCTCGGCTCACCGCGCAGCAGCTACGTCACCGGCGCGGAGCTGTACGTCGACGGAGGCGCGAGCCAGGTCTGACCGGGGCCGTCAGTGCTGGACTGAGAAGAGGTCGCCGGGCTGGCACCCGAGCGCGTCGCAGAGCGCGGTGAGGGTGGAGAAACGGATCGCCCTCGCCCGGTTGTTCTTCAGCACGGAGAGGTTCACGACGGTCACCCCGACCCGGTTCGCGAGTTCGGTCAGGGTCATCCCGCGTGCGGCCAGCAGGTCGTCGAGGTGGCACACGACCGCGTGACCGTCCTCCTCCGGCGGCATCAGACCAGCCCGGCCTGGTCGCGCACCATGCGCTGCGACGCGGTGAGCGCGAACCGGAAGCAGACCACCACGAGCAGCCCGATGTAGATCGGCAACCACATCGGCTCGGCGACCGGTTCCGGCAGCCTGCCGTGCCAGCCGAGGCCGGACACCACCCAGTTCCAGCCGAGGTGTCGGACGAAGGCCGGAACGACCCCGAGGAGCACGACGGTGACGCCGAGGAGATCGAGGATGCGGGGCATGGAGGCGTCGAACAAGCGCCCCCTGCTGATCCGGAGGGCGATCCACCCGACGACGGCGATGAGGGCCACGACGAGCAGGGCCCCAGCGGCGTCCCCGATCCGGATGGCCGTGACCGCCCCGGCAGGGACGTCCGCCGTCCGGACCTGCAGCAGCATCTGGGCGGCGCGCACCGTCGCGCCGCCCGGGGGCTGCGGGACGTCGGCGGTCGCATCCACCCGGACCGGCACCTCGACGACGCCCGAGCGCACCGACGCCAGCAGGTCACCGAGGTAGGCGCCGACGACGACCACGATGCCGAGGGCGCACAGCGCGACGTAGCCGATGAACGAGTTCCGCCCACGGGGTGGGTCGTACACGGGTGTGGTCATGATCTGTCTCCCCTGTCGATCTTCGTTACCATCGATCTTCGATAACAACGATAAACGATAACGCGGGACGAGGACAAGAGCACACGGAGCCCAGGACCCACGGCGTATCCTGAGCGACGGAAGCAACGACGATTCCGGCCAAGCCCCGTCGTGCCCTCCCCGCGGTCCGGCGGGAACGAACTGCGACCAAGAGCCTCTCGTGTCAGAACACCTCATCGAGTACGTCGCCCGTGACCGCACGGGCATCACCGCCGTCGTGACGCCGACCAGCGTCATCGACGTCGACACCGTGATCCGGAACATCCACGCCGGTCACGCCGGGTACTACGTCGCCGCGGACTCCTGGAAGCGCACACCTGTCCGGAGCATGACGTTCCTCGGTGGTGCGTACCTGTTCGCGAACTGGGACGGCTCGAAGCGGAACATGCTGCACGACCTCGCATTCCGCGCTCCGACCCGGTCGGTCCAGGTGCAAGCCGCGCCTCGGCCGCGCTTCGGGCGTCTCGTCGCGGCACTCTTCGGACGGCGCCGTTCCGCCCGGAACTTAGCCCCACACCGGCCGGGCCGACCCGTGGCGGGACACGATGGAGCAGTGGAGTACGCGGCGGACCGGTGGGTGCAACGACTGCGCGACGGTGTCGTGCCGACACCGTGGCCGGTGATCGTCGGCGGCACGGTGCTGGCGCTCGGCGCTCTCGCGACCCTCGTCGCTGAGCTCAGCACCCCGACGTTCTTCGACCACGTGACCGGGGCGCGAGCTCGGTCCTCAGCGCTGCTGTTCCCGGCCTTCCTCGCCGTGGTCGGGGTCGTCATCGTCATCGGGACCCGGTGGAGCGGTCGGCGTGACCACCGGACCCTCGCCCGGATCCGGGAGAGCGGGAGGCGGTCGGCGTTCTTCCTGCCGGTCGTGACGAGGGGCCGCCGCGCGACCGAGGACCTCCCCCGTCCGCGGCCGGAGATCTGGACGGTCGACGCCGCCGGACTCCACGGGTGGTCGCCCGCCCGGGACGCTCCGGTGATCGACATCGCGTGGTCGGACATCCGCACCATCGACCTGGCGACGCACGACGTCCGCGGCATGCGCGTCGACTACGCACTCTGGCTCGGCCTCACCCACGGCCGCACGCTCGTGATCGGGGCACGCACGACGCTCGGCCGCCCGTTCGAGGCCGGACAGACGAAGCTCGACGTCCTCATGCGGGTGCTGCGTTCGCTGCGGCGCGACCTCCGGCGCTGAGGCTCCGGTCAGCCGTCGTCGCGTCGTGAACGGGTCCGTCGGAACCGCTTCCCGGTCTCCTCGTCCACCGCGACGCTCCCCGTGGGCAGGTTCGAGAAGTCCGGCGCGATGACGGTCGGTTCCGGCCCCGCTCCCGGCGCGTCGAGGACGAGGATCCCGGTCGTCGCGTTCAGTGTCCGTCCGGCGAAGAAGTCCGGCGACCGCACCCACCAGACCACCATCAGGACCGCGCCGATGAGGATCGACCCGACCCCGACCACGGCGACCGCCCCGATGCCGAAGATGGTCACGTCCTTGCCGTCGTCACCCTGCAACCAGTCGGGCTGCGCGAACTGTACGAGGCCGTACACGAAGGTGATGCCGAGCGTCAGGCCGCCCAGCAGGGGGACGACGCCGCGCATGAGGAAGTGCCGGACGCTGGTGAACAGCGTGCGGCGGTACACCCAGACGCACGCGAACCCGGTGAGTCCGTAGTAGAACGCGATCATGAGGCCGACCGAGCCGATCAGCGCCGTGAGCAGGTTCGTCGAGATGACGGTGAACAGCACGTAGAAGCCGATGGACGCGACGCCCATCCCGACGGTCGACCAGGTCGGTGTGAGGAACCGCTTGTGGATACGTGCGAAGTGCGACGGCAGGGCCTTGTAGACCGCCATCGACAACGAGGTCCTCGCCGTCGGCATGATCGTCGTCTGCGTCGACGCGGACGCCGAGGTGAGGATCGAGAAGGACAGCAGGGCCATTGCCGCGTGACCGAGGAACGAGGTCCCGAACAGGGCCGGACCGATCGCGGAGAACACGTCGTCCGCGTTCGCCTGGGAGCCGAGCCCGATGCCCTTCGTCCCGACGCCTGCGAACGCGATCGCCGCGATCGACACGAGCGCGTAGATGACCAGGAGCAGGACCGTGCTGATGACCGCGGCGCGCCCCGGTGTCTTCTCCGGGTCCTTCGTCTCCTCGTTGAGCGAGACGGCCGTGTCCCACCCCCAGTAGATGAAGATCGCGGTGAGCATCGCCGGCGCGATCACGGACCCGAAGTCCATGCCGCTCGGCCACAACCACGACAGGGACGGGACGAGTGACCCCGACACCCCGTTGCCCGTGGCCACCCGGACCAGCGCGACGGCGGCGAACACGACGAGCACGAGCACCTCCACGCCGAGCAGGACGTACTGCATCCGCGCCGACACCTCGACGCCGACGTAGCAGATGACCGTCATCACGGCGATCCAGGCCACGCCCGCGACGGTCGACCAGAGCGTGCTGTCACCGAGGGCGCTGATGGCCGGGTCGTTGGTCACCACGCCGACGAAGGCGTACCCGTACGAGCCCGCGATCTGCGCCAGGTTCGCCATGACGATCACGTCGGCGGCGATGATCCCCCAGCCACCGAGCCACCCCGTCACCGCACCGAACGCCCGCGTCGCCCAGGTGAACGTCGTGCCGCAGTCGGGGTCCTCGCGGTTGAGCTCCTGGTAGGCCACGGCGATCATCCACATCGGGATGAACGCGAGCAGCATGATCGCTGGCGCCTTGACCCCGGCGAGGAGCGCGCCGCCGCTGGCCACGACCAGACCGAGGCTCGCGGCGAGACTGTACGCCGGCGCCGTGGAGGAGATGCCCATCACGACGCTGCCGACCAACCCGATGGCACCGGGGCGCAGCCCCTTCTCCGCGCCGACCGTCTCGGTCGACACCGTCACGACTCGTCCGTCTCGCATGACCACCACACCTCGTCGGATGGCGAGCGACGGAAACCGTCGCCGTCGCTCCACATCACCGTGGATACGCGCACTGAAACTATCCCCAGACGACGCTTTCCGCACCTGTCTGTGTCAATCTTGATCGAGTCCCGAGAGGAGCACCAGCATGGAGGTGACCGACGTCGTCGTCATCGGAGCAGGAGTCGCCGGACTCACCGCGGCGCGACTGCTCACCGATGCGGGGCGTCGCGTCGTCGTGCTCGAGGCCCGGGACCGCATCGGCGGACGTGTCCACACGGACCGGAGCGACGGACACGCGGTGGACCTCGGGGCGTCGTGGATCCACGGGATCGACGGCAGCGCGGTCGCCGACGCTGCCCGGGCGTTCGGCATGCGCACCGTCGAGTTCACCGTCGGCGGCTACCAGGTCGACGGCCGGCCGATCGCGTACCACGGCCCGGACGGTGCACGCCTCGACGACGACGCCGTCCGGCGGTTCGCGGCCGACGTGCACACGGTCGACCGGGCGCTCGTGGGGGCAATCGAACGATCGGGGGCGTCCGACACGTACCGCGACGTGGTCGAGCGGGTCCTCTCGGAGCAGGGCTGGAGCGCCGAGCGGGCCGAACGGGTCCGCGAGCACCTCGAGCACCGGAGCGAGGAGCAGTACGGGGTGCCCGGTGACGAGCTCGCGGCGCACGGGCTCGACGACGACACGATCGACGGTGACGAGGTCGTGTTCCCGGACGGGTACGACGCGCTGCCCGCACACCTGGCCACCGGGCTGGACGTCCGACTCGAGCACGTCGTCCGGTCCGTCCGCCACGACGACGACGGCGTGACCGCGACGAGCGACCGCGGACCGTTCCGCGCGGCCTCCGTGATCGTCACCGTGCCGGTCGGGGTCCTGCACTCCGGCGTCCTCGCCTTCGACCCGCCGCTGCCCGCACGACACCGTGCGGCGCTCGGGCGGCTCCGCATGAACGCCTTCGAGAAGGTCGTCCTGCGCTTCCCCGAGCGGTTCTGGGGCGACGACGTCTACGCCGTCCGGCAGCTCGGGCCCGAGGGGCGGTGGTGGCACTCGTGGTACGACCTGACGCGGCTCGACGGCGTGCCCACCCTGCTCACGTTCGCGGCCGGACCCGCGGCGCGGGCGATCCGCGGGTGGAGCAACGACGAGGTCGCCCGGTCCGTGCTCGAGCAGTTGCGGCGGCTGTTCGGCGCGCGGGTGGGCGCCCCGACCTCGGTGACGGTGACCGCGTGGCAGGACGACCCCTGGTCGCGCGGGTCCTACGCGCACATGCTGCCGGGGTCGACGACGAGGGACCACGACGACCTCGCGCGTCCGATCGGTGGCCGGGTGCACCTGGCGGGCGAGGCGACGTGGACCGACGACCCGGCGACGGTGGCGGGCGCGCTCTCCTCCGGTCACCGGGCGGCCGTCGCGGTGCTCGGACGGGACGTGCCGGTCGAACGGCTCTGGGCAGACCCGGGCCACGACTGAACGGCTGCGCTCGCTGGTGATCGCTGCACGGACGCCGTGGCGACGCGGTCAGGCGCTCGTCGCGGTCGCCGTCACGTCACTGATCCGCAGGCCGGTCTCGACGAGCCGCTCGACGGCGGGCGTCGACCGTCCCGCCGGCCATCCGAGGACCGTCGTCGCGATGGGCGCGTCGAGCACCGGTACCGCGACGTGCTCGGGCCACTGCCACGCGCGGCTCGACCGGGGGATGACGAGCAGCGTGCGGCCGAGCGCGACGAGCTGCGCCAGCTGGGCCTGGGAGTGGACCTCCGGACCCGGCCCCGGCGGGTAGGTCCAGTCGGCGAGCGGCCACCGTGCCATCGGCAGGTCCGGCACCGACGAGACCTCCGCCATCGTCAGGGACCGCCGGCGAGCGAGCGGGTGCACCGCCGGCACGATCGCGACCTGCGGTTCGGAGTACAGGTCGACGGACTCGATGCCGGCGAAGTCGTCGAAGGGCCGGTGCATCACGGCGACGTCGGCCGTGCCGTCGAGCAGCAGCCCCGCTTGTTCGCCGATCTCGCAGAGCTCGACGTCGATCGGGGTGCTGCCGTCCTCGGCCGCGTGCGCGTCGAGCAGGGCCTGCAGGAACTCGTGCGACGAACCCGCCTTCGTCGCGAGCACGAGGCGCCGGACGGGCGCTCCGGCACGACGGGCTCGGCGCACCGCCGCCCGGACGCCGTCGAGTGCGGCCGGTGCGTCGCGGAGCAGCGTCGCCCCCGCCGGCGTGAGGCGGACGCCGCGACGGTCCCGGTCGAACAACCGCACCCCGATCCGCTCCTCGAGCTGCCGGATCGCCCGCGACAACGGCGGCTGCGCCATGCCGAGCCGGAGCGCCGCGCGTCCGAAGTGCAGTTCCTCCGCGACGGCGACGAAGTAGCGCAGCTCACGGGTCTCGACGTCGTCCACACCAGGACCATACGTCCGGTGATGCCGGAGCGGTATCACCGCGGACCCGATCGGTGTTGGACGCCGTCCGGTTGCCGGACGGACGATCGACCCATGGAGAACGACGTGACGACCGCGCTGGTGACCGGCGCGAACAAGGGAATCGGGTACGCGATCGCCGAGGGCCTCGGTGCTCGCGGGATGCGGGTGCTCGTGGGGGCGCGGAACGACGCGAGCCGTGACGCCGCCGTCGAACGGCTGCGCGCATCGGGCGTCGACGCCCACGGGGTGCGGATCGACGTGACGGACGACGCGAGCGTCGCGGCGGCCGCGACCGACGTCGAGGCGCGGTTCGGGCGGCTCGACGTGCTCGTGAACAACGCCGGCATCTCCGGCCCGTTCGACCCCGTGACCTGGACGCAGGACCCGACGACGCTCGACCTCGACGTGGTCCGCGAGGTCGTCGACGTGAACGTCTACGGCGTGGTCCGGGTGACGAACGCGATGCTCCCGCTGCTCCGGCGCTCCCCCGCGCCGCGCATCGTGAACGCGTCGAGCAGCATGGGTTCGCTCGGACGGCAGCCCGGTCCGATCATGGCCGCCTACTCCCCCTCGAAGACGTTCCTCAACGGGATCACGACGCAGTACGCACGGGCGTTCGAGGACACGCCGGTCATCATCAACGCGGCGTGCCCGGGACTGGTCGCGACGGACTTCAACGGCTTCGCGGGCGACCGGACGGCGACGCAGGGCGCGGCGACCGCCGTCCGACTGGCCACGTTGCCGGACGACGGTCCCCGAGGCGGCTTCTTCGAGGACGCGGGCGTCGTTCCCTGGTGACGACGGACCGGACTGGAGGCCCTGCACACGTTCCGCGCCCTGCCCACGTGCGCAGCGCCTCCAGTCCGGCCCCGGTCCGGCCACCGACGGCCGGGCGGCCGGTGGCACCCGTCCGCGCTACCGCACCGACTTGATCGGGAGGACCGCGAGCGCGCCGAAGACCACCGCGATGCCGGCGCCCCAGAGCATGAGCGTGTAGTTCTCACCCGTGCCGCCGACGCCGAGCAGCCAGAGGCCGACCGCCGGGGCGAGCGACTGCGGCAGCGCGTTGGCGATGTTGATCACGCCGAGGTCCTTGCCCGGGCGGTCGGCGTTCGGCAGGACGTCGACCACCAGGGCGGTGTCGATCGCGGTGTAGACGCCGTACGCGAAGCCCATGATGACCTCAGCGACGTAGAAGGTCCCGACGGAGTCGGCGTGCGCGAGGATGACGAGGCCGACGGCGGTGAGCAGGGTCGAGCTCCAGACGAAGACCTTCCGACGCGCGATGCGGTCCGACGCCCACCCGGAGACGGCGGCCGCGGCCATGAGCGCGATCGTGTACAGGAGCACACCGAACGCGACGGCCGAGACGGCTGCCCCCTCCTCCAGGCCGAGGTGCTTCTGCATGTACAGGAGCCGGTACGTCGTGAACATGAACGTGCCGAAGGTGATGAGGAAGCGGCCCCACCAGGCGAAACCGAAGTCCGGGTTCGTGATCGGGTTGGTCCAGAACGACGAGACGAGGTTGAGCCAGGTGAACTTCTTGAGCCGGTAGGTCGGCAGCTCGTCCTTCGCGACGACGCAGTAGACCAGGATGAGGACGATCGCCAGGACGCCCGGGGCGATGAACAGCACCGGGATGTTGCCGACCAGGTACACGGCGAGGTAGATGCCCGCGAGGATCGCGACGTTCTGCGCGAGGGCGATGACGCTCGATGCCTTGCCACGCTGGAACTCGGGGACGTTGTCCGCGAACGACGCCGTGAGCGTCGCGAGGACCGCGTTCGCCGACACCTGCGCGACGAGCCAGCCGAGCGTCAACTGGAGCTGGTCGTCCGCGACGGCGAGCCACACGAGGGCGGCGACGAAGACGACCAGGCCGCCGACCATCCAGGGGCGACGCCGACCCCAGCGGGTGCGGGTCCGGTCGGACAGCGCACCGGCGAGCGGGTTCGCCAGGAGTGCACCGAACGCGCCGATCGGGAGCACGGCGCCGACGACCACCTCGGGGTGCGCCGGGTTGATCTGGGACGCCTTGAGCGACATGCTCACGAACACCGGGGTGAGCAGGGCGGCGAACAGACCGAACTGCGCGAGGCTCAGCCCCAGAGGTAGCCACCCGTGACCTTCTGCGTGGCGACGGGCTGCGTGATGCCCTCGGCCGTGAACGCCGCGGCTGCGGTGCTCTCCGGCGATGCCGTGGATGCGATGCCGCGTTCTTCGTCCGACGTCGGTGTCGACATGACTCCTCCTCGAGCCATCGGGGGCGCCAGTGCCCACTGAATACCTAGTGCTGGTAGGTGATCGGGACTGTAGCAGCAGAAACCGACTCGCGAAAGGTTTTGTTCGGGAGTCCCTCCAGCGGCGCGATCCGGCGAGCGACGGGGAACCCCGCAGCGCGGCGCCTAGGCTGAGTCCGTGGACACAGCGCGCGAGGAGTTGTTGGCGCTCGTCCGCCCCGGCGCCCCCTCGCTCGTGCCGAACTCGTCGGTGCCCGCGGCATCGCGTCGCGCCGCGGTCCTCATCCTGTTCGGGCCGCTCGACGGCGTCCCCGCCGCACGGGCTACGGGCGCCCCCGTGACGCGGGACCTCGACGTCCTGCTGCTCGCCCGCGCCACGACGCTCCGCGCCCACCCCGGCGAGGTCGCGTTCCCCGGCGGACGGATCGACCCGGGGGACGCGGACGCGGTCGCCGCAGCGCTCCGCGAAGCGAACGAGGAGACCGGGCTGGACCCCGCGGGCGTGGACGTCCTCGGAGCGCTCGAACCGGTGCCGCTCGCGTTCTCACGACACCTCGTCACGCCCGTGCTCGGGTGGTGGCGCGCCTCCTCCCCGGTGCGGGTCGTGGACGAAGCGGAATCGGCCGACGTCTTCCGCGCACCGGTGGCCGACCTGGTCGACCCCGCGCACCGTGGCGTGACGGTGGTCCGCCGCGACGGTCGGGAGTGGCGCGGACCGGCGTTCACCATCGACACCGGCGCCGGGACGCACGTCGCCTGGGGGTTCACCGCGATGCTGCTCGACGCCCTGTTCGAGCGCCTCGGTTGGGCGGAACCGTGGGACCGGGAGCGTGTGCTCCCGCTGCCCGGCCGCCGTCCCTGACGACGTGCTCGACCGGCGAGGACGGACACCGCGTACCCGACAGCGGCGCTGTCCCGTACTGTTCGGGTGTGCGCACCGGACCCCGTGACTGGTTCCTCTCGCGGGACGAGCGAGGCAACCTCGCTACCGACGTGCACTCCGGCGCGCGTGCGGCGGGCAGCTCCGATGCCGCCGCGGCCACCAACGCCCTCGCGTGGTCCGAGGGCAACCTCGTCCGCCCGTTGGTCCACGGCGCTCCCTACTTCGACCGCATCCACGCCGAACTGTCCGCGCTCGGCCCCGGCGACCGGGTGTGGTTCACCGACTGGCGGGGCGACGCCGACGAACGGATGCTGCCGGACGGCCCGACGATCGGGGACCTGCTCGCCGACCGTGCCCGCGCGGGCGTCGAGGTGCGCGGACTCATCTGGCGCTCACACGGCGAACGGGTCTCGGCATCGATCAGCGCCCGGTCGAACGAACTGCTCGGCCGGAAGATCAACGACGCCGGCGGCGAGGTGCTCCTCGACCAGCGGGTCCGCATGTTCGGGTCGCACCACCAGAAGTTCTTCGTCATCCAGCACCGCGACGACCCGTCCCGCGACGTGGCCTTCGTCGGCGGCATCGACCTGTGCCACAGCCGTCGGGACGACGCCGACCACCACGGCGACCCGCAGCCGGTGTCGATCGACGCCCGCTACGGGAAGCGCCCGGCCTGGCACGACGCGTCGACGGAACTGCGCGGACCGGTGGTGGCCGACGTCCTCGCGGTGTTCGCGGAGCGGTGGGACGACCCGCACCCGCTCGACCGGAGCCTGCCGTACCGGATGCTCCTGCAGCGTCTCGCGCACATGCCGCGTCGCCCGGAGCCGCTGCCGGAGCGCACCCCGCCGCCCCCGCCCGCCGGTGACCACGCCGTCCAGCTCCTGCGCACCTACGGCGTGAAGCACCCGCCGTTCCCGTTCGCACCCGAGGGTGAGCGAAGCATCGCCCGGGCCTACGCGAAGGCGTTCGGCCGCGCCCGGTCCCTGCTGTACATCGAGGACCAGTACCTCTGGTCACGGGAGGTCGCGAGCGGCATCGCGGAGGCACTCGAGCGGAACCGGGACCTCCGCGTGATCGTGCTCGTGCCGCGGTACCCGAACTCGGACGATGCCCTCGGTGGGCCGCCCGCGCGCCTGGGACAGATCGAGGCGATCCGGACCCTCCGTCGGACCGCCCCCGACCGGGTGGGCGTCTTCGACCTCGAGCACGAGTCCGGCCGACCGATCTACATCCACGCGAAGGTCTGCATCGTGGACGACGAGTGGTTCACGATCGGCTCGGACAACTTCAACCGCCGGTCGTGGACCTCCGACAGCGAGCTCACCTGCGCCGTGGTGGACACGTCGGACGGTGACGGCTCCCTGGCGCGGGACCTGCGCCACGAGCTCTGGGCCGAGCACCTGGCGACGACGACCGACGACGAACGGCTCGACGGCACGGGCGCGGAACTCCTCGCCCGGTGGCGGTCACAGGCCCGGGCGCTCGACCACTGGTACGAGGACGGTCAGCACGGGCCTCGGCCGGCGGGCAGGGTCCGGCAGCACGAGCCGGAGCCGGTCTCGGCGCTCCAGCGTCTGTGGGCGCGCCCGCTGGCGCGGCTCGCGGTGGATCCCGACGGTCGACCACACCGGTCGCGCGGCTCGACCCGGTTCTGACCGCCCCGCCCGCGGGTTGCCATCCGCGAGCGGCCTCACCGGTGGTCTGGGGGCACCCGGCGGCCACGCTCGTCGTCCTGGTCCTCGGGTCCTGCTGGACGGTCGTACGGCGCCGTCGCCGTCGCCGTGGCTGGCCCGCCGCGCTCGCGACCCTCGTCGGCGTGGTGGTCGTGTTCCTGGCGGCCGTCGTCACGATCCAGGTCGCGAGCGGCGGACACCTGCTGTAGCGGCCACCCGCGACGCACCGACGGGCCGGGAGGACGGGACGCCCGGCGCCCCGTTCCCCCGGCCCGTGTCGGCTCGGGCTTCCCGACTACCCGAGCCGGCTCCGACGACGCCGGACGACCACGACCGCCCCGGCGAGCGCCGCGCCGGCCGCGACGAGCACCCCGGCGACGAGGCCCCAGCGGACCGGGTCCACGTCACTGCCGGTGTACGCCAGGCCGTCCCAGCTGCCCGGGTCGGCAGGTGCCCGACCGGCGTCGGCCGCGGGCCGGGCCAGCACCCGGAACGCCGCGGTCACGGCGACGTCCGAGCTGGTGCCGAGCGCGACGACCTCGTGCACGCCGGGGGTGGCCGCCGTCGGCACGGCGAAGGTGCCGGAGACGATCCCGTCGGCGTTCGCCGTGGCCGTCCCGAGGGCGATCGGCGTGCTGTGCAGCGTCAGGCCCACGTGCTCGCCCGCCGCGAAGCCGCTGCCGCTGAAGCCGACGACGGTGCCCTCGGTGCCGGAGGCCGCCAGCAGGTGGAACTCGGGCGACCAGTGCCCGTGACCACCACCGGTGCCGCCACCGTGGCCGCCGCCGGAGCCGGGCGTGACGACCCGGAACGTGGCGCTGGCGACGGTCTGCGACTGCGCACCGAGCGCGGACACCGCGTGGTTCCCGGGTCGGCCCGGCGCCCGCACGTCGAACGCGAGCCGACCGGACGCGTCCGCCGTCACCGGCACCCGCACGGCGGAGCCGTCCAGGCTGACCGCGACCGACTCGCCGTGGGCGAAGCCGGCGCCGGTGACGTGCACCGCGCCTCCAGGCCGGACACCGGACCCCGCGGAGGTCGTGAGCGACGTGTGCCAGACCGGCGCCGCGGCGATCTCGACCGGGGTGCGCACGCTGGCGCTCCCCGTGCTGTCGTCGACCGTCACCACCGCGGTGACCTTGCCGGCCGCCGTGTAGGTGTGCTTCCCGGTGACGGTCGCGGTGCCGTTCGCGACGGTCACCGTGGCCTGCTCGAGCGGCGTGCCGTCACCCCAGTTGACCGTGGCGGTCGTGGTGCCGGTGCCGATCGCGCCTCCCGTCGCGGTCGCGAGGGTGCCGGTGACCTGCTTGCCGGCGGTCCCCGTCAGCGTCGCGCCCGGCGTCGCCGCGAGCGGTGCCACGGGCACGCGGGTGCCGTTCGTGGCGATCGCGAAGACGTGGATGCGACCCTGGCCGGTCGGGGTGCCGACCGCTGCGGGCAGGGTGATCGAGACCGCCTGCTTGCCCGCCGGGACCGTGAACACCGGTGTGGCGAAGATGCCCGCCTTCGTGGTGTCCGACCCGTTCACGCCCACGGTGCGGTGGTCGCTCGTCGCGACGAGCGTGTCACCGAACTGCGGTGCGGCCACCGAGGCGGTCCAGTCGCCGAACGCGATCGGGAGCACGTCGGTGCTGCCGTCCGCGTAGGTGACGGTGCCCTGCAGCTGCTGCCCGCGCTCGTTGGCGGTGCCGACGAGCGACAGCTCGGTGATGCCGGTGCCGGTCGGCACGGGGATGGTCTGCCCGTCGTTCGTGGCGTTGTCGGGGTCACCCGGGGTGACCGCCGGCAGGTCGAACGTCAGGTCCGTACCGGGGACCGCGTTGGACCGCCCCTGGACGAAGCCGTCGGCGGCGAGCGCCGACCGCGAGAACCCGCGGCCCTCGAAGTCGCAGTTCCCCGCCTGGCCCGGGTCACCCAGGCAGACGTTGTCGAAGGCGCCCTGGAGGCTCGGTGCGGTCCGCGAGACCATCACCGGCACGTCGGTGCTCGCCATCGCCGTGCCGGAGCGGACGACGACGTGGACCGTGTGCGCACCGGCGGTGGCGAACACGTGGTCGCCGGGGACCTCCCACGCGCCGAGCGCCGACTTCGTCGGCGTCACCGCCTTCGGCCCCGCGCCGTCCTGCCAGTCGACCGTCACCGTGTAGTCGGACGCCGAGGTGCCCGGCCCGGTGATCGCCGCGAGGTTCCCGGTGAAGGGCTTCCCGACCTCGGCCGTGAGTCCCGGCGTCGCGGTGACCGAGAACGCGGCGGTCGTGGCTCCGCTGTCGGCGAGCAGTTCGAACTCACCGATGCTCGGCGCCTTCCCGGTGTCCGTGCCGGTCACCGAGAGTCGGTAGTACGACAGGGCGGCCGGGTGCGCGATCGTGAACGGACGGGTCTGCAGGGGTGCGGTGAAGCCTGCCTTCGGCACCGTGGACAGCGGGACCCACGTGGTGCCGTCGCTGGAGCCCTCGAGCTTCCACGACGTCGGTCGGGTGCCGCTGGAGGCGGTCGTGAGCGTGTACTGGTCCACGGTCACCGGCCCCTGCGCCGACTTCCAGGTGATCGCCGGGGTGGCGGTGCCGAAGGTCGTCGCGGTGAGGGACTCGTCGTCGGTCAGCGCGCCGGTGGCGGTGCCGTCGTCGCTCGTCGTCTCGCCGTACCCGGTGGTCGTCGCGTCGACGAGGGGCTTCGGTGCCTCGGCAGGGGTGTCGAGCCCGTCGGCGCCCTGCGTCTTCCCGTTGCCCCACGTGGACGGCTGCGACCCCATGGTGAAGTCGAGCGAGCCGCCCTTCGCGATGTCGGCCTGCGACACCACTGCGCGGTCGAGCGGCTTCCCGTTCAACGAGGCCGACTGGACGTACACGTTCGACGCGCTGTTGCCCGCCGCGTCGATCTGCAGGTCACCGCCGTCGAGGTGGACGGTCGCCTTCGAGAACAGCGGGGACCCGATCGTGTACTGGCCGGAGCCCTGCGCCAGCGGGTAGAAGCCGAGCGCGGAGAACACGAACCACGACGACATCTCGCCGTTGTCCTCGTCGCCGGTGTAGCCCTGCCCGATGTCACTGCCGACGAACAGGCGCCGCGTGCTCTCCCGGACGACCTGCTGCGTGAGGGACGGATCCCCGGCTGCGGCGGCGATGTACGGGATGTGGTGCGAGACCTGGTTGCTCATGCCGAGCTGCCCGATCCGGACCGAGCGCGCCTCGAGCATCTCGTGGATCTGGCCGCCGTACGAGCCGACGTCCTCGGCCGTCTCCGGGGTGGCGTAGAACTCCTTGAGCTTGGCGATGAGCTGGTCGTCACCGCCGTACAGCCCTGCCAGGCCCTGCACGTCGAAGGGCGCGTGGAAGGCGAAGTTCCACCCGTCGCTCTCGGTGAAGGCACCACCCCACTCGGCGGGGTCGAAGTCCTTCGCGGCGACCTGGAAGGAACCGTTCGCGTCGCGCCCCTGGAAGAACCCGGCGTCGGCGTCGAACAGGTTGACGTAGTCCTTCGAGCGGTCGGCGAGGTACGCAGCGTCGGCCTTGAGCTCGTCGACGCGGTCCGCCGGCGTGGCCGGGTCGGTCGCGAGCTTCTCGGCCATCTTCGCGAGACCGTAGTCGTTGATCGTGCCCTCGAGACCCCACGAGACGCTCTCGCCGAGCGAGTCGGGGACGTACCCGAGGAAGGCGGACTGGTCGAGCGCCTTGCGACCGGCTCCGGAGACGTTCGACACGGTGGTGGCGTTCTGGAACCCGGCGTCGAACGCGTCGAGGGCCGTCTTCGTGTCCACCGCGCCGTCGACGTAGGCGTTCGCGAACGCCACGTCCGAGCTGGTGCCCGTCATGAGGTCGGCGTAGCCCGGGGACGACCACCGCGGCGTCCACCCGCCGTCGCGGTACTGCTGCACGAACCCGTCGACGAGCTCCTGCGCCACCTTCGGGTAGAGCATCGAGTAGAGCGGCCACACGGTGCGGTACGTGTCCCAGAACCCGTTGTTGACGTACACCTTGCCGTCCTTGACGACGGCGTTCGTGGTCGTGTCCGTCGCGGTGCCGGTCGGGGTCACGTTCGGGCTGGCGTGCCGGTAGACGGGCGACCCGGCGGAACCGGTGTTCTCGAACTGCGAGTTCGGGTAGAGGTTCATCCGGTAGAGCGAGCCGTAGAGGGCCTGCAGCTGCGAGTCGCTCGCTGCCGACTGCGGCACCGTGACGACGCCGAGCCGGTCGTTCCACTGTGAGGCCGCGGCCTGCTGCACCTGGTCGAACGTCTTGCCGGTGAGCTCGAGGGCGGCGTTGTGCCGTGCCTGGTCGAGCGAGATGAACGAGGTCGCGAGCCGGAGTTCGACGACGTGGTCGCCGGTCAGTCCGGTGAACGACGCGTACCGGGCGCTGCTGCGGTCGCCCGCCGCGGTGCCGGTCGTCGTCGGTGCGTGGTCGAACGTGCCGGTGAAGAACATCCGGGTGGCACCGACGGAGAGGCCGGAGCCGCCCTGGGTCCAGCCGGAGACCTCGCCGTCCGATCCCACCGTGACCGACGTCTTCTCGTCCGAGCCGACGTTGTCGAAGACGACGCTGCCGCTGTCCTGCGGGAACGCGAACCGGAGGACGGCGCCGTGGTCGCTCGGCGTCACCTCGGCGACGAGCCCGGACTGGGTCTTCACCGAGTAGAGGTCCGGTCGGGCCACCTCGTCGTTGTGGTCGAACGCCAGGGCGCGTGCCGAGAGGGATGCGTTCGGGGTCGATCCGGAGTTCGACGGCATGATCGCGAGTTGGTCGCGGTCACCCATCCAGGGGCTCGGCTCGTGGGAGACGCCGAGCGCCTGCAGTTGCGGGAGGTTGGCGCCGTTGTTGTCCGACTGCCACGAGTACTCCCACGACTCGCTCGACGCGTTCGTCATCGGGGTCCAGAAGTTGAACCCGTTCGGCACGGCCGCTGCGGGGATGTTGTTGCCCCGCGAGAAGCTGCCGGACGAGTTCGTCCCGCGGCGGGTGTCCACGTAGTTCGTGAGGCTGCTGCCGTCGATGCGTTCGGCGGCCGGGTCGATGCGGATGTCATCGACCCACCCCTGGAACTTCGTCGCGGCGCTGGTGCCCGCGGCGTCGTCGTCGTACGTGAACAGCACCTTGGTGACCGTCTTGCCGGCGAGGGCGCCGAGCGGGATCCGGATGGAGTTCCACTGGTCGGCGAAGAACACCTTCGCGTCACCGAGCGCCTTCGCGGACACCCGGTTGCCGTTCTCGTCGGTGACCTCCGGGTCGGCCGACACGAGGGAGCCGTCGGAGAGCTGCAGGTCGACGGCGGCGTAGGTGGGCGGGTACGTCGTGTCGCCGCCGAGCTCCGGGAAGAGCTTGTAGCTGAGCTCCGTGTCGGCGGTGATCGGCAGTGACACGTCGTCGTACAGCACGTTGGTGGCGCTGGCCTCGCCCGTGGTGACGTGGGCACCGGAGTAGCGGAGCGCCTTCGTCCCGCTGAACCCGACCGTCGAGCGGATGTTGTAGCCCGAGACGGGTCCGTTGCCGACCTGCGTCACCATCGGGCTGGGCGGCGGCGGGGTCGTCGAGCCGTCGGAGATGCTCCAGTCGGCGAGCTGCGTGAGTCCGTCACCGCTGTTCTTCGTGATGGTCAGCCGGTACTGCGAGTACGAACCGGGCGTCGCGGCCGTGTAGTCGTTCGTCTTCCCCCGGCCGGAGAACGCCTGCCCGGACTGCGTGTCCACCGTCGTCCACGTCGATCCGTCGTCCGATCCGGCGAGCGTCCACGCCGCCGGGTCGCGACCGGGCGAGTCGTTCGCACTCGTGAGCGAGTACTTCCGGAGCGTCTCGGCCTGGTCGAGCTGGTACGTGATCACGCCGGTGGGCTGGAACGCCAGCCACTTCGACCCGGCGTTGCCGTCGGCGAGGTTGGCGGCGACCTCGTTCGGCGGGTTCTCCGCGTCGGCAGTGACGTTCGTCACGTGTCCGAGGAGACTGCCGACGGGGAGCGTCGAACCGGTCACCGTCGTGGACGGGGTGAGCGGGGTGTTCGCGAGAGGCTGTGCGTCGCCGCTCTCGAACGAGGTGGTGAAGGCGGAGGGAGCAGCGTGCGCGGGTGCCGCTGCGACCAGGGCGCCGGACGAGGCGATCGCCGCGCCGACCACGACCGCGGTCGCGCGCGTGGCGAACCCGCCGAACGCGCTCCTGATCTCGTGCATGGCCCGGCCGCGCCGGGAGCCGAATGACGTCATCGTCACCTTTCGGGATGGAGGAGGAGGTGACGCCGCGTCGACCATGACAGCGTTGTCACACCCGCTGTTTCTATCCGTTCCGTGTGAACAGTGTCAAGAGGTCCTGAGGATTCCGGACAACCGTACGATGGCGGTGTGAGCAACCCACGCCCGACCCTGCAAGCGGTCGCCGAGCGGTCCGGGGTCAGCATGAAGACCGTCTCCCGTGTCGTCAACGGGGAGCGGTACGTCGCCGCCGACACCGCCGCGCGGGTGCTCGCCGCCGCCGAGGAACTCGGGTTCCGCCCGAACGCGCTCGCCCGGGAGTTCCGCGCCGGTGCCCGTTCCGCGACCATCGGGCTGATCACCGGAGACGTCGCGAACCCCTTCTACTCGCGCATCGCCCGCGGCGCCGAGCACGCGCTCCGCGACCCCGGGTACAGCTTGCTCTCGGCCTCGAACGACGAGGAACCCGCCCGCGAACGCACTCTCGTCACGCAGCTCGTCGACCGGCGTGTCAGCGGCCTGCTCGTGGTCTCCGCCGACGACGACCACGCGCAGCTCGACGAGGAACGCCGACGCGGCACGCCCGTCGTGTTCCTCGACCGCGCGCCCACCGACGTCGACGCCGACACCGTGGTGCTCGACAACGCGGACGGCATGCGCCAGGCGGTCGGGCACCTGCTCGAACGCGGGCACCGGCGCATCGGCCTCGTCGGCGACCTCAGCCGGCTCTCCACGCACCGCGAGCGCATCGACGGCTTCCGCGACGTGATGCGCCAGGCCGTCGGTGGTGACTGGGAACGGTACGTCCGCAGCGGCTCCCACGACGTCCGAGCGGCAGCCGAGGCGACGACGTCGCTCCTCGCCGAGGCGGACCCGCCGACGGCGATCGTCACCACGAACAACCGCATCACCACCGGAGCGCTCGGGGTCCTCGCGGGACGCCCGGACGCGCCCGCCCTGGTCGGGTTCGACGACTTCGACCTGGCCGACGTCCTCGGGATCACGGTGGTCGCGCACGACCCGGACGAGATGGGTCGGGTGGGCGCGGAGGAGCTCCTGGCCCGGATCGGCGGGGACGACGCGCCCGCCCGGCACCACGTGCTGCCGGTCCGGCTGGTGGTGCGGCGCTCCAGCGGGGCACCGGTGACGACCGCGTCCTGACCCGGCAGCCCAGCGGGGCGCCGGTCACGACCGCGTCCTGACGGGGGCGACCGGCGCTGACCGACGGGGCACGAGGACGACCGGGGGCTCCTCACCGGGCGGGAACCGCGCCTCCCGTCCGGCACCCGCACACCCCGTCGGGACCCCCGCCGTGGGCTCAGGCGCGTCGACGCCGAGCCGCGGCCGCGGCCGACGAGGCGAGTACCAGCAGGCCCGCGAGGACCGCCGATCCCCACGCGATCGTCCTCGCCGCCTGCGCGAGCTCCCACCGGGTCGTCGTGGCCACGTACGCGTAGTCGCCGCTGTGCCACGGGAACGCCGGCGCCAACGGCCACGCCGCGTGGTCGGCCACCAGCGCGACCACGACCGCACACGCCGCGAGCAGGGCGAGGACGACGGCCGGGGCCTGGCGTCGGAGCCGGGAGGACACCGCCTCTACGCCCCGCCGTCGCCGGAGCGCTGCAGCCGGTCGGCAGCGCGACCCAGCAGCCAGTTCACGGCCCACCCGACGATGCCGACCATCGGCAGGGCGAGGATGAGCACCGTCCAGACCACCTTGACGACGTCGCTCCGGCGGCGGTCCCGCCACACCTGCACGAGCGCGAGCACGTCCAGCGCGACGACCACCAGGATGACCAGGAGGTGTGCACCTGCGAGGTTCTCGAACACGTCGTCCTCCGATCGTCGAGCGGTCCGTCGGCGACGAGTCTAGGGACGAGGCGCTCGCGCGGAGTCCGCCGCGGGGATGACATCGGCGTGCCCGGCTGCCGCTCCGCCGACACCGTCGTCCCCGCCCACCGTGGGTGGCCCGGGAGCACGCGCGTCCTGCGTGGCCCGCCGCCGGAACGCCTCGGCGGCCGGGGTGCGGACGCGTCCGAGCGTCCCGTCGGCCGCCTCGTCGAGCCGGATCAACCCCATCCGTCGGAGGTACGGCGTCTTCCGGTCGCTCGCCGCGCGTTCCGCCACGACCTCGGGCGGGAGTTCGAACTCCTCGACGTTGCGTCCTCCGGAGGCGTACGACCAGTCCACGAAGTCGAACAGCGGCCACCACGTGAGCCCCCGCACGTCGAGGCCGTCGGCGGCGAGGTCGCGCACGGCGTCTGCGGCGTCGTGCACCCAGGACGTCCGGAGCTCGTCGACGCCCTCGATGGACGTCTCCGTGACGACCATCGGCAGCCCGTACCGTGCGTCGAAGCGCCGGAGTGCGTCCGCGAGCCCGTCGGCCCAGCGGTCGTGCGCGCGCTGCACGACCCGTCCTGCTTCGGTGGTCAGCCGCCGCGGGGTGAGGTCCGGGTAGTAGTTCACGCCGAGCAGGTCGAGGGTGACGGCGCCGTCGACGAGCGCGTCGAGTTCCGCAGCGGTGGCGCCGTGCTCGAGGAGCCACGGGTACACCTCGTGGTCGGGCGTGACGCGGCCCGTCACGAGGTCGGTCGGCACGGTCCCGAGCACCTCGAGCAGGGCCGTCTCGGCCAGGGTCTCGGTGTGGGCGTCCCCGGCCTCGACCAGGGAACTCGCCTCGACGTGCAGGATCACGGCGTCCGGGTTGGCGTCGCGGACGGCCTCGATCGTGCGTTGGATCCCCGCGGCGATGCCGAGCACGACCCGGGTCCACCCGTCCCAGCCGGTCAGCGCCGGCGGCCACACGCCGCGCAGTCCGGCGAACGAGGCCGTCGTGATCGGTTCGTTGAGCGGCGTGACGTGGTCGACCACCCCCGCGTAGCGCGCCGCGAACGCACCCGCGAACGACGCGATCGCCTCCGGGTAGCGCGGGTCGGCGAAGGAGCCGTCGAGCCACGTCGGTGTCCCGTAGTGCACGAGGTCGGCGATCACCGTGACACCGCCCGCCGCCGCGTGTGCCAGCCGTTCGTCGAGCACGGTCCAGTCGTACCGGTCCGGGCCGAGGTGGACGCGTGGCCAGTCGACCCCGTACCGCAGGGCGGTCGCACCGAGGTCGCGGACGGCGTCGAGGTCGGCGCGCCAAGCGGTGTCGTGCCCGGTGAGACGGTGCTCGTCGAGCGGCGCCATCACGAAACGGGCCGGCGGGTACACGCAGGTGTCCTCGATCCCGAGCGCCCAGGTGAAGGTGCCCGGCGCGAACGCCCGGTTCACTTCAGCCCTGACGTCGCGACCCCGGCGACGAAGTACTTCTGCGCGAAGAAGAACCCGAGGGCGATCGGTACGAGGGAGATCACCGCGCCGGCGAGCAGCACGGCGTGGTCGGTGACGTGCGCCCCGCCGAAGAGCGTCAGGCCCGCCGGCAGGGTCAGCATGTCGTTGGAGGTGCTCACGACGAGCGGCCAGAGCAGGTCGTTCCACAGCGCCATCCCGTTGAGCACGGCGACGGTCGCGATCGCGGGCTTCGCGAGCGGCAGGATCACCTGCCAGTAGATCCGCCAGTGGCCGGCACCGTCGATCCGCGCCGCCTCGTCGAGCTCCGGCGGGATGTCGATGAAGAACTGCCGGAACAGGAAGATCCCGAACGCGCTGGTCGCCCGCGGGATGATGAGTCCCTGGTAGGTGTTGAGCCAGCCGAGGTGGAACAGCTCCACGAACACCGGGATGAGCGTCACCTGGAACGGCACCATGAGCGTCGCGATGACGAGCACGAACGCGACGTTCCGCCCGACGAACCGCATCCGCGCGAGCGCGTAGGCACACATCGAGTCGAACAGCAGCGTCAGCACGGTCGTCACGGCCGTGAACACGAACGAGTTGAGCAACAGCCGCAGGAACGGCAGCTGTGACCAGACGCCCTCGTAGCCGTGCAGCGTGATGCTGGTCGGCAGGAGCGACGCGGGGTGGCCGAACAGGTCCGCCTCGGACCGGAAGGAGCCGCTGACCATCCAGATGAACGGGACGAGCGCGAACACCAGCCCGATGCCCAGGTAGACCCACTTCAGGACGGAGCCGGTGACGACGAGGCCGCTCCGGTGGCCGTGTCGCCGCCGCCGGTCGGCGTCCGGACTGGAGGCGCGGGTCGGCTCCGCCACGGGCGGTCGCCGGGTGAGTGCGTCAGTCGACATCGTCGTAGCGGAAGAGTCGGAGCTGCAGGAGCGAGATGAGCATGATGATCACGAAGAGGACCCAGGAGATGGCCGACGCGTAGCCGGTCTGGTAGTTGACGAACCCGTCGCGGTAGAGCAGGTTCACGAGCGAGTCGGTGGCGAACACCGGGCCACCTCCGGTCATGACGTAGACGAGGTCGAACACCTGGAACGACTGGATCGTCAGGATCATCGAGGTGAAGAGCAACGTGGGACGGATGCTCGGCAGGGTGATCCGCCAGACGGTCTGCCAGCGGTTCGCGCCGTCGAGCTCGGCGGCCTCGTACCGTTCGGCGGGGACGCCCTTGAGGCCGGCGATGAACAGGATCATCGCGAACCCGATGCTCTTCCAGACGGACACGAAGATCACCGTCGGCAGTGCGAGCGAGGTGGACTGCAGCCAGGCGACGCTCGGCAGGCCGAACAGCGCGGTGAGACCACCGACGAGCCCGATGTCCGGGTCGAGCAGGAACTTCCAGACCAGGCCGATCGTGACGAGCGACACGATCGTCGGGAAGAAGAACACCGAGCGCACGATGCGGTTGAGCAGGGTGTCACGCTGCAGGAGCAGGGCGGCGACGAACCCGAGCACCACGAGCAGGACGACGGAGACGACCGTGTACTCGAGCGTCACCCGCAGGGCGTTCCAGAACTGCGGGTCGTGGAAGAGCTTGACGTAGTTGCCGAACCCCACGAACGGCTGCGACGCCGCGCCGACCGTCCAGTCGAAGAACGAGTAGTAGAGGGACCGCAGGATCGGGAACAGGACGAAGACACCGAGGATCAGCAGCGACGGCGCCATGAAGAGCCAGGCGGGCTGGAAGCGGCGCGGACGGCGTCGGGTGACCCGCGCCTGGCGTCCGCCTGCGGGGGCGGGGGCCCCGTCACGCGCGCCGCGTGACGGGGCCGACCCGGTGAGCTGGTCGGTCACTGGCTGCAACCGGTGAGGCCGTCGATCGTCTGCGCGGCTTCCTTCGTCGCCGAGGCGACGGAGGTGCCCCGCGTGATCTTGCCGATCATCGGGACGTACGCGTCGGAGTCGACCTTCGTCGCGTTCGTGACGTGCGGCAGGTAGAGACGGGAGTCGCCGACCTGGCTGGCGAAGACCGAGACGGTCGGGTCGGCCTTGAGCTTCGCGTCGTCGGAGAGGTCGGTGCGCAGCGGCGGGAAGCCCGTCTGCAGTGAGAACTTCTCCTGGGCGGTCTTGGACGTCCAGTAGGCCAGGAACTCCTGCGCCTGCTTCGGGTACTTCGTCTTCGCGGAGATCGACAGCGGCGCGATCGAGCCGAGGGTGGTCGACTTGCCGTCCACGCCGACCGGGACCTTGACGATGCCGAGGTCGATGCCGGCCGACTTGTAGCCGGGGGCCGCCCACGGACCGTTGATCTCCATCGCGGCCTTGCCGGCGGAGAACAGCGAGTCCGCCTCCGCGCCGGTGAGACCGACCGGGCTGACCTTGTCCTTCGCGACGAGGTCGCCCCAGGTCGTCAGGCTCTGCTGCCCGGCGCTCGTCTGGACGGCGCTGCACCCCTTGGCGGTCACGATGTCGCCGCCTTCGAGCCATTGGAGGACGGGCCACATCTGGATCGTCTGGTTGTCCGCGAGCGCGATGCCGTACTTGCCGCCGGTGGTGAGCTTCTTCGCGTCCGCCGCCATCTCCTGCACGGTCGTCGGCGGGTTCGTGATGCCCGCCTGCTCGAAGAGCTTCTTGTTGTAGTACAGGCTGAGCGTCGCGAAGTTGGCCGGGACGCCGTACAGCTTGCCGTCGTAGGTGAACTCGTCGACGGTGCCGGGCGCGAACTCGGAGGTGTTGATCTTGCCGTCCCCGCTGCCGGTCTCGGTGATCGGCAGCACCGAGTTGGTCTTGACGTACTGCGCCACGGCGTTCGGGTCGGAGCTCACCGCCGCGACGTCGGGGCCCTGCCCGGTCAGCCACGCCGAGGGGAGCTTCTGCTGGATGGTGTCCCACGGCTGGACGGTCATCTGGACCGAGATGTCCGGGTGCGCCTTCTCGAAGTCCTTGACGATGGTGGCGTAGCCGGGTCGGTCGCCGCCGGTGAAGCCGGTCCAGACCTTGAGGGTGACGGGGCCGCTCGTGTCGGCGCTGCCGCCGGCGGAACAGCCGGTCAGGACGAGGGCCATGGCGGCGGCACCGGAGACGACCGCGAGGGTCGTGCGTGCGTGCTTCATCTTCGAACGCTCCTTTGCGTTACGGGTGCGCGGGTCGGTGTTCGGGGTCGATCGAGTGCGCTGTGGGTGGGATGGGGAGGGGTGGGTGCGGGTCGGGGTGGGTCAGGGGGCGGACTGTCCGGGGTCGTCGTCGCAACCGCAGGATCCGCGGAGGACGATCTCGACCGGGAGTTCGGTGTGTCGGCCGCGCCTCGGCCGGCCGTCGACGAGGTCGAAGAGGCGCTCGGTGGCGATCCGCCCCATCTCCTCCGCGGGGACGCGGACGGTCGTGATGCCGGGCGTGGTCACGCGTGCGAGGCCGAAGTCGTCGAACCCGACGACGGAGAGGTCCTCGGGCACGCGGACGCCCGCGCGGCGGAGGACCCGGAGCCCACCCACCGCCATGTCGTCGTTCGCGAACACGATCGCGTCCGGCAGGTCGTCCGGGTGGTCGCGGAGCACCTGCTCGACGGCCGCGGCGCCGGACTCCTCGGACAGGTCGCCCTCGACGACGGAGACGTCGTCGACGCCGTGTGCGGCGGCCGCGCGGAGGAACCCGTCGCGGCGGTCGATGCCGGTCTGGTGGTCGAGCGTGCCGGTGACGTGCAGCAGCCGTCGTCGTCCGTGCTCGGTCACGAGGTGGTCGACGAGCCGCTCGGTCGCGGTGACGTCGTCGATCCCGACGGAGACGGCGTCGGCGAGGTGCGGGTAGTTGCCGATGAGGACGACCGGCAGCCCGCTCGCGACGAGTCCCTGCACGTGGTCGTCGTCGATCGCGGCGCTCGTGACGATGGCGCCGTCGGCCGTCCGCGACCGCATGACCCGCTCGTACGCGACCCCGCCGGTGGACGTGTCGGCGTTCGTCGACACGATCACCTGGGCGTCGTGCGCGTTCGCGGCGGTGGACATGCCCGTGAGGACGTGCATGAAGTACATGTGGCCGAACACGTGGGTGGACGAGTTCGGCACGATCAGCGCGACGGCGTCGGCGCGCTGGCTGCGGAGAGCACGACCGGCGGAGCTCGGGACGTAGCCGAGTTCGGCTGCGGCCTGCCGGACGGCGGCCCGGGTCCGCTCGCTGATCCGCTCGTGTCCGGCGAGGGCCATGCTCGCGGCGGCGGACGTCACGCCGACCTTGGCGGCGACGTCCTTCAGGGTCACGGACTTCGGCACGGTCGCCTCCTCGCAGATCGACGCTTTATCGATTAACTGCACTCATCATGCACCTGCTTAATCGATGAAGCAAGCACTTTCTCGCGATCGCCGCGAAACGCGCCGGCACGACGGACGGGAGGCCCGTGGCGGCGTCGCCACGGGCCTCCCGTCCCCCTGGGGATCGTCGGCGATCAGTTGAAGCTGAACACCTGCGGTTGCTGGTTGTTGCAGTCGTAGAGCTGCAGCGGCGTGCCGTTCGCGGTGTTGCCGGACGGGACGTCGAGGCACCGACCGGACTGCGGGTTGAGCACCGAACCGTTCGCCTGCGGGACCCACTGCTGGCCACCGACCCCGTTGCACGTGTACAGCTCGAGGTGCGAACCGTTCGCCGTCGCGTTGCCGTCGACGTCGAGGCAGCGCCCGAGGGTCCGGATCGTGTGGTCGGCGGCGTTGTAGGCCCACTGCTGGTCCGTGGTCTGCTCGTCGGTCAGGAGCGTCTGACAGTCCCACACCTGCACCTGCTGGCCGTTCTGCTGCAGGTCGTTGCCCGCGACGTCGACGCACTTCGACCCGATCGTCCGGATCGGGACGGCGGCGACGAACTTCTGCGCCTGGTTGCCGTTGCAGTCGTAGAGCTGGAGCGGCGTGCCGTTCGCGGTGTTCCCCGACGGGTCGTCGAGGCACCGGCCGGACTGCGGGTTCTTGATCGAACCGTCCGGCTGCACGATCCACTGCTGGCCGCCGACCCCGTTGCAGTCGTACAGCTCGAGGTGCGTGCCGTTCGCCGTGCCGTTGCCGTCGGCATCGAGGCAGCGCCCCAGCGTGGAGAGCGTGTGGGCACCGTAGACGTTGCCGAGCCAGTGCTGGTCGGCCGCCAGCGCTTGGCAGTCCCAGAGCTGCACGACGGCCGTGTTGCCACCGACGTCGTCCCCGCTGACGTCGATGCACTTGCCACCGGGACCCACGATCGGCGCCCCCGGTCCGCCGCCCGTCGACACGCCCTGGTAGTTCTGCGCCACGACGTTCGCCTGCACCGCGTCGTCCGCGGCGTCGGAGCTGTAGCCGGTCGTCATCACGCCCTCGAAGAACGACTGCGTCCCACGGTTCGAGTTGTCCCCGCCCGCTCCGAGCACGATCGACCCCTCGAGCTTCATCGGCGTGTAGCCCTGGCCGTCACCGTCCTTGTCGGTCGGCAGCGCCCCCTCGTACCACTTCGTCAACGAGCCGGACTGCGAGTCGCCGCCCTTCAGCGCGAAGTTCGCGACCCCGTCGTTCTTCAGGAGGGCGGTGACGAACTTCGTCGAGTTGCCGGTGTTGGCGGTGTTGATCGCCGTCTTCCCCTCGTAGACACCGTTCTCGAGGTCCGCCTGCACCCACGGACCACGGCCGGCACTGCCCGTCCCGTTGAGCATCGACAGGTTCAGGGCGTCCATGTGCCCCTTGCCCGTGTCCTTCTCCTGGGTCTCGACGTTGCCGAAGTCGGAACAACAGCCGTGGTTGACGTTCGTGCCGCTCGCGACCTCGTACATCGACTCCGGACTGGCTCCTCGCGCCGTGCCCTTCGCCAGCGTGCTCGAGATCCGGTAGGCGACCTGTTGCGGCATGTAGATGCCGTACGCCGCGTGCCCGGCGACGGTGATCGGCAGGGCGGTCGCGTTCGCCGGGTTGTTGGCCGGGCCGGCGTCACCCGCCGGTGCGACGGTCAGGTCGTTGTGGTTCGGCGACTGGTCGTAGATCTTCGGGATCGTGCAGGTGGTCCCCGAGCAGAACGCGTCCTGCGTCGCGGCGTTCGCGTACCCGCCGGCAGCGAGCAGCCCGATGTTCGTCGTCGCGCCGTCCGAGGCGCGTTGCACCTGGTAGAGCGGACCGTTGTACGAGGAGTACAGGGCCCGGGTCGAGCTGTACGCGGCGACACAGGCGGTGCCCGAGTTGCCGTAGATGTCGCACGGCCCGTTGCTGGCGGCAGTGGCGCTGCCCGCACCGGCCGTCGCGCCGAGGAGTCCCCCGGCGACGAGGGCGAGTGCCCCGAGGGTGGCCGCGGTGATGCGGCCGACCCGTGTCCTGGATCTGTTGTGCATGTGGTGCTGTCCTTCCTTGCGTCGTTGCGAGGTGGAGCGGTCATCGGTCCAGCAGCATTGCTTAATCGATTAACCCCACCCATGGTACCGCTCGGGGCCGCCGGAGGTCGAGGACCGTCCCGGAACACCGACGGTCCGACCGGGGACGACGGTCCCGTCCGGGTGCCGAACGGACCGAGCGCCGGAAGCTTGCGCGGCGGGGCCGATCCGCCGCGACGCCCGCCCGAACACGCACGATTCCGCCGCAGATGGGCAAGAACCCGTCTCCGGTTCTTCCTTAGGCTCGTGGCAGGTCCGCGCACCGCGCACGATCCCGCCGCAACGCCGCGGCTGACCCGATGACGGGAGGTTCGACATGTATCAGTTCGTCCAGGAGTTCTCGAAGGACGCGATCGTCGGCGAGCCCGAGGTCGTCGAGGACCGCCCGACCGTGCGGGAGCTGGCCGTCCACCCGGCGTGGCTCCGCCTCAAGGAGGCCGTCGTCGCACTGCAGGGCGTGCAGGCGAAGGACGGATCCGTCCCCGAGGAGTCCGACCACCCGGCCGCTGCGGCGCACCTCGCCGTGATCATGCCCGCCATCACCGAACTCGTCCCGTTCTTCCCGCACGACGAGGCGTTCCTCACCGCAGTCCAGCGGGACTTCGCACAGTGGGAGGCACAGGGGTTCGGCGTCCCCGACTTCCTCGACTCCCTGAACGCCTTCCAGCCGCAGCAGCACCGCGTGGACGGCCTCGGGCACCTGGTCGTCTTCCCGATGTACACACAGAACGGCAGTTCCTCTCGGTTCGTCGAGGCCGTGCTCGTCGAGGTGATCTGGCCGGACTTCATCGCCGAGCTCGAGGCGGGCGACTACGGCAACACGCTGTTCGTCGCGCTCCGCTTCGTCGACTTCACCCCCGGATACGACACGAACTCCGCCGTGCTGTTCCCCGAGACCGTCGCGATGCGCGAGATCCCGACGTTCACCTGGGGCGCGATCTTCCAGGACCGCGAGGCCGCGCGCTACCGCCGGGTCGTCCGCGCGGCCGCCGAGATCACCAAGCTCGACCTGCCCGAGGACGCCGCCGCGATGCTCGACGACCAGCAGCTCACCGAGGAGGTCTTCGTGATGTGGGACATCATCCACGACCGCTCCCACATGCGCGGCGACCTGCCCTTCGACCCGTTCATGATCAAGCAGCGGATGCCGTTCTTCCTGTACTCGCTGGAGGAGCTGCGCTGCGACCTCACCGCGTTCCGTGAGTCCGTACGTCTGGAACGCGAGCTGTCCGCGCTCGGCGATGCGAGCCTCCAGGACGGGCAGCGCGCCATCCGCGACCACGCGCGTCTCGTGCAGTACGCGGTGATCTTCGACCGCATCTTCCGCTTCGCGATCACCGGCAGCCGCGTCCGGAACTACGACGGCCTCGGTGGCCAGCTGCTGTTCGCCTGGCTGCACCAGCACGGCGTCCTGCACTGGACCGACACGCAGCTCACGATCGACTGGGACGCCGTGCCGGACGTCGTCATCGCACTGAGCGACGAGATCAACGAGCTGTACTGGCGGTCCATCGACCGGCCGAAGTCGGCACACTGGCTCGCCGCGTACGAGATGCTGACCCGCACGCTCACGCCGCACCCCGCCTCCGTCTGGGCGCGCGGCCTCCCGGCGGAGACGCTCGCCGGGCTCCCCAAGGGCTACACCGACGCGGTCCTGGACGACGAGTTCCCGCTGTCGATGTTCTACGAGGCGCTCGACAAGAAGATGGCGTCGGTCATCGAGTCCACCGCCGGCATCACCGGCACGACGGACGCGGCGTCCCCGGACGTCGCGGACGCCGCGGCGTGAGCCGCCGCCCCCTGGACGGCCGTCTGGTGCTGGTCGCGGGCGCGACCAGCACCAGCGGCGAGGCCGTCGCGCGCGCACTCTCGGCAGCGGGGGCGTCGGTCCACGCCGTCGGGACGCGCGCGGACGCACTGGAGGCACTCCGCGACTCCGTCCCCGGCGTCACGACCCACAGGTGCGACCTCGCCGACCTCGACGCGGTCACCGCACTCGCTGCGGAACTCCACGAGACCGCCGGCCCCGTCGACGGCCTGGTCCACCTCGTCGGCGGCTGGCGCGGCGGCGGCGGGATCGCCGGCCAGTCCGACGAGGACTGGGAGTTCCTCGACCGCGGCTTCCGCACCCTGCGGAACACCACGCGCGTGTTCGACGCGGACCTGGTCGCATCGCCCGCCGGGCGGCTCGCGATCGTCTCCTCCACCGCGGTCGACTCCCCCACCGCGGGCGCCGCCAACTACGCCGCCGCGAAGGCCGCTGCAGACGCCTGGGTCCGGTCCGTCGCGCAGGGCTTCCGGAAGCAGGCCCCGCAGACCGCGGCCGCCGTCGTCTTCGTCGTCAGGACGCTCGCCGGCCTCGAGCAGCAGCTCGGCGACCAGGTCGTCCGGCTCTGGGACGGGGCACCCGGAGCGCTCAACGGCACCCGCATCCCGCTCGAACCCGTCTCCCTAGGATGAACCCGTGACCCTTCCACTGCACGACCTGGACCTGCGGGGCTTCGCCTCGGACAACTACGCCGGCATCCACCCCGAGGTCCTCGACGCGATCGCCACGGCGAACGCGGGGCACCAGATCGCCTACGGCGAGGACGTGTACACGGCGCGGCTGCACGAGGTGTTCCGCGAGCACTTCGGCGAGCAGGCGCAGGTGTTCCCGGTGTTCAACGGCACCGGTGCCAACGTCGTCGGGCTGCAGTCGATGCTGCCCCGCTGGGGTGCCGTGGTGTGCACGACGACCGCGCACATCCACACCGACGAGGCCGGTGCTCCCGAACGCGTCGGCGGCATCAAGCTCCTGCCGGTCGAGACGCCCGACGGCAAGCTCACCCCCGAGCTCATCGACCGCGAAGCCTGGGGCTGGGGCGACGAGCACCGTGCCCAGCCGCTCGTCGTGTCGATCACCCAGACGACCGAGCTCGGGACCGCCTACACGGTCGAGGAGATCCGCGCGATCGCCGACCACATCCACCCGCTCGGCATGAAGCTGCACATGGACGGCGCCCGCATCTCGAACGCCGCGGCGACGCTCGGCGTGCCACTGCGCGACTTCACCACCGACGCCGGTGTCGACGTGCTGAGCTTCGGCGGCACGAAGAACGGCATGCTCTACGGCGAAGCGATCGTCGTGCTCGACCCCGCGGCGTCCGAGGGCCTGCACTACCTCCGCAAGCTCAACATGCAGCTCTCGTCGAAGATGCGCTTCGTGTCGGCGCAGCTCATCGCCCTGCTCACCGACGACCTCCACCTCCGATCCGCCGGGCACGCCAACGCGATGGCCGCCCGGCTCCGCGCCGCACTCGAAGCCCGCATCGCCGACGGCAGCATCACGGGCGTCGAGTTCAGCCAGGAGACCCAGGCGAACGGGGTGTTCGCCACCCTGCCCGCCGGCGTGGCCGACCGGCTGCGGCAGCACTTCCGGTTCTACGACTGGGACGCCAGCCGGAACGAGGTGCGGTGGATGTGCGCGTTCGACACGTCGGAGCAGGACATCGACACCTTCGTGGACGCGCTGGTGCGGGAGCTCGACGCGGTCTGACGATGCGCGAGGATGACCGGGTGCAGATCACCATCGACCCCATCGGACACGTCCGGAGCACCCGAGCCGAGGTCCGCGACGACGACTGGGATCGTGAGGTCGCGTCCATCGAACTCGACACGACCACGTTCGGCCCCGACGCCCTGCTCGGACTCCAGCAGTTCAGCCACGTCGAGGTGCTCTACTGCTTCGACCAGGTGCCCGAATCGAAGATCGAACGCGGCGCCCGTCGGCCCCGCGGGAACCCGGACTGGCCCCTCGTCGGCATCTTCGCCCAGCGAGGCAAGAACCGGCCGAACCGTCTCGGCGCGACCATCGCGAAGATCGTCCGCGTCGAGGGCACGACGCTCCACGTCTCCGGACTCGATGCCGTCGACGGCACCCCCGTGGTGGACCTGAAGCCCTACATGGACGAGTTCGGTCCGCGCGGCGCAGTGACGCAGCCGACGTGGGCGACCGAGTTGATGCACGGCTACTGGGACACGTCCGCCTGAACAGCGCCGTCCGTCCGGCCGGCCAGCCGCGTGCGACCACGGGATGATCTTCCTCGCCGGGCCGGGGATCGGCTGCTCCGCGCCGCTACGCTCGTCGTCGGCCGTGAGACCCAGCCCGTGGTCGAGGAGGCACTGCACGTTGTTCGGGAAGCTCCCCACCCTGCCGTTCGTCGTCCCGCTGGGCATCGTCCTGTTCGTGGTCCTGCTCTGGCTGCTGCACCGTCGTGGCCGACTCACGGTCGCCCGCTCCGCCGTCGCGGCAGCCACGGCCCTATACTCGGGCGGCATCGTCGCGAACACGGTGTTCCCCATCTACCTCGCCTGGCCGTCGAGCGGCGGGTCGGAGCTCCTGCCCCTGAACCTCGTGCCGGTGGTCGACTACGAGATCGACGACGCAGTGCAGAACATCCTCGTGTTCGTCCCGCTGGGGATCCTCGTGTCCCTCATGCTGGCGCGCCCGACCTGGCTGCGCGTCATCGCGATCTGCGCCGGGATCAGCCTCGGGATCGAGGTCGCGCAGTTCCTCACCGCACGCCTCGCCCACGGCGGCCACGTCGCCGACGTCAACGACTGGATCAGCAACAGCGTCGGTGGAGTGCTCGGCTGGGCGCTCTCCGCCGCCTGCATGCGGCAGCCGGTCCTCGCGCGTTGGATCGGCCGGTTCCGATGGCCGACCACGCAGTCCGGGGTGCGGCCGTCCCGCTCCGCCTGACGGTCGGCCCGGAGGCGCGTGGCACGTCCGTCGTGACCGTTGCCTCGGACTCAGTTCTGCGAGAGCACCCGCACGACGCGCTCCAGTCGGGCTCGTGATCGCACCGCGGGCAGCCGCTTGCTGATCTCGAGGGTGGCCAACCCGTGCACCGTCGCCCACGCCACCTCGGCTTCGGTGCCGTCGTCGCCGGGGAACGCTGCCTCGATGCCGTCGAACGCCCGCTGGAGGACGTCCGGCCCGGTGCCGGCACCGAACTCGAGCCCTGACGGCATCGAGAACATCGCCTCGTAGACGCGCGGCTGGTCGACCGCGAACGCGAGGTACGCCTCCATCCGCGCCATCGGCTCCGCCGGGACGCTCTGGAGCGCCCCCGCGATCGCTTCGAACCCGGCGAGCGCGACGGCGTCGACGAGTGCCTGCCGGCCGCCGGGGAAGGCGGAGTAGATCACCGGCTGGGTGACGCCGATCTCCGACGCGAGACGGCGCATCGTGACCGCGTCCCACCCCTCGGCTTCGGCGACCACGCGGGCGGTGCTGGTGATCTGTTCGCGCCGCAGGTCGAGGTCGGGAGCAGGACGGGGAGACATGGTCCGACTGTAACAGAACTGCGTTACATAACAGCACTAGACATCGAGAGCAGCGGCTGCTACCTTCGTCGCATAACGGTGTTATCTAACAAAGAAAGGCTCTCTCGTGATCATCGCAGCCCTCGTGACCGCCATCCTCGGTTGCCTCTTCATCCTGTTCATCGGCGGACGTTTCCTCCTCGCTCCGAGGGTCGCGACCGCTGGGTTCGGAGTCGCCGACGACCGACCGCGGGCATTCACGAGCATCAAGGGCGTCCGGGACATCACCTCCGGCATCGTCCCGCTCGTCGTGCTGCTCGTCGCCGGGCCGCACGCGTTCGGCTGGGTGCTCGTCGCCGCCGCGATCACCCCCATCGGCGACGCGATCATCGTCGTCACCAACGGCGGGAAGCTCCGCCAGGCACTGAGCGTCCACGGGGCGACCGCCGTGGTCCTCGTCATCGCCGGCCTCATCCTCGCGCTCGCTTGAGCACCTCCACCACGTCGGAAGGAAGCACCCTGATGAACACCACGACCGAGGAGCACGGCTCCCCCGACGGCATCGCGGAAGACGTCGTCCGCGCGTTCTACGAGCCGTTCCGCACCGGTGACACGGCCGTCTACGACGAGATCCTCGCCGAGGACTGGGTCGACCTCCCGCTCGCTCCCGGACAGGAGCAGGGGCGCGCCGGGATGGCGGGCCAGATCGCACTGTTCCGGCGTGCGATGCCGGACTACACGGTGGAGCACCAGGACGTCATCGTCCAGGGCGACAGGGTCGCGGTCCGCAACACGGTCTCCGGCACGCACCAAGGCGCCTTCATGGGGCACGAGCCCACCGGCAAGCGGATCGAGATGCGCACCATGGACGTCCACCAGGTCCGCGACGGCAGGATCGTCGCCACCTGGCACCTCGAGGACTTCACTGGTCTCATGGCGCAGCTGAACGCGCCCAGCGATGCGACCACCCCGCACGCCTGGGGGTGACCTGAGCCGGTCGGTCGCAGGGTCGTGGCGTCCCGGACGCCCTCGTGGGCGTCCCGCCCGCAGGCGTCCGAGCGGAGTCGACGCACCGCACCTGTCGGAGGACTACCCGCTCGTCGGCCTCCGTGAGGCCGGAGCGGCCGCCGATCGGTCCACGATCGGGGCGAATGACTCGGACGCCCTCAGCGACTCCCCGGTCGGCGCAGGTCCCGCCACGTGAACCCACCACGCGGCGGGAGCGCCGCCCGGATGTGCTCGTCGTCGAAGCGGGCCTTCGGTGCGAGTTCTGCGGGCAGCTCTCCGGCCGGCTGCGTCGCCTCGGTGACGCCCTCCGCGAGCATGCGCACCTGTGCCTTGGCGACGAGCGGGACCTGCATCGTCCACTCGGTGACCTGTCCGAGCACCTTGTGCGCCCAGACCGGCGCCGGGAAGACCCGCACGGGCCGACCCACCACGCGTGCGACGCGGCGCACGGCGTCGCTGAGCAGCAGCGCCTCGCCACCACGGACCGCGACGGTGCGGCGGGACAGCTGCCCATCCAGAGCCGCGACGAGCACGTCGACGAGTTCGGCGACCGGGATCGGGCTGATCGTCTTCTCGCGGAGACCGACGGACGCGAACAGCGGCACGGTCTGCACGGTGTGGCTGAGGTGGTCGACGAGGTGGTCGCCGTGCCCGTAGATCATCCCGGCCTTGAGCACGGTGTAGTCCAGCCCCGAGGAACGGACCATCTCCTCCGCGGCCCACTTCGTCTCGTGGTACGGCGAACCCGTGCCCGGTCGGGCGCGCAGGAAGCTCAGGAGGACGACGCGCTGCACCCCGGCTCGGTGGGCCGCCTCGAGCACGGCGGCGGTCCCGCGGATGTGCACGCGTTCGAACGACTGGTCGCCGATCTCGCGGTTGATGCCCGCGCAGTGCGCCACGGCGTCGACCCCCTCGAACGCCGTGGTGAGGGCGTCCACGTCGTCGATCTCGACGCCCGTCCGACGCGACACGACGACGACGTCGTCGTCCGGGTACCGCTCCGCGAGGTGTCGCCCGACGAAGCCGGTCCCGCCCGTGATCGCGATCCGCATGCGCCCTGCTCCCCTCGGACGCTGCGCGTCCCCGCCCCTCACCCTACGGACTCCGGGACGGCTCGTCAGCGTGGGGCGGAACCGACTGGAGGCGCGACCCGACCGCCGGACGCACGTCGCGCCTCCAGGCTGGTCACCGCACCAGCGGTCGACGCGCGCGCCCGTCGCGTGCCGCCCACCTACCCGAGCGGCTCCACGCCGTAGCTGCTCACCACCGCCCGCAGCTCGTCCAGGTACGTCTGCGCCTGCACGGTGAGCGGCACGGAGGCGTGTGCGATCCACCCGATCTCGATGCATTCGTCGACGTCGAGCGGGATGGCGACGATCTCGGGGTCGAGGTCGTCGCTGATGAGTCCGGTGGAGATCGTGTACCCGCCCAGGCCGATCATGAGGTTGAAGATCGTCGCGCGGTCCGACACTCGGATCTCCCGCTTGCTGGACATCGTCGACAGGATCTCCTCGGCCAGGTAGAAGGAGTTGTTCGCACCCTGGTCGAACGTGAGCCGCGGGAGGTCCTCGAGGTCGGCGAGGGTCGCACGTTGCCGTGACGCGAGCGGGTTCCGACGGGCGACGAAGATGTGCGGTTCTGCCACGAACAGCGGCGTGAACACGACCCCGGCGTCCCGCATCAGCTTCCCGAGGACCTGCCGGTTGAAGTCGTTGCGGTAGAGGATACCCACCTCGCTCCGGAGGGTGCGGACGTCCTCGATGATGTCCCAGGTGCGCGTCTCGCGGAGCGAGAACTCGTACTCGTCCGCCGCTGCGCCTTCAACCATGCGGACGAAGGCCTCGACCGCGAACGAGTAGTGCTGCGCGGACACCCCGAGCAGCCGCCGGGAGGGCTGCCCGCCGACGTAGCGCTGTTCCAGGAGGGAGACCTGCTCGACGACCTGTCGGGCGTAGCCGAGGAACTCGACGCCGTCGACGGTGAGCACGACTCCTCGTGCCGACCGGGTGAACAGGGCGCGGCCGATCCGCGTCTCGAGGTCCTTCATCGCCGCGGACAGGGTCGGCTGGGCGACGTAGAGCATGTCCGCGGCGGCGCTGATCGAGCCCTCCGAGGCGACCTCGATGAAGTACCGGAGCTGCTGCAGCGTGATGTCGTTCGAGACCCGTGCCATAGGCCGAGGCTATACCAGGGCATAGGCCATCCGGATTACCTGATGACCCTCGTGTGCCGCGATGATCGAGGGACACCTTCCACCGTGCCTCCGGGCCACCCAGCGTACGGACGGCCGACATGACGAACGACCCCACCTTCAGCATCACGAGGACCCGGTTCGACGAGGACTACTCCCCCGCGGACAGCTCCCGGCTCACCACGAACTTCGCCAACCTCGCGCGCGGAGAGCACCGGCAGCAGAACCTGCGGGGTGCCCTCGCCATGATCGATCGCCGGTGCAACGACCTCGCGGCGGCGGACGACCCGGACGGTGACCGGTACCGCGTCGAGCTCGACATCGTCTCGGTGACGATGCACTTCGAGGACGGCGGCGCGGACGAGCAGTTCCCCCTGATCGAGGTGCTGGACGTCGCGATCCTCGACCAGCGCACCGGCGAGCGCCACCAGGGCATCCTGGGCAACAACTTCTCGTCGTACCTCCGCGACTACGACTTCGCGGTGCTGCTGCCCTCCCTCGACAAGAGCGCGGGCATCCCGGACGACTTCGGCCGGCTCCACGGGCTGTTGTTCCAGCGCTTCCTGGAGTCCAACGCCTTCCGGTCCCGGTTCGACGCCGAGCCGGTCGTGTGCATCAGCGTCTCCACCAGCCAGACCTACCGCCGGTCGGAGTACGTCCACCCCGTCCTCGGCGCCGAGTACCACCACGAGCGCTCCTCGCTCACCGACGACTACTTCGGACGGATGGGGATGCAGGTGCGGTACTTCATGCCCGCGGGCGCGAAGGCTCCGCTCGCCTTCTACACGCGCGGCGACCTCGTGCACGACTACTCGGACCTGCAGCTCATCGGCACGATCAGCACGATGGAGACGTTCCAGAAGATCTACCGCCCGGAGATCTACAACGCGAACACCCCGGCCCCGAGCACCTTCCGGCCGAGCCTGGAGCACACCGACTTCGCGAGGACCGGCATCGCCTACGACCGCGAGGAGCGCAGCCGCCTCGGGATCACGCAGGGCCGGTACACGGAGGAGCACCTCGTGCAGCCGCATCGCGAACTCCTCGAGCGCTGGGCCGCCGGCCACAGCGCGCTCGCGCACTGATCGCGTCCGCCCACCGACCGCCTTCGCTCCTCCACCGACTGGACCCCCGCACATGACGAACCTCCTGCCCACCTCGATCGTCGGCAGCCTGCCGAAGCCGTCCTGGCTCGCCGAACCCGAGCGTCTCTGGTCCCCCTGGCTGCTGGAGGGTGCAGCGCTGGTCGAGGGCAAGCAGGACGCCCTCCGGGCCGCGGTGCACGAGCAGGAGCGGCGGGGCATCGACATCGTCAGCGACGGCGAGCAGACCCGCCAGCACTTCGTGACGACCTTCATCGAGCACCTCGACGGCGTCGACCTCGACCGCAAGGAGACCGTCCGGATCCGCGACCGCTACGACGCGGCCGTCCCCACCGTCGTCGGTGCCGTGAGCCGTCGGAAGCCGGTGTTCGTCGAGGACGCTGCCTTCCTCAGGGCCCAGACCGACCGGCCGATCAAGTGGGCGCTCCCCGGCCCGATGACCATGATCGACACACTGTCCGACCAGCACTACAAGAGCCGCGAGAAGCTGGCGTGGGAGTTCGCCACGATCCTCAACGAGGAGGCGCGGGAACTCGAAGCCGCCGGCGTCGACATCATCCAGTTCGACGAACCGGCGTTCACCGTCTTCCACGACGAGGTGCAGGACTGGGGCGTCGCCGCACTCGAACGCGCTGCCGAGGGCCTCCGCGCCGAGACCGCCGTGCACATCTGTTACGGCTACGGCATCGAGGCGAACAACAAGTGGAAGGAGACGCTCGGAGCCGAGTGGCGCCAGTACGAGCAGTCCTTCCCGCTCCTGCAGCAGTCGTCGATCGACATCGTCTCGCTCGAGTGCATCCACTCGCACGTCCCGATCGAGCTCGTCGAGCTCATCCGCGGGAAGAAGGTCATGCTCGGCGCCATCGATGTCGCCACCGAGACCGTGGAGACGCCGGAGGAGGTCGCCGAGGTGCTGCGTCGGGCGCTCGAGTTCGTCGACGCCGACAAGCTCATCCCGAGCTCCAACTGCGGGATGGCCCCGCTCGCACGTGGCGCTGCGCTGGACAAGCTGAGCGCGCTCTCGGCAGGGACGGACATCGTGCGCGCGGAACTCGCGAAGGCCGCCGTCCCCGCTGGGCGCTAGGCCGTCCGACCGACGAGTCCAACGCTCGTCGCGCGGCGCCCACGCTCCACAGCGCCCCGGCAACGAGCACGGCCGCGCAGAGAACCACCGCGAACACGTCGTCAGCCCGCCCGGTCGCGACGGCAGCAATACCGAGGGCGATGGCGCCACCGGCAGCGACACCGGTCGGCAGGACTGCAGCACGGTGCCCTCGGCGCCACGCCGCCTCATCCCGCATCGTCGCTCGCGTGCGAACACCGACGAACTCGTTCCGACCGATGACGCCTCGCGCCGGCAACACGACGAAGACCACGCTCAGTACGGCAGCGGCCATCTCGACGAAGACCACCGTCTACCCCTTTCCCCGACCGGCCAAGCGGCCGACGTGACCAGGTCCGCACGATCCGAAGGTGCCACGTCCCGACTCGATGGACCGTTCGCGGCTCTGGGCAACGAACCACGCGATCGGCCCGAGGATCGGCATGAAGAGGACGACGAGGATCCACACGAGCAACCGCCGACCAGCGGGCGACGGAGATCGGACCAGCGAGACGAACGCTGCGAGAGCCAGCAGGGACGCGACGGTGGACACAGCCATCAGCACACCGTCGAGCGCTGTCGGGATGAGTGGGTTCATGGGTCACTCCCAACGGTTGGCGGTGATTCCGCCGTTGCCCTTCGCGCTGAGGCGCTGGATCGACGAATACGTGCTCCAAGCGATCGATCCCCAAGGCGTCGGGACGCCACGCTTGACGACGACCTTGCACTTCGCGGTGGCCTGTCCGCCACTGATGTAGCCACTGCTCTTCGACGTCCTCACCTCGGTGAAGGGCTGGACGTTCCTGACGACCGTGCACGAGTAGCCGAGCATCTTCGTCGCGGTCGCGCCGCTGTACTCGTACGACATCGACACCTTCGTCTCGGTGAGCCTGATCCCGGCGAACGCGAACCACTGCGTACCCCAGGACGATCGCGACGCCGCTCTCGCCCCGCCCTCAGCGCGGTCGTCATCCTGCGCGCTCAGGGATGGTTCGACCGCTCCCCATTCGAAATTCCCGCGCGTGCGAACAGTGCCCGGGCCGAGCACCTTCGCGCCAGCGGCCGCGGTGACTGCCGACGCCACAGCCGGATCCAAGAAGTACGAAGCAAGCTCGAGGCGCTGATCAGCGCTGAGCCGGTCGAAGGTCGCGACCTCTGATGCAGCTCCTGAAGCCACGAGGTCGGCGCGGATCGCCGACAACACCGCAGAGGGCGTTCGCGGAGCGGTAGCGCCGTCGGTGTCGAAGGGCTCCGCTGCCTGCGCCGGGGCGGAGCCGATGGCGGAGGTTGCGACGATGGCGCATGCTGCGCCGATCGAGGCAACCAGTTTGGTCGTCGTTCGCTTCACGAGAGCTCCCCTTGGTTGTCCGGCTCCGCCGGTACGGCGTCGGCGGCCTTGCCGACGACGAGCAGTCCACCATGTGATACTTCAGAATGTCAACAGAGCGGTGCGGGGTCCGGTCTCCGCGAGCTCCCACAGGTTTCCGGATCGCACGACCGCTTGAAGACGGGCAACCGCGGGCGGTCATGCTGGAACCAACAGCGGCGCGACGGACGCGAGCCGCGCCTCCAGTCCGGGACTCCGATGTGAAGCCGGGGGCTGCGCGCTCGAATCGTGCGGTTTGCTCAATGTAGGCTCTCGGAGGCGAAACGACACTTCCGCAGCACGGCGGCGCCAGGGGTGAGGGAGCCAGGATCAGTACGCGCGTCATGCAGCAGATCGAAGGACGGTTCCGTCCCGAGATCCAGGCCCTCCGGGCGATCGCCGTCGTCGCGGTGGTGCTGTACCACCTGTGGCCGAACCGGCTGCCCGGCGGGTACGTCGGCGTCGACGTGTTCTTCGTCATCTCCGGGTTCCTCATCATCGGCCACCTGCTGCGCGAGACCGAGAAGACCCGGTCGGTCGACGTCTTCGCGTTCTGGGCACGTCGCGTCCGACGGCTGCTTCCCGCGAGCACACTGGTGCTCGTCGCCACCGCGATCGCGACGCTCATCTGGGTGCCGCAGGTCCAGTGGGTGCAGTACTTCCGGGAGTTCGCCGCGTCTGCCGTCTCCCTGCAGAACTGGCTGCTGTCCGCGGCGAGCGTGGACTACCTCGGCGCGGACAACGCAGCGTCGCCGGTCCAGCACTTCTGGTCGCTGTCGGTCGAGGAGCAGTTCTACATCGTCTGGCCGTTGATCGTGCTGGGCGTGCTCGCGTTGCCCAGGCGCCGTCGTCGGATCAGCACGGCGCGGCGGGTGTTCTTCGTCCTGACGGGGATCACCGCGGTGAGTCTCGCGCTCTCGATCGTCATCACGATCACGTCCCCGTCGACCGCCTACTTCGACACCACGACCCGCGCCTGGGAGATCGGGCTCGGTGGGATCCTGGCCTTCCTGACCTACGGTCGACACAAACCGCGCCGGGTCCTCGCGGCCTCGATGAGCTGGGCCGGACTGGCGATGATCGCGGCCGCGCTCCTCTTCTTCACCGCAGCGACGCCGTTCCCCGGCTGGACCGCTCTGCTCCCCGTGGTCGGGACGATGCTGGTCATCGCCGCGGGCATGCCGCACATCTGGTGGTCGCCGACGCACATCGCCCGGCTCCCGCGAGTGCAACGGCTGGGCGCGGTCTCCTACTCGCTGTACCTCTGGCACTGGCCGATCCTGACGATCGTGCCCTTCGCCATGGGCCACCCGCTGGGCTTCAAGTCGAAGCTCGCCGTGATCGTCCTCTCACTCGTGCTCGCGGTCCTCACCAAGCGTTTCGTCGAGGACCCGGCCCGCACCATGCCGGCACTCACGCGCCGCCGACCGCTGGTCTCCGTCGTGGCCGGTGTCGCCACCGCGGTGCTCGTCCTCGGGATGTCCACGTCCGTGGCGACCGTCACCGACGCGACGAACGATGCACGTGCCGATGCGATGCGCCACTCGCTGCGCGAGAAACGGCCCTGTACGGGCGCGCTCGTGGTCGGTAACCCGGACTGCACGAACCCGAACAAGCCCACGGCACTCACCGACCCGAGCGTCGCCCGGAGCGACATCGGCAAGGGCGTGGCCGTCGTCGACCCGTGCAAGCAGGGCCTGACCCAGACCGAGGTGATGACCTGCCGCGTCGGTGACACGGAGCACCCGGTCAAGCGGATCGCACTCGTCGGGGACTCGCACGCCGGTCAGTACGTGGTGCCGCTCGACCGGTACGGGAAAGCACACCGCATCGAGTTCGTCACCTACCTCAAGAGCTACTGCGCCGGCCTCGGGATCCCGGGCATCGCCGCGGCGAAGAACGGGCAGCCCGCCACGGTCAACAGCTGCGCCACCTGGGGTGCCTCGGTCCAGCACGACATCCTCGCCTCGCCCGACGTGCAGTCCGTCGTCTTCACGAACTTCACGCCCTCGTACACCGCGGCCCCGGCACCGTGGCGGTCGCTGACCGCCGGCGACTTCGAGTCCGTCTGGAAGCCGCTCCGCGACGGCGGCAAACAGGTCGTGGCGCTCCGGGACGACCCGATCTCCGCCGAGCCGAACGTCCCGCAGTGCGTTGCAGAGCACATGGACGAATCGGACCCCTGCACGACACCGCTCACCCGGGCGCAGCTCGCCGCCGACAGAGACCCGATGGTGCAGGCGGCCGCCGCCACGGACGTCCCGGTCGTCGACATGGCCGACGTGTTCTGCACCGACGGCACCTGTCATTCCGTCATCGGCGGACTGGTCGTGTACTTCGACCGGCACCACATGACGGCCGCCTTCGCGGAGACCACCGCGGACATCGTGGGACCTCGGCTCGACAAGGCGACCGACCCCGGACACGAGCGGTGACCGGATCGTCGTGATCTGCGACCACACCCCGCGATCACGGGGTGGCCGAGCCGCCGTCCGGCGGGGGAAGATCAGCGGGTGCCGAACACCCCCCGCCGACTGACGACCGCTGTCCTGCTCGCCGGCGCGGCGCTCCTCCTGACCGGCTGCACCGGTCACAGCACCGGGAACAGGCTTCCCGAGGGCTACTCGGAGTGGATGTCCCAGATGTCCTCGCAGTTCGACGACGCCCAGGGCGGAGGCGGCGGACAACTCACCGTGAGTGACGAGGACAAGGGGAAGGCGGAGGGGATCATCGAGCTGCAGACGAAGCTCGCTGGCCCGTACGACGTCCTCGCGGTCTGCCGCTCCACCAAGGCCCTGCACCTCACCATCCGCGACTTCACGGAGCGGCACGACGAGAACGGGTACTCCAGCGACCAGCAGTCGGTCCTCGGCCAAGCCGACATCGACTGCGGCTCCACAGCACGCATCCCCATCGACGTGCCGAAGGGCCGAGACGGCATCGAGCTCGACGCGACCACGACCGACACCTCCGGGCGGGCGCTGTTCGACACGTTCGTCGTCGCGCGAGGGGCGGACCGCTGACCTGCTCGGCCGTCTCGGTGGTCGGTCCGCAGCCGGATCTGCGGCGCGGCCGCTCCCGGCACTACAGTCGGCTCGTGCCCGACAGGATCATGTTCGTCCAGCTCAAGACCGGCTACGACACCGACGCGGGTCCGTCCTGGATCGCGCGGGTCAGCTTCTCGAAGTCGTGGTCGACGGTGTCCTTCCACGGGCGCACGCTGCGGCGCGTGACCGGCACGGCCTACGCCAACCACGACGCCAACTTCGTCGACGTCGACTCGGGCGAGGGGTACTGGATCTCGGGCCCCAAGCGCGACCAGACGGACACGCGCTACCGGCACGGAAGGCCCACGATCGAGGAGGACGCGCGTGCCGCGTACGAGGCGTTCCTCCGCGGCGGGGCGCTGCCGGGGCGGGAGCGCGGCTGATCGGCTCGGCCAGTCGCTCTTCGTGGCTGGCGCTCAGGGGCCGTCGTCGAGCGTCGCGCTGATGAACGCCTCGACGCATGCGCACATCGCCTCGTAGGCCTCGTCCTCGTCCGCGAACGCGAGTGCAGGCTGTTCCAGTTCGCCCTCGACGAAGCTCCCCGCATCGACCCAACCGCCGGTCCAGATGACGATCTCGAACTCGTCGGAGCCATGCCACAGGCGGAGTCCCAACGATTCCGGGACTTCCACGGCCGATCGGTCGTCGACGATGGGCTGCGGCCACTCTGCGTTCTCATCGCGCCAGGTCACCGGGCCCACCTGAACCGACTGCTGCCACCGCTGCAGGTCGGGCAGCAGTCGGGAAGCCAAGCCATCCAGGTCGACGAGGTGTTCCACGCTCCTGATCATCCATGTCCAGGAGGCACGTGTCCAGCGTGCGAGGAGGACTCGCCGCGGCGCCAGCAGCTCCCGCCGAGGACGTTCTCGTCAACCTTGCCCCCCCCAGCTGCGCTCCTGTGGATCCCAGAAGCCACCGAGGACAGCGAACCTGCGAAGATCGCTGCGTGACGAAGGGTGGCGGAGCCGAACCTCCGGACGTCGGAGATCGTTCCGGTCGACAGCCGAGCGATGACCCGTGGTCGCGTCGGATCGGGCCCGAAGCGACGCTGATTCGTCGCACCGTCGTGCGCTCGAAGAACGCGGCGCGGGTGTTGCTCGCCGCCTACGTCGCAGCGCTGCTCGTCGTCTTCGGCGCACAGGGCTTCAGGTCAACGGGCGAGCGGATGCTCCCGAACGTCCTCCTCTTCGGGAGCATGGTGCTCGTGATGATCTGTGAGGCCGTGCTGATCGTCCGTCAGCAGCGCTCGACGACGCGGCTCCGGCGGCAGGTGAGTGCCGTGCTCTCGCGAGGCACCAGCGAGCATCGCGACGTCATCACGGACGACCAGCTACTCGACATGACACGGTTCGACCAGTGGACCGCTCGGTACGGGCTCCGGTGGTTCGACGGCACGGTTCCGTCCCTCGGGGTGGGATCGCATGGGTGAGCCGAACGCATAGTCGTCAGTGTTGGATTGCGCCCGGACCTGACGATGTCGCCGCTTCCGTCGGCGACGCCCAGTGACCTGCGCTGCTCCCCTCGGTTGCAGCCGACGCTCGCCGGCCACGCCGAAGCCGACGGCCCTCCGTCCGGCTGCCGTGGTCTGCGGGCATGCGTCGAGACGCTCCGCCAGCTCTGCCGCGCAACCGGCCATCGAACGCTACGGCAGAGCGTCAGCGGAGCCTGCTTCGGCGATCAGGCACTCGCGGATGGCAGCCACATCCCGCAGCCCCTGACCCCAGTCGTGGACAGTCGTCTGCAACAGTGGCTTGACGACCAAATCGACGTGGACGCCCTCAGACATCGGATACCAAGTGAGGGTCAAGATCTCTCCCCACGTAGCCCAATTCATGCGCCGTTTCAGTACGATCTCGGCCGATGCTTCCCGAAGCACACGGAATTGAGGAGTGCGATGAAGAGCCGCGCGGAGCATAGGACCTACATCAGCCTCTGATACACCGTACAGATTGAATCCAGCACGCGCGCGAGCGAGCCGATCTCGCGCGTGTTCGCCGTCGCTCATGGCCCCTCTCACTCGTCGGCCGGTTCCTGAGATGTTCGGCGCCGTCGCCAGTCTTGCCTACTTCCGCAAAGCTCGAGTTTCATCGTAAAGGAGTGCGGATATGCCGAGGCTGATCATCAGCGTCATGTCATTCCTCCACTCCCGGTCCGAGGAACTCGGCGGTTGGGTAGGCCCGCTCAGACGCAGCACGATGAAGACTGCAGCCCGGAGAATCATCGGGGCCACTCGGCACTCTTCGTCGACGACGACAGCGAAGAACGGCAGCTCTTCGAGCCGTTGGCACACGGACTGACCCCCGCGACGAAGGCCCCCACCAGAACATGCCGGTGGGGGCCTTCTCGCATGGCCTGGTCGGGACGGTACAGGGGTCCCGTTGTCTCAGCAGGTGGTGCCGGTGTCCTTGAACGTGATCGAGAAGTTGCCCGTGGACCCGAGTGACGAGACTGAGTCCAGGTAGGGTGTCCCGCCGTCGCATTGCGTCATGATGTCCTTCTGCAACACCGTGTTCTGCGTCGGCCCCGACCCGAGGTTGTACGTCGTGGCGCTGGTCCCGGGGCCGTTCTCGAGTGCGAACTGGTTGCCGCTCGTGGGGATGGTGCCGAACGGTTCGAGCATGCTGGTCCCGCCGTTGTAACCGTGGCGCTCCAAGATCCACTCTCCCTGTTGCGCGAGCGTGGAGACCTTGCTGCCCATGTCCTCGATGCCGGAGACACACTTCTTCTCGGACTGCGAGCAGATGCCCCAGTAGAGCGCGTTCTGCGTTGCGCTGAAGATGGCGTAGCTGGAGACAGCGTCGCCGCCCGCAACGGTGTAGTTGTTCACGATCTGTTCCTGCTCGTGGGGGTACACCTCGTAGAACCCGTACGTGCCGCTCGGACCGATGCCGAGCGCACCCGGACCACTGTAGGAGACGGTGCCGTCCTGGATGAGCGAGTCGGTCGCGTTCGTCACCTTGTGGCCGGAACCGATGCCGACCCACTGCGACACGCTCAACTGATTCACGCCGTGCGTTGGGGCCGGCGGCGACGGAACGGTCCACGAGCCTGAGACGCTGGAGTAGTACTTGTGGTTGTAGTCGACGCCGTCTCGCTCGTACCCCGACCAGTTGGTGTAGTAGCCCGTTGTGCTCGCTTGCGCCAGGGTCTTCGCGCCTGAGGACGGAGCGGGCGCCGAAGTCACCTCTTGCGGCTTGCTCGCGGGGACCTTCGCGCCGCAGTCCATCTTCTGCACCCACGTCGGGTTCTGGGCGAGGATCGCTGTAACTGCACGGGGCACCTGCGCCGCGAGCGACGGGTCGGCGGCCAGATCCGCTGGTCGGAAGAGCGCCTTTGCGCCGTGTTCGGCAACTGCCGTCGGATTGGGCGCGACCGTCTGCATGCCTCCTGCGCAACCGCTGGAGGCCGCGATGCGCGGTGCTGCAACCGCAGTACTCGTCGCATTCGCGGCGCTCACTGGTCCGATGACCAGAACGATCGTTGATGCCGCGACCAGCGCGGCGATCATCTTCTTCACGTGCATTCCCCCCTCGCGAAGGCACCGTGCCCCCTGGCGATAGTGGTACCGCAATGGAACGGTCCACGACAAGGGAGCCGAGATGAGAACCGCTACAGGGTGGATCGTGCGGGGCGACATGTGTGCCGTACCGTTCTCATCATGCGGTCGGGTCGGGAAATCGCTGCTGCGCTGACGATCAGCGTGGTCCTCCTCGGGGGCGTCACCGGGTGCAGCGTCACGGGGTGCAGCGGCGCGCGGCAGTCCACGGCAAGCATCTCCGTCCAGGCGACTGCGTGGTCATCCGCCCATCCAGGGCACACCCTGTCCGTCTGCCTCGACGACACATGCAAGGACATCACCACGGACGACTCGATCACGACCTCGTCGTCCGAACCGTCTGGCCATGACTTCCAGATCACGGCGACCGACACGATCACCAAGGAGCAGGTCAGCCGCACCACGTCGCATCTGTCCGTGGGACAGGAGAAGACGGCATGCGGGGATGTTTCCTACCCGACGGGCACGATCACGATAGGCAGTGACGGAGGGCTGCGCGTCACGTGACGAGCAGGCCGCCCATCGTTGCACGTGTGAGCCGCCATCCAACCTGTCCTGGACAGGCGCGGCTCGGCCCCCGCGCCACGAGGTCTATGTCCGGCGCTGCTGCCGGATTGCTTGTCCTGATACGAGCAGAGTCTCAGTAGACGATCCGCTAGCGGACGTCGCCGTTGGCCGCGAGCCACGTCAACACGGCAGCCTCAATATCCACCGCTTCTTCCGCGTAATGATCGATCAGCAGGCCATGCATGCCAGCGGAACGTGCGCCAGCGAGGTCATGCGCCGGGCTGTCGCCGACGAAGAGACAGTCGAAGGCGTCGACGCCTACCTTGTGCGCCAAGGTCAGGAAGGCCCGTTCGTCGGGCTTCTGGAAGCCGATGCCCTCGGAGACGCAGACCGCGTCGAACGCGCCGGCGAGACCAGTGCGAGCGAGCTTGTCGAGCTGTTGCTCCTCGACACCGTTGGTGAGCAATCCCAGGCGATACCCCCGCCGATGAAGCTCTTGCAGCAGCGACAAACTCTCGGGGAACGCCCGCCAAGACGCGCGATAGGCGGTCAGGTAGTCGTCGAACAACGAGTCCAAGCCTTCGCGATCCGACGGAGGTCGGTATCCGAGCGGCGGCAACACGGTGCGAAGACGCTCGCGTCGTTGTTCCTGGAAACTGAGCTCCCCGGACCGCCACCGCTCGAACTGCTCGTCCTCAGCGGCGAACCACGACTCCAGCGCAGGCGCCGTCGCGGCCACCCCCAAGCTCTCGAGGAAGTGGGTAGCACCCGCTCGCGCTGACCCCCTGTGATCGAACAGGGTCCCGTCCAGGTCGAAGCAGACTGCTCGCAATACCCCCACGCGCCCAGACTAGAACTCGTCACGTCCGGACCCGATCGGCTGCCGGATTGGGTTGCGCTGAGTCCGTTGCCGCGACCGAGGCACTGCCTCTCTGGGGTCGTCCTGCTGCGCTGGCTGCAGGCCGCTTCCGTCTCACAGAGGTGGTCCGCGATCCTTCGCCGTGAAGGGTGCGTCATGCGGACGCTTCGCGCGAGCTGCCAGGTCTTGGGGTTGCGCGGAGAGACCGTGGCGACCCTAGCCCGCGCGGGACGGCGACAAGTTGTATGCGAAGGAAACAAGTTGTGTGCGCAGCGACAACCTGTCAGCCGCCATCCAACCTGTCCTGGACAGGCGCGGCTCGGCCCCCGCGCCACGAGGTCTATGTCCGGCGCTGCTGCCGGATTGCTTGTCCTGATACGAGCAGAGTCTCGCTAGACGATCTTCCAAGAAGACGCCGCTCAGCCTCGAAGGATCCATACGACGAGCGACACAGCCGCGACCGCACCGGCGAGCACGAATCCGAGCCCCAGCCATCTCGTCAGCTCCACGGTGAACTGGCCTCCCCAGAACTGGCCCTGCACCTTCCGCGAGAATCGAGCGATCGGCTCGGGGAAGAGGAGAAGGGCGCTGCCCCAACAAAGGGAAACTATCGCCACCAACCCGACCCAGAGAGCACCCACTCGGCGGACGCTACTCGCAAACCGTCCCGGCCACCGATCGGCTATCGGGACGATCAGCGAAGGCGTTCGCTGCCTATGGTCGCTTCTGTAGCAAGTGGGCGTCAGCGAGCTCCGGCGCTGCCACTGCGGGCGCCTGCACGGCGCACGACCAAGAAGCCGATCGTGGCTGGGGCTGCGAGGAGTGCAAAGTTCAGGAAAGCGCCGAAGGCGATCACGAAGGACCGCTCGGTGCGCGCCGGGTCGTCGCCGGGGAGGTTGCCGATGATGAGGAGTACGCAGATCGGCACCGTAAGCGCAACAAGCCAGAAGACCCCGGCTGCGATGCCCAGCAGGAGCGCCAACTTTCGTGAACGGCTCGCTGAAGCCCCAGGCTGTCGTCGCACGCTCGCCATGGAATCAGTCGGCGCCTGGAAGGTTCGTCTCCTCTGGAATTGAGCGATCGGCTACCGAGGCGGTCCTACGGGGTCTTGAGAGGCGACACGGACGACTGGGCTCGCGAGTTGTCTCGATAGCCGGTCCTCCAGTGGCGCCGCGGTGCTTGCGGGCGGCGCTGGACCTCTTCGGCCCCGCTCTCCAGCCAACCCCCGCCCATATGGGTGGTCCGCGAACGATCTCAGTGCACGCACGCCGTACGGACGCCTCGCGACGCACGAAGGCTGAGCTCGGCCCTCGTCGGCGTCGCCGCTCCCTGCTGCCAAGTAACGAGTCCATCTGTGCATTTCAGACACGTTGCGTGGCAGTTGGACAAGTTAGCTGGCGGACGACACAAACTGTCGGCCGCCGACTAACCTGTCCAAGACCGGCGCGGCGAGGCCGCCGCTAGGAGGTCGATGTCCGGCACTACTGCCAGATTGCTTGTCCTGATACGAGCAGAATCTCGAAGGACGATCGTGCACCGAGACCTTCACCGTCAGCCATTGACTCAGCCGAGGCAGACATTCAACGGGCGGAGAGGACCAACGTCAGTGAGAGTTGGTCCTCTCCCTTCGAGTTACCGCCAGGCGCGAATCGCGGGCCTCGCTAGAACAGCGAGTTCAGCTCGCCGTAGTCGATGGCCGGCATCAAGGCCCCGTACGTGCCAGCAGTCAGCAACTCGGTAGCGGCCGATCGAGCAATCTCGTACGCGGCCTGCGCCATGCCCGAGCCGACGCTCACGCGGGCCACTCCGAGGTCTGAGAGCTGCGCGGCGTTCAGGGAGCCGGAACCGACCATCACGTTCAGCGGGCCGTCGATCGCCTCAGCCAGCGCCCTGATCGTGTCGGCGTCGCCAACTCCGGGTACGAAGACACCATCTGCTCCTGCTTCGAGGTACCGATGCGCCCGCTGGAGGGCTTCAGCGAGGCGCTGCTCCGGCGCCACCAGGCCGGCGAGGTACACGTCTGTCCGCGCGTTGACGAACATCGGCACCCCAGCACGATCAGCTGCACGTCGAGCCGCGCCGATACGAGCTGCCAGCTCTGCTGAGGGCAGTGCGCCGTCCTCGATGTTGATGCCGACTGCACCAGCTTCGAGAACTGCGTCGACCGTGTGCTCAACGCCGGCTGCGTCATCGGCGTAGCCGGCTTCGATGTCAGCGGTGACCGGCACGGTCACCGCGCCCGCGATCCGAGAGATTGCCGCGACGGCCTCCTCGCGTCCGAGCGCGTTGCCGTCCGCATGACCGAGCGACCACGCGACACCCGCGCTGGTGGTAGCGATGGCTGGCGCACCCGCGCTTTCGACGAGTCGGGCACTTGCTACGTCCCAGGCGTTGGCGAGAAGGAGTGGCTGGGCGGGGTTCGAGTGGAGAGCGCGGAAGGCGGTTGCCTGCGTGGTTCTGTTGTTCACCTCCTCAGTTCAGCGGAGTCACGGTTGCGTTTCTGGCGGATATCGGACGACGTGTTCGGCCCTACAGCGGTCTCAATAGCCGATCGGCCAGCGAGCCGGTGGGACCAGGGCTGCTGAGATCGACAGGCCCTTCGTACGGACTGCCAAACAACCTGTCCTACTCCGTATTTCAGGACACGTTGCGTGACAGCTGGACAAGTTGACTGGCGGACGACACAAACCCCTGCCGTGGCAAGTCCACGCATCTCGAGAACATCCTGTGGAACGCCACCGTGATCGTTCCCGACCCCTCGCGCGCACCTGGGTGCGAGGAACTCGCGCCGCACTATTCCGACGCAACCGCCACGCGTGTCTTCCCCTCAGCCCCAGAGCGCATCGCTCCGGGCTCGAGGTCGCTGGCCCCCTGCACCCAATTTTGGATGACGACGCCCAGAGTCGTTCCTCACACCGGCATCGATTCGCAATGTTCGATGCGAATACCCGATGATGGGTGCGATCCAACACGAACGCCCCGCCGGCCGAAGCCGACGGGGCGCCCCTCGAGTCAGACCGGACTCAGAAGTCCCAGTCCTCGTCCTCCGTGTTCACGGCCTTCCCGATGACGTACGACGACCCCGACCCCGAGAAGAAGTCGTGGTTCTCGTCCGCGTTCGGCGACAGGGCCGACAGGATCGCCGGGTTCACGTCCGTGATGTTCTTCGGGAACATCGGCTCGTAGCCCAGGTTCATCAGCGCCTTGTTGGCGTTGTAGTGCAGGAACTTCTTGACGTCCTCGGTCAGCCCGACCTCGTCGTAGAGGTCCTGCGTGTACTGCACCTCGTTCTCGTACAGCTCGAAGAGGAGCGAGAACGTGTAGTCCTTGAGCTCGTCACGCTCGGCCTGGGTGACCTGCTCGAGCCCCTTCTGGTACTTGTACCCGATGTAGTACCCGTGCACGGCTTCGTCGCGGATGATCAGGCGGATCAGGTCGGCGGTGTTCGTGAGCTTGGCGCGCGAGGACCAGTGCATCGGCAGGTAGAAGCCGGAGTAGAACAGGAACGACTCGAGCAGCGTCGAGGCGACCTTGCGCTTCAGCGGGGCGTCGCCCTGGTAGTAGTCCATCACGATGGACGCCTTCTTCTGCAGGTTCGGGTTCTCCTCGGACCAGCGGAATGCTTCGTCGATCTCGGGCGTCGACGCGAGGGTCGAGAAGATCGACGAGTAGCTCTTGGCGTGCACGGACTCCATGAACGCGATGTTCGTGTAGACCGCTTCTTCGTGCGGGGTGAGAGCGTCCGGGATGAGCGAGACCGCACCGACGGTGCCCTGGATGGTGTCGAGCAGCGTCAGACCGGTGAAGACGCGCATGGTCATCGTCTGCTCGGCAGGCGTCAGCGTGTTCCACGACTGGACGTCGTTCGACAGCGGCACCTTCTCGGGGAGCCAGAAGTTGTTGACGAGGCGGTTCCACACCTCCACGTCCTTGTCGTCCTGGATGCGGTTCCAGTTGATCGCCTGGACCCGATCAATGAGCTTCAGCTTCTCGACCAACGCACGTTTCCTTCAAGTGATGGTGACTGGGTGACGGACTGGAGGCGCGGTGCGCGCTGGCACCGCGCCTCCAGTCCAAGGGTGATCGCGTGAGCGATCAGAGCATGCAGCTGACGCAGCCCTCGACCTCGGTGCCCTCGAGGGCGAGCTGGCGCAGACGGATGTAGTAGATCGTCTTGATGCCCTTGCGCCATGCGTAGATCTGCGCCTTGTTGATGTCGCGCGTGGTCGCGGTGTCCTTGAAGAACAGCGTCAGCGACAGGCCCTGGTCGACGTGCTGCGTCGCCGCGGCGTACGTGTCGATGATCTTCTCCGGGCCGATCTCGTACGCGTCCTGGTAGTAGTCCAGGTTGTCGTTCGTCATGAACGGCGCCGGGTAGTAGACGCGACCGAGCTTGCCTTCCTTGCGGATCTCGATCTTCGACGCGATCGGGTGGATCGACGACGTGGAGTGGTTGATGTACGAGATCGAACCGGTCGGCGGGACGGCCTGGAGGTTCTGGTTGTAGATGCCGTGCTCCTGGATGGACGCCTTGAGCGCCTTCCAGTCGTCCTGCGTCGGGATCGCGATGTTCGCGTCGGCGAAGAGCTGCGCCACGCGGGCGGTCGCCGGCGTCCACGCCTGGTCGGTGTACTTGTCGAAGAACTCGCCCGACGCGTACTTCGAGTCGCGGAAACCGTCGAAGGTCTCGCCCGTCTCGATGGCGATCTTGTTCGACGCGCGCAGGGCGTGGAACAGCACCGTGTAGAAGTAGATGTTCGTGAAGTCGATGCCCTCTTCGGAGCCGTAGTACACGCGCTCACGAGCGAGGTAGCCGTGCAGGTTCATCTGGCCGAGGCCGATGGCGTGCGACTTGTCGTTGCCGTCCTCGACCGAGCGGACCGACGAGATGTGCGACATCTGCGACACCGAGGTGAGGCCGCGGATCGCGGTTTCGATGGTCTTGCCGAAGTCCGGCGAGTCCATGGTCAGCGCGATGTTCAGCGAACCGAGGTTGCAGGAGATGTCCTTGCCGATCTCGTTGTACGAGAGGTCCTCGTTGAACGTGGTCGGCGTGTTGACCTGCAGGATCTCCGAGCAGAGGTTGGACATGTTGATCCGACCCTTGATCGGGTTGGCCTTGTTCACCGTGTCCTCGAACACGATGTACGGGTAGCCCGACTCGAACTGGATCTCGGCGATGGTGGTGAAGAAGTCGCGCGCCTTGATCTTCGTCTTCTTGATGCGCGGGTCGTCGACCATCTCGCGGTACTTCTCGGTGATCGGGACGTCACCGAACGGGATGCCGTAGACCTTCTCGACGTCGTACGGCGAGAAGAGGTACATGTCCTCGTTGTTCTTCGCGAGCTCGAACGTGATGTCCGGCACGACGACACCGAGCGACAGCGTCTTGATGCGGATCTTCTCGTCGGCGTTCTCGCGCTTGGTGTCGAGGAACCGCATGATGTCCGGGTGGTGCGCCGACAGGTAGACGGCACCGGCGCCCTGGCGTGCGCCGAGCTGGTTCGCGTAGGAGAAGCTGTCTTCGAGCAGCTTCATCACGGGGATGATGCCGGACGACTGGTTCTCGATCTGCTTGATCGGGGCGCCGGCCTCGCGTATGTTCGACAGGAGCAGGGCGACGCCGCCGCCGCGCTTCGAGAGCTGCAGCGACGAGTTGATGCCGCGCGAGATCGACTCCATGTTGTCCTCGATGCGGAGGAGGAAGCAGGAGACGAGCTCGCCGCGCTGCGCCTTCGCGGTGTTGAGGAACGTCGGGGTCGCGGGCTGGAAGCGGCCGGCGATGATCTCTTCGACGAGGTCGATCGCGAGCTGCTCGTCACCCTGCGCGAGGCCGAGGGCGGTCATCACGACGCGGTCCTCGAAGCGCTCGAGGTAGCGCTTGCCGTCGAACGTCTTGAGCGTGTAGCTCGTGTAGTACTTGAACGCGCCGAGGAACGTCTGGAACCGGAACTTCTTCGAGTACGCCAGGTCGTTGAGCTTCTGGATGAAGTCGAGCGAGTACCGCTCGATCGTCTCGCGCTCGTAGTACTCGTTCTCGACGAGGTAGTCGAGCCGCTCCTTCAGGTTGTGGAAGAAGACCGTGTTCTGGTTGACGTGCTGCAGGAAGAACTGCTTGGCAGCCTCACGATCCTTGTCGAACTGGATGTTCCCGTCCGCGTCGTAGAGGTTGAGCATCGCGTTGAGGGAGTGGTAGTCCATCCCCGTCTGCGGCGACGTCAGATCGACGTCTGCAACTGCTGCGTCCAAAATGCATCCAATCCTGAGTTGACCGCCTGTACGTCGTCAGGCGTGCCGAAGAGTTCGAAACGGTAGAGGACGGGGACGCCGCACTTCTGCGCAATGACGTCCCCTGCGAGGCCGTACGCCTCGCCGAAGTTCGTGTTCCCGCCGACGATCACACCGCGGATGAGCGAGCGGTTTCGTTCGTCGTTGAGGAACTTGATGACCTGCTTCGGGACCGCTCCCTGCCCGTTGCCGCCACCGTAGGTGGGGAGGACCAGGACGTACGGCTCGTCCACGTGGAGGAACGGGTCGTTCGGGTAGAGCGGGATCCGGTCCGCGTCGCGGCCGAGCTTCTCGACGAAGCGTGCGGTGTACCCGGACACGCTCGAGAAGTAGACCAGTCGGCTCATGGTGCCCCTCCGGGAGAGAAGGTGCGGACAGACGGACCGTGGGGTGTCCGTGGGTGGTGCACCGAGCCTCCTGAACGAGCTCGGGTCACCACCCGCGGACGTGGGGCGCGTTACGCCAGTTCGGCGCTGAGCGTCGCGATCTTGTCGGGACGGAAGCCCGACCAGTGGTCGTCGTCGGTGACGACGACGGGGGCCTGCAGGTAGCCGAGGCTCTTGACGTGCTCGAGCGCCGCTTCGTCGGTGGAGACGTCGTGGACCTCGTACTGGATGCCCTTGTTGTCGAGGGCCCGGTACGTCGCGGTGCACTGGACGCAGGACGGCTTGGTGTAGACGGTGACGGCCATGTTCTCCCCTGTTTTCTGGGCCTCGTTCAGGGCCCGACGTTCTGGTGCGGTACTGAGGACGACGCTACTACATGTTGTGCCAGGCGAACCCGTCGACCACTAGAGAAAGTGTTACACGCCTGTAGTTTCCACAACCCGATCCACAGCGCGGGCATTCCGCGAAGCCCGGTTTTCCGCCACTCTCGCACCGGCCACCGACACTCCTCCACAAGCTGTGGAGGAAAGTTCTCGACACCGCTCCTCGGCGTGTCTGAGAACACCGGTTCCGACTGCGTGAGCCACACCTCCCCCGGACGGGTGACAGCCCCTCCCGTCCGGTCCGTACACTCGATCCGTGAGCACGTACGGACCCCTGCTGAAGACCCCCGGAGTCGGTCGTGTCATCGCCGCCCAGCTCACCGCGCGCTTCCCGTTCGGCATGCTGTCGCTCGCGTACCTGCTGCACGTCGAGCACGTCTTCCACTCGTACGGCGCCGCGGGCCTCGTCCTGGCGACGACGAGCGTCGGCCAGGCACTTGCCGGTCCGCTCACGAGCCGGTGGATGGGCAGCTGGGGCATGCGTCCCGTGTTGGTCCTCACGAGCCTCGTCGCACTGGCGAGCATGGGCGTCATCGCGTTCGTGCTCATGCCGCTGTGGGCGTACGTGGTCGTCGGCTTCATCGGTGGGCTCGCGGTCCCTCCCGTGCAACCCGCGGTCCGGACGATCTACCCGAAGATGGTGACGTCGTCGCAGCTCACGCCGTTGTTCTCCCTCGACGCGAGCGCGCAGGAGCTCATCTGGGTCGCCGGGCCCGTCATCACGACGTTCGTCGCGACGCAGATCGGGACCGTGCAGGCGATCGTCCTCGCGATGGTGTTCCTCGTCGTCGGGGGCGCGTGGTTCATCGGCTCCCCCGAACTCGGCCGGGTCCGCATCCCGCGCTCGAAGCGGGCGTTCGGCGTGGTGCTGCGGCGCCCCTCGGTGGTCGTGGCCACCCTCACCGGCCTGCTCCTCATCGGGGCGTGTGCCGCGGTCGAGGCGAGCGTCACGAGCGTGTTCGGCGAGGGCAGCCCGAACGCCGGCATCGTCCTCGCGGTGTTCGCCGTCGGCTCGCTCATCGGCGGTCTGGCGTTCGGCCACCGCCCGATCTCCCCGAACACGCTGTGGACGCGTATGGCGATCGTGTTCGTCGGACTCGCGCTCGCGGTGGGTGGCACGAACTTCTGGTGGCTCTGCTTCGCGCTCGTGATCGCGGGTGCGGGCATCGCGCCGGCCCTCGCGGTGATGTTCGGCTCGGTGTCGGCGACGGTGAAGTTCTCGGACACCGCCGAGGCGTACGGCTGGATGGGTACCGGTCAGCTCATCGGCGCGGCCGGCGGTTCCGCGGTCGCGGGCTTCCTCATCGATTCCCACGGGCCGACGGGCGGGCTGATGGTGGGTGCCGTGGCGGCGCTCGTCGGGGTGGTCCTCCCCCTCGTGACGAAGCGGTGGCTCCCCGACCTGCGTGGGCGTGACGCGAGCCCCATCCCCGACACGGAGCCGGTCAACCTCCCCACCTGAGCTGCCCGGGTGCGCGTGCCCGGCCGGCCGTGACCGCCGACCCCGAACGACATCGTCGCTGTCGCACGACGTCGACAACGTCGCACCGCGCCCCGACACCGGTCGCCGCGACCGCCGACCCCGAACGACACCGTCGCTGTCGCACGACATCGACAACGTCGTTCGGCGCGCCCGACACCGCCCGTACCCGCGCCCGCCGACCCCGAACGACATGTTCGCTGTCGCACGACGTCGACAACGTCGTTCCGAGTCGGCAGCGCCGACACCCCACCCCGCCACCACCCCTGGAGGCGCGGCGCACCTCCCGCAGCATCGGCAGGATGGGTGCATGGTCACTGCAGTCCCCCTCCGCGACGGTCGGAGCATCCCCGCGATCGGCTTCGGCGTCTACAAGGTCGGCGCCGACGAGGCTGCGACGGCGGTCGGTCTCGCGCTCGACGCCGGGTACCGGCACGTCGACACCGCCGAGATGTACGGCAACGAGACCGGCGTGGGGAAGGCGATCCGCGCCTCCCGGGTCGAACGTGACGACGTCTTCGTGACGACCAAGGTGTGGAACGACCACCAGGGGCGCGACGCGACCCTGCGGGCGTTCGACGGCAGCCTCGAGCGACTCGGCCTCGACGCGGTCGACCTGTACCTCATCCACTGGCCGGCTGCAGCGAACGACCGCTACGTGGAGACCTGGCGCGCCCTCGTCGAGTTGCGCGCCTCCGGCCGGGCGCGGAGCGTCGGGGTCTCGAACTTCCAGGTGCCGCACCTCGAACGGATCATCGGCGAGACCGGTGAGGTCCCCGCCGTGAACCAGGTCGAGCGTCACCCGTGGTTGCCGCAGCGCGAGCTGATCGCGTTCCACGAGCAGCACGGCATCGCGACCGAGGCGTGGTCGCCGCTCGGTCGGGGCCGGCTGATGGAGGAACCGGTGCTCACGCGCATCGCGGAGACCCACGGGGTGAGCGTCGCGCAGGTACTCGTGCGGTGGAACGTGCAGCAGGGGGTCGTGGTGCTCCCGAAGTCCGTGACGCCGTCGCGGATCCGGTCGAACCTCGACGTCGAGGGGTTCGAGCTCACCGACGACGACCTGACCGCGATCGCGTCGCTCGAGTCGGGGCAGCGGACGGGCTCCCACCCGGACGCCGTGTCCTGACCGGGGCGGTTCGCCGGACACGCGCAGCAGCGCGTCCGTAGGTTCGATCTGTGAACGATCCTCAGGGCACCGCACGAGCGCACCTCCGACCCGACGAGCACCTGTACTGGGCCGGGACGAGCGACACCGCCAAGCTCTTCTCGGGCCGGGACGCCTTCCTGGTCCCGTTCTCCCTGCTGTGGGCAGGGTTCGTCCTGTCGTCGTTGGTCGAGGACGCACGGCACGGACGGCTCGGTCCGGAAGCGTTCGTCCTGGTGCCCTTCGCGTTCATCGGCCTGCACCTGGTGTTCGGCAGGTTCCTCGTGAAGCACCACCGCAAGCGGACGACGGTGTACGCGGTGACCGACCGACGAGCCCTGGTCATCACGACGCGGGGCTCGCGCGAGGTCCCGGTCGGCCGGACGGACCGGACGATCACGTGGAGCGGCGGTCGACGGCACTGCTCGGTCGAGTGGAACACCGGCGACCCGACGGGCCCCGGCGCGTTCTTCGGGGGTGGCGCGGCCGCCCGGGTGTACGCGAACACCGGGCTCGACGGTCTGTTCGGTCCGCAGGTGTTCGCGTTCTGGGACGTCCTCGACGGCGAGCAACTCGTGCGCGAGCTCGACCGGGCCGCGGGTTAGCCCCGGCGGTCCTCCTCGGACTGCCACGGCAGGTGCAGGTCGCCGGGTTCGGGCTCGACGTCACCCGCATCGTCGGCGCCGCCCGTGCCCGGGGCAGCGACGACCCTCGACGGGTCGATGCCGTCGGCCTGCAGGTCCGACCGGTCGCGCTGCTCGGTCTGCGACGCCACGGTCTCCCGCTCGCTCGACGGGCTGTACGCCGTGTCGGCCGCCCGCTGCTCCCGTTCCCCGACGCCGGCACGGTCGTCGTCGTGGGAGGCGTCGCGCAGCGCGTCCGAGCGGGCGCGGTCGTCGGACGGCTCGGGCCCGGGAACGTTCGGTGTGGTGTCGTCGCTCATGCCCGGAACGGTAGGCCGTGTGCCCTGCGTACCAGTTCGGTCACGAGGCTCGCCCTGGTGCGCGGCCTCTCGCTACGATCTCGGCGAGGGGGAACGATGCGAGGAACACGCGCCGCGACGACGGCGGTCATCGGCACGGTACTGACGGGGCTCTTGCTCACCGGGTGCACGGCGCTCGACGGGGACCACAGCGTGCCGAAGCCGACGCGGCAGGCTGCCGAGGACGCCTCTGGTCAGACGCCACAGCCGGACCCGACGCTGCGCACCGCGGGGACGAAGCAGGCCGTCCCGACGGGGACGGTCGTCGCCGAGACGGACGCCGTGTCGAAGAGCGGCGAGACGAGCATCCACGTTCGCGTCGTGGCTGCCGCTGGTGGCACCTTCGACGCGCAGCTCTCCAGGTACCGGACGACCGAACCGCAGCCGATGCTGATCGAGTTCCGGCGGACGGCGAAGTACGGCGACTACTGGGACGACGAAGCGGTCGCCGCCACCACCTGGATGCCGAACGCCGACGCCCCCGCGACCGTCGACCTCTCGCGGGCCGGCTCGGATCCGGACTGGCTGCACGACGTCGTGCTCGTCCCCGCGCCGTCCGGCACCGACGACGACTCCGAGCGGCCCTGGGTCGGGACGGTCCTGGCGATCGGTGCGCTGTCGTGGAAGATCCCGGATCCGTTCCCGGACCTCCACGTCACCCTCGGGAAGGACCGTCCCGGAGCCTACGGCTTCGTGTTCGACGGAGCCGGCAAGCGCCTCACCGACAGCGGGACACCGGCGACGTACCAGGTCGCGCACGGCGACGACCAGACGACCGTCGCCAAGCGGTTCGGGATCTCGATCGCGGAACTCCGCTGGCTCAACCCGACCATGAGGGTGCACGACGACGGCTGGATCTACGAGGACACGACGCTCAACCTCGATCCGGCAACGCGCTGAGCCCTCGGGCGTCGGTGCGGTCCGTTACGGTTGACCAGCACTCGCCACACGCAGGAGGTCCCACCGTGACGATCGTCGCCGCAGCAGACGGCTCAGCCCTCGGCAACCCCGGCCCCGCCGGCTGGGCATGGTACGTCGACGACGACCGATGGGCCGCCGGTGGGTGGCCGAACGCCACGAACAACCAGGGCGAACTCACCGCCGTCCTGCAGCTGCTCCGCGCCACGAAGCACACCGGCGAACCGCTGCACATCCTCTGCGACAGCCAGTACGCGATCAAGGCGTGCACGGAGTGGCTCGCGGGGTGGAAGCGGAAGGGCTGGCGGAAGGCCGACGGCAAGCCCGTCCTGAACGTCGAGATCATCAAGGAGCTCGACGCCGAGCTCCAGGGCCGCAAGGTCACGTTCGAGTGGGTCCGCGGGCACGTCGGGCACGAGATGAACGAGGCAGCGGACGTCCGTGCCCGCGGCGCGGCGACCGCCTACCAGCAGGGCACCGAGGTACCGCACGGGCCGGGGTGGCCCGGGGTGGAGGTCACCGAGCCCGAGGCGCTGCCCGAGGCGACACCGCCCGCCACCCTGTTCTGAACCAAGGGCGCCCGAACGAAGGGCAGCCCGAACCGAGGGCAGCCGGAACCAGGGGCAGCCCGAACCGAGGGGTAGCCCGAGCCAAGGGCAGCGGGCGACGCGCGACGGTCAGTAGGTCCCGTCGCGGCGGTCCTGCCGCGTGATCTGCTCCCCCGAGGCGGGGTCGATGCCCGACCGGGTGGTGGTCGTCGTCCGACGTCCGCCGAACGCGACGGCCAGGCTGATGATGAGCAGGACGACGCCCGCGGCCATCAGGATGTAGCCGATCAGCCGCAGGTCGATGCCGGCGAGCTGGATGTTGAGCGCGAACGCCACGATGGCGCCGATGACGATCAGGGCGATGCTCGATCCGATACGCATGGTGACGGGGTCCTTCCGGTCGTCCGAGCCGGGCTGCTCGGGCTGGCGTCGAACGTACTCGTCAGCGCGTCACAGCGTTCCGAGCAGCCCGAGCGGCGCCCGAGCCGGACGCGGCGGACGCGGCGGACGCGCCGACCGAGGCGGACGCCTCAGTCCACGTCGACGTCCGCCCACCCGTCGAACCGCCCGATCTCGGTCACGCGCACCACGGCCTCCCCCGCCTCGTCCGAGGCGTCCAGGTCGATCGTCGCCGAGAACCCGAAGTCCTTGTCGCCGGACGGGTCGGCGAAGATCTGCCGCGCGCGCCAGGTGCGCCCGCCGCCCCGGCCCGGCGTCTCGTCCAGCACGAGGTACTGCATGGACCGGGCGTCGACGTCCGTCCTGACCTCGTCGTGCGACTCGTAGTACTCCTCGAGCACGTTGTCCCACGCGGACCGGTCGAAGCCGGACGTCGCGTCGAGCGCCCCGAGTCCGTCGACGTCGTCCGCGGCGGCGAGCAGGACCCGCTGGAACAGGGCGTTGCGGACGAGCACACGGAACGCCCTGACGTTGCCGGTGAGCCGTGCGGGCTGCGGCGGCGCGATCTCGTCGTGTTCGTCGGCGGCCTCGTCGACGGCGCCGTTGACCAGCGCCTCCCACTCGTCGACGAGGGACGAGTCGGTCTGCTTGACGACCTCGCCGAGCCATTCGATCAGGTCGTCGAGCTCGGGGGTGCGCTGCTCGTCGGCGATGGTCTGCCGCATGGTCCGGTAGGCGTCCGACAGGTAGCGCAGCACGAGCCCTTCGGATCGGGTGAGCTGGTAGAACCGCACGAAGTCCCCGAAGGTCATCGCCCGCTCGTACATGTCCCGCACGACGGCCTTCGGCGAGAGCTGGAAGTCGAGCACCCACGGCTGCTCGGCCGCGTACGCCTCGTAGGCCGCCTCCAGCAGCGGGGCGAGCGGACGCGGCCAGGTGACCTCCTCGAGCAGCTCCATCCGCTCCTCGTACTCGATGCCCTCCTGCTTCATCCGGGCGACGGCCTCGCCGCGCTCCTTGAACTGCTGCTGCGCCAGGATCGCCCGCGGGTCGTCGAGCGTCGCCTCGACGATCGACACCATGTCGAGCGCGTAGGTGGGCGAGGACGGGTCGAGCAGTTCGAACGCGGCGAGCGCGAACGGCGACAGCGGCTGGTTGAGGGCGAAGTTCGGCTGCAGGTCGACGGTGACGCGGTAGGTCGCCGGGGCGTCACCGACGCCGGGCACGCGCTCGATGACCTGCGCGTTGATGAGCGTGCGCGCGATGGTCAACGCCCGCCGAGCCATGGCGAGCTGCCGTGCGCGCGGTTCGTGGTTCTCGAACACGAGCGCCCGGACGGCCGAGAAGGCATCCCCTCCGCGGGCGACGACGGCGAGCACCATCGCGTGCGTGATGCGCATCCGCGACACCATCGGCTCGGGCTCCGCCTGGATGAGTCGCTCGAACGACGCCTGTCCCCACGACACGAACCCGTCCGGCGCCTTCTTCTTCTTGACCTTGTTCTGCTTCTTCGGGTCGTCCCCGGCCTTGGCGACGGCCCGGGCGTTCTCGATCTCGTGCTCCGGCGCCTCGGCCACGACGTCACCCTCGGTGTCGTAGCCGGCGCGTCCGGCACGACCGGCGATCTGGTGGAACTCGCGGGCGGACAGCTGCCGCATCTTCGAGCCGTCGAACTTCGTCAGTCCGGTGAGGAGCACCGATCGGATCGGGACGTTGATGCCGACGCCGAGCGTGTCGGTACCGCAGATCACGGGCAGCAGTCCGCGCTGGGCGAGCTGTTCGACGAGCCGTCGGTACTTCGGGAGCATGCCGGCGTGGTGCACTCCGATCCCTGCGCGGATGAGGCGTGAGAGCGTCTGTCCGAACCCGGCGCTGAACCGGAACCCGGCGATCGCGTCGGCGATCTGGTCGCGTCGTTCCCGCGATGCGACACGGACGGACATGAGCGCCTGCGCCCGTTCGAGTGCGGCGGCCTGCGCGAAGTGCACGATGTAGATCGGCGCCTTGCCCTCCTCGAGCAGCCGTTCGACGGTCTCCTGCACGGGTGTCATGACGTACTCGTACGTCAGCGGCACGGGGCGTGCGACACCGGTGACCCGGGCGGTCGGCCTCCCGGTCCGGCGGGAGAGGTCGTCGGCGATGGTGGTGACGTCGCCGAGGGTCGCGGACATGAGGAGGAACTGCGCCCGCTCGAGCACGAGGAGCGGCACCTGCCAGGCCCAGCCCCGGTCGGGGTCCCCGTAGAAGTGGAACTCGTCCATCACGACGACGTCCACCTCGGCGTCCGGCCCCTGGCGGAGTGCGAGGTTGGCGAGGATCTCGGCGGTGCAGCACACGATGGGGGCGTCCGCGTTGACGCTGGAGTCGCCGGTCACCATGCCGACGTTCTGCGCGCCGAACAGGTCGACGAGCTGGAAGAACTTCTCCGACACGAGCGCCTTGATCGGTGCCGTGTAGTAGCTGCGCTTGCCCTCGGCGAGCGCCGCGAAGTGCGCGCCGGCGGCGACGAGGGACTTGCCGGTGCCGGTGGGCGTGCTGAGGACGACGTTGGCCCCGGACACGAGTTCGATGAGCGCTTCGTCCTGGGCCGGGTAGAGCGGTCGGCCACCCTCGGCGGCCCAGTCGGCGAAGGCCTCGTAGACCGCGTCGGGGTCGACGGCGCCGTCGACCGCCGCCGGCAGGGCGGCGACGAGCGGCGGGACGGTGGTGACGTCGGTCATGCGTCCATCCTCCCAGGTGGGTGGCGACCGGGGGACGGACGGGAGGCGCGGTGCGACCCCGCCCCGCGCCTCCTGGCCCGCTCCTGGATGCGTCCGCATACACTCGCAGCGTGCGCGAACTCGGCTTCCTCTCCTTCGTCCCGAACCACGGTGGCACTGCCGGCGCGGCGGCTGCGCTCGAGGACGGCCTCCGCCTCTTCGAGACCGCGGAGTCCCTCGGCTACGGCACCGGCTGGGTGCGGGGTCGGCACTTCGAGCCGTTCCTGACGAGCCCGATGACGTTCTTCGCGGCGGCGGCGCAGCGGACCCGCACGATCGGGTTCGGCACCGCGGTGCTCGGCATGCGGTACGAGGACCCGGTGCGCCTCGCGGAGGACGCCAGCACGGTGGACCTGCTGAGCGGCGGCCGCGTGCAGCTCGGCATCAGCACCGGCATCGCCGGGTACGGGCCGATCCTGGACCCGGTGTTCGGCGGGTCGGACCGCAGCTTCCGCGACGAGGCCGAGGCCCGCGCCGCCCGACTGCTGGAGGTCCTGCGCGGTGAGGCGCTGGGGACGGCCGGGAAGGGGTACGAGAGCATCCCCGCCGGGGCCGACCTGACCCTGCAGCCGCAGAGCCCGGCGTTGCTCGACCGGGTCTGGTGGGGCGGCGGCAGCATGGGCACCGCGGTGCGGACGGCCGAGAAGGGGCTGCTGCTGCACTGCTCGACGCTCAACACGGAGGACACGGGTGCACCGTTCGCCGAGGCGCAGGCGGACCAGATCCACGCGTACCGCGACCGCTTCGCCGAGCTGCACCCCGACCGGACCCCGAAGGTCGCGGTCGGCCGGATCATCGTGCCGCTGCTCGACGAGCACGACCGCGCCGTCCACGAGGAGTTCCTGACCGGCTACGCGAGCGGCATGGACGACGAGGGTCGACCGCTCTCCGGGACGCCGCCGTTCCGGTTCAGCAAGGTGTTGTCGGGTGAGCCCGCCGCGATCGTCGACGCGCTGCTCGCGGACCCGACCGTCCGGACGACCGACGAACTCGTCGTCACCCTGCCCGCGAACGGTGACGCGGCGGCACACGAGCGGATCCTCAGGATCGTGGCGGAGCAGATCGCGCCGGCGCTGCTCGACGCCTGACCAGGGGCATCCGGCGGGGCTCGCACCGAGGTTGGTGAGGCCCTCGGGAGCCCGGCCGGATGACCATCTCGTCCCTGATCCGCACGGGATGGTGCACCCATCGTTCCACCTACCGTGCGGTTTGTCACACGATCCTGCGGATAGTGGACCGCAAAAGTGACGATCGATCACCCGTTTCTCCCGATCCGCAGGAAGACGGGCGACCACCGGGCCCCGGAAGAGCGAATGCGCCCCCGCGCGGACGCGGGGACGCATTCTTGACGCACCGGGGCCACCAGGGCTCCATCGGCCGGATCAGGAGACCGTGTCGCACGCGTGGCGACCCCGTTCTCGGTGCGCGCGCCGACGGTAACCAGCCGTCTGGCGCAGGACGATGCTACTGAATGAACATCTGAGGAACGCGGAAACCGGACGAAGTCACACCAGTTCGAGGGGTACCGCGCCGGATTCGTCCCTCACGGACGCCCCGACGTGCAGCGTGAACGCGCCCCGCTCGTACGCCCAGGCGCCGTCCTGACCTCCGACCCAGTGCGCGAACGCCCGGGCCGGGACCTCGATCGACACCTCGGTCGACCCGCCCGCGGCGAGGCGCACCGGCGCGAAGCCGACCAACCAGCGGACCGGCCGGTCGACCGCGGACCCGGAACGCGAGGCGTACACCTGCACGACGTGCTTCCCGGCACGGTCGCCCGTGTTCGTGACGGTCGCGGTGACGATCGCCGCGTCCCCCTCGCGCACGGTCGGGGACGCAGCCACGCCGTCGATCGTCCACGTCGTGTACCCGAGGCCGTGCCCGAATGGGTACGCCGGTTCGGTGCCCGCGCGGAGCCACGCCCGGTAGCCGATGTGCACCCCTTCCTCGTAGGCGACCTTGCCGTCGACGGGCGTCACGTTCGCCACGGGGACGTCCGCGAGCGTCGCAGGCCAGGTGGTGGGGAGTCGGCCGCCCGGCTCGCGCGCACCCGTGAGCACGTCGGCGAGCGCGTTGCCGTACTCCTGACCACCGAACCAGGTCAGGAGCACCGCCGCGACGTCGTCCCGCCACGGCATCTCCACCGGCGACCCCGCGTTCACGACCACGACCGTGTTCGGGTTCGCGGCGGCGACCGCGCGGACCAGGTCGTCCTGGTAGCCCGGGAGCGCGAGCGACGTGCGGTCGTAGCCCTCGGACTCGACCCTGGAGTTCGTGCCCACCACGACCACCGCGACGTCCGCCCCGGTCGCCGCCGTCACCGCGGCGTCGATGAGCACCGCGGGGTCCTCGTCGGACGGCTCAGTGCCGAACTGGTACGCGAGCACGCCACCGAGCGTCTCGTCCTGCACGACGTCGTGCTCGATGCGGATCGCGACCTGCTGGCCTTGCTCGACCGACACCGGTACGGAGCGCGCCGGCGGGTTGAGGAACGCGGCACCGAGCTGGTCGCCGTCGAACGCCACGTCCTCGTCGATCAGCAGCTCGCCGTCGATCCACATCCGGGACCGGCCGGCGGCGCCGATGCCGATCCGGACCGTGCCGGTCGAGGGCGCCGTGTAGGTCGTGGTGAGGTCGAGACGGTCGGCCTCCCGGATCGGAGCGTCGCCGCCGAACCAGAACAGCGCCGTGGCCCGGCGGTCCTCGGTGTACAGCTCCTCGCCGTCCCGGACGAACGCGACCCGCGCACCGGGGTCGCCCGTCACCGGGTTCGTGATCGTGGCGAGCGGGAACTCCGCGATGCCCTCCTGGACGACGGCGCCGATCGCGTGGTCGACGGTGGCGCCAGGGAACGCGGCACGGATGCCGTCGAGCGGCGACACGACCGAGGACGGCACGACGGTCGCGGATCCGCCGCCCTGGGTCCGGGCCTGATCGGCGTTGTGTCCGATGACGGCGATGCGGGAGACGGTCGGAGCGTCGAGCGGCAGGACGCCGGTGTTGCGGACGAGGACGGTGCCCTCCGCCTCGGCCTCGCGGACGAACGCGGTGCCGTCCTCCACGTGCACCGGGGACGCGGCCACGGGTTCGACGCCCTCGAGCGCGCCGACCCGGGCCGCGAGCGTCAGGATCCGCCGCACCTTCCGGTCGATCGCCGCGATCGGCACCTCGCCCGACTCCACGGCCGACAGCAGCGGCCCCTCGCTCCACCACGGGTTCGGCCCCGGCATGGCGAGGTCCTGCGACGCCTTCGCCGAGTCCACCGACCGGACGCCGGTCCAGTCGGACACGACGACGCCGTCGAAGCCCCACTCGGAGTTGAGCGGCGTCTCGAGCAGGTCGTTCTCGGACGCCGTGACGCCGTTGATCGCGTTGTACGACGACATGACCGCCCAGGCGTGCGCCTCGGTGACGGCCTTCTCGAACGCGAGCAGGTAGAGCTCGCGGAGCGCACGGTCGGACACCTCGGTGCTCGCGGTGAACCGGTCGGTCTCGTAGTCGTTCGCGATGTAGTGCTTCGGGGTCGCGGCGACGCCGTTCTCCTGCACGCCCGCGACGTACGACGCCGCGAGGTCGCCCGTGAGCACCGGGTCCTCGCTGAACGCCTCGAAGTGCCGGCCGCCGAGCGGCGATCGGTGCAGGTTGATGGTCGGGCCGAGCACGACGTCGACGCCCTTGCGGCGAGCCTCGACGGCGGCTGCCGCGCCGTACCGCTTCGCGATCGCGCGGTCCCACGACGCGCTCAGCGCGGTGGCGGACGGCAGGTTGAGCGAGGGGTCGCGCTCGTCCCACACCTCGCCGCGGACTCCGGAGGGGCCGTCCGACATGACGATCCGGCGCAGCCCGATCTCCTCGATCGGCCACGTGGTCCAGAAGTCTCGGCCGGTCAGCAGCCGGACCTTCTCCTCGGTGGTCAGCCGGCCGAGGAGCGCGTCGATGCGCTCGGTCAGCGGACGGGAGGCACGGGTCGGTTCGTCCACGATGCTCACGATGGTCGTCCTTTCGTTCGGAGTGGTTGCGGGTCGTCAGCGCACGCCGCGGATGCGGGACACCGACACGATGCCGAGCAGCCCGACGACGGCGCCGGTGATGAAGAAGCCGCTGTAGCCGCCGGTGAGCCCGATCACGCCGGGTGCGGCGGCCGGCACGATCGACTGCGGCAGCGCCTGGGCGATGTTGACGACGCCGAGGTCCTTGGCGTTGTCCTCGTCGGACGGCAGCACGTCGGTGATGAGCGCGAGGTCGACGGCGTAGAACACGCCCATGCCGGCGCCCATCACGAACTCGCCGACGAGCACGGCGCCGAGCGACGGGGCGAGGGCGATGACCACCAGGCCGACGACACCGACGACCCCGGCGACCGCGACGAAGAGCTTCCGTCGACCGAGCCGGTCGGAGAGCCAGCCGGCGACGAGCGAGGTGAGGACGATCCCGACGACGTTCCACAGCGTGCCCTGGAACACCGCGTTGGCGAGGTGGGAGTCGTCGATCCCGATGTCGTCCCGCAGGAAGTACGTCAGGTACGACACGGCGGTGTACTGCGCGGCGACCATCATGAAGCGCGTCAGCCAGGCCCAGCCGAGGTCGGGGTGCTTGACGGGGTTGAACACGAACGAGCCGAACAGCTGCCCGATGCCGAGCTTCGAGGTCGGGCGGTTCGCGAGCACGCGGTCACGGAAGACGAGGGCGTAGAGGACGACGACCGCGGACCCGATGGCCCCCGGGACGATCATCTGCGTCGCCGACGTGGAGAACAGCTGCACGAGGAACGTGCCACCGACGAGGGCGAGGTTCTGCGCGAGGCCGAGCAGCGCCGCGACCCGCCCGCGCTGCGACCGGGTGACGTGGTCCGGCATGACGGCCGTCAGCGCCGCGATCGTGGCGTTGTAGGCGATCTGCGCGACGCCCCAGCCGACCACGAGCACGACCGTGGAGGACGTCGTCGCGACGACCACGAGGGCCGCGAACCCGACCACGGTGCCACCGATGATCCACGGACGACGCATGCCGAGCCTCCCGGCCGTCCGGTCGCTGAACCGTCCCGCGAGGGGGTTGGCGACCATCGCCGCGAACGCGCCGATCCCGAGCGCGAGGCCGAGCACACCGGCCTGGTCGTCGGGTGCGATCTCGGCGACCTTGAGCGCCATGGCGACGAGCACCGGGGGCAGGAGGGCGATGTACAGGCCGAGCATCGCGATCGGCATGCCGAGCGTGTACATGAGCGGTGCGCCTCGACCGCTCGTGGGGGCGACGGCGGTCGGGGTGTCGGTGACGGTCAGGGCGTCGTTGGCCACTGCAGCCTCTTCTCGGGTACGCCGCCGTCGTCGGCGACTCGCACGCCTCCGTCGGCGGCTCGTGCCACCGTACCACTAAAACCAACTCTTGCTAGGTTTTCTGCACGGAGGCCCGGGCGGTACAGTCCTGCCATGGCACGACGGGGTTCGTACGCGAAGGGCATCGCGAAGCGTGAGGAGATCCTCACGACGGCCCTCGAGCTCGTCGCGGCACAGGGCTTCCGCAGGACGAGCATCAAGGACATCGCCGACGCGGTCGGACTCACCCAGGCCGGGCTCCTGCACTACTTCGACTCCAAGGACGAACTCTGGGTCGAGGTCCTCCGCCGCCGCGACGAGCTCGACCTCGCCCACGACTGGCAGACGTCGGACCCGGCGGCGCTCCTGGCGGCCATCGTGCGGCACAACACCGAGGTGCCGGGGCTCGTGCAGATGTTCGTGAACCTGTCGGCGGCCGCGGCGACCGACCCGGAGCACCCGGCCCACGAGTACTTCCGCGAACGCTACGAACGCAGCCGGCGCGACGTGTCCGCGGACTTCCGCGAGATGCAGGCTGACGGAAGACTCCGGAGCGACGTCGACCCCGAACAGCTCGCGAGCGTGCTGCTCGCCGTGTCGGACGGCATGCAGATCCAGTGGTTGTACGACCCGACGCGCACCATGGCCGAGCACGTCGAGCTCGTCGCGCGGCTCGCGATCGCCGAAGCCGTCCGGCCGGCCTGACCGCACGCCCACACGGGAGGCGCGGCGAGCGCCCGGCGGACAGGTACCGTCAGTGCCTGGTCCCGTCCGGCGACCACACGGCAGGATGGACGGTGCCCGCCAGGGCAGCGACCCCGACGACGATGTGGAGTGACGCGATGACGCGTGTAGTGGTGACCGGTGGCAGCGGCAAGCTCGGACGAGCGGTCGTGCGCGACCTCGACGAGCACGGGTACGACGTGGTCCTGCTCGACCGTGTCCCGTCCCCCGACAAGCCCGAGCGGGTGCAGTTCGTCCGCACCGACCTCGGCGACTACGGGCAGGTGCTCGGCGCGTTCACGGGCGTCGACGACCGCTACGACCACATCGATGCCGTGGTGCACCTCGGCGCGATCCCGGCGCCCGGTCAGGTGCCCGACGTCGCGCTCATCACGAACAACGTGACGGCGTCGATCAACGTGTTCCACGCCGCACGTGCCGCGCGGATCAAGAACGTGGTCTGGGCATCGAGCGAGACGCTGCTCGGCATCCCGATGGGTGAGCACCAGCCGCCGTACCTGCCCGTCGACGAGGAGTTCGCGGTCCGTCCGCAGTCGTCGTACTCCCTCGGCAAGGCGGTCGAGGAGGAGATGGCCCGGCACTTCACGCGCTGGGACCCCGAGCTGAAGATGATCGGGTTGCGGTTCTCGAACGTCATGGACGAGACCGACTACCCGGCGTTCCCCTGGGACGCCACCCCCGAGGCGAAGACGTTCAACCTGTGGTCCTACATCGACTCCCGCGACGGGGCGCAGGCGGTGCGGAAGGCCGTCGAGGCCGAGCTCACCGGGTTCGAGGCGTTCGTCATCGCCAGCCCGGACACGGTGATGGACACCCCCACCATCGAGCTCGTCGAACGCTTCGTGCCGCAGATCGAGCGCCGCGCCGACATCGACGGGGTGAGCTCGCTGCTGTCCTCCGACAAGGCACGCGAGCTCCTCGGCTACGCCCCCGAGCACAGCTGGCGCGACCACCGGTCCTGACGACGCCGGCGCCGGGTCAGGCCGGCAGCAGGAGCCCGTCGAGCACGAGGTCACGGGCGCGCGGCAGCAGGTCCGCCGTGAGCGCCCCGTCGTCGACGCCCGTGATCTGCGCGATGGCGCCGATGATGGCGGCCGTCGACAGTTCCCCGTCGCACGCGCCCACGAACGCGGCGAGCGCCGTGTCCGCGTCCACCCGTCGGCCGAACCCGCCGCCCTGCACGAGCGTGATGACGGTCGGGTCGTCGTTGCCCGGCCAGTAGAAGCGTTCCTCGGTGACGTCCCCGGCGACGCGGAGGTGCGCGGCGGCGAGGGCGTCGTCGTCGTGTGCGCCGAGCCACGTGGCCGCGTCGAGGACCCGGGCGACCGTGGCGCCGAGGCCCGCGGGGTTGGAGCCGAGCACCTCGGGGACGCGCTCGAAGCGCCGGAGGGTCACCGCGCCCGGCGAGAGCGGCTTCCGGACCACGACGTACCCGAACCCGACACTGGTGACGCGGCGCGAGTCGAAGTCGTCGAGCCAGGCGCCGACGAGGTCGTCGTACCCGTCCGTGCCCGGCTTCGTGCCGCCGTCGCGGATCCAGGTCTCGGCGTAGGCGGCCGGGTCCTGCCGCTCACGCTCGACCACCCACGTGTCGAGGGCCCCGGGGCCGTCCGGATCGGACCAGGAGCGCACACGGTCCAGCCCGTCCGACCCCCAGCGGTACTCCCAGTTGCCGAGGAGCTGCGCCGTGCCGCCGGGTTCGAGGTGGTCGCCGAGTCCGCGCAGGACGGTCTCGACGAGGGCGTCACCGACCATCCCCCCGTCGCGGTACTCGTACGACGGGACACCCTCCCGCCGCGGGGTGATGACGAACGGCGGGTTCGAGACGATCCGGTCGAAGCGCTCCCCCGCGACCGGTTCGAAGAGCGAGCCGAGCCGGAACTCGATCCCGTCGATGCCGTTGAGCTGCGCGTTGAACCGGGCGATGTCGAGGGCGCGCTGCGAGATGTCGGTCGCCACCACCTCGTCCGCGAAGCGCCGCGCGTGCATCGCCTGCACGCCGCAGCCCGTGCCGAGGTCGAGCACCCGGCGGACGGGCACCGGCACCTGCAGGCCGGACAACGTCGTGGTGGCACCACCGATGCCGAGGACGTGCTCCTCGCCGAGGGCGGCACCGAGCGCGAGTTCCCCGAGGTCCGAGACGATCCACCAGCTCCCGGCACCGAGGTCGTCGACGAACGCGTAGGGACGCAGGTCGACCCCCGGCACGACCCACTGCTCGGCGTCCGCACCCTCGGAGCCATCCTCGGAGGCGTTCTCAGACATGCTCTCGAGCCGCACGAGCCCGCTGTCCACGAGCGCGTCGACGCCGACGGTGGGGAACGCCTCGTCCGCCCGGCCGCGGGGCACGCGGAACCCGAGGACGAACAGCTCCGCGATCGTGGACCGCGACCGCAGGTCCGGGGTCACGCGGGCCCGTGCCGCCCGGACGGCCGCGACGCGGTTGCCCCGGTGCAGTGCCGCGGCGGCGTCCGCGCCCCAGAGCGCGTCGACGCCCTCGACGCTGAACCCGGCGTCGGTGAGGTCCTGCCGCAGGGCATCGGTGACGACGGGGTCCGTCACCACGGTGGGCAGGACGTGCTCGCGGATCACGCCAGGACGTCCTCGCGCATGAGCTCTGCGGGGACCTCCCACGCAGACACGAGGTCGAGCAGGCCGGGGAACCGCTGCTGCACGTCGTCGAAGCGGACCCGGCTGGAGCGGGTGAGCCCCTCCTGGTGCTGTTCGAGCAGCCCGGCCTCGCGCAGCACGCGGAAGTGGTGCGTCAGCGTCGACTTCGGCCGGTCGATGCCAACCCACCCGCAGCTCCGGATGCCGCCGGCTGCGTCCACGAGGTAGCGGTGCAGGATCGCGAGCCGGATGGGGTCGCTCAGGGCGTCCATGACGGCGGGGAGGTCCATCTCCGCCACGGACGGCTGCGGCAGGTGTTCGGGAGCATCCACGGGCGCGGGCATGGACGGGACGCTACCACTGTTCACCTCGCAGTACGACTTGCGTCGTACAGCGCGGTACGGTACGAATGCTGTACGACTTCGCTCGTACAGGGGTGGTCGTCGAAGGAAAGGGGCGCTCATGGCGCAGTCAGCTCGGTCGGTCGTGGGGTTCTGGATCCTCGCGGCGATGCTCCTCGTGTCCGTCGCCTCGTCGGCGGTCCCGTCCCCGATCTACCCCGTGTACGCGGCCGAGTGGCACCTCACTCCGCTCATGCTCACGGGCGTGTTCGCGATCTACGTCGCCGGACTCCTCGCGAGCCTGCTCGTCGCCGGGCGCCTGTCCGACCACGTCGGCCGCAAGCCGGTGCTCGTCGTCGGCGGTCTCGGCGTCGCCCTGTCGCTCGGCCTCTTCGCCGTCGCGGACGGCGTCGGCGCGCTGATCGTCGACCGGATCGTCCAGGGGGTCTCGGTCGGGCTCCTCATCGGCGCGCTCGGAGCGGCCCTCATCGACAACTCGCTCGAGCGTCACCCGAGTCTCGCCGGGGTGCTGAACGGCGTGATCCCGCCGATCGCCCTCGCCACCGGCGCGATGTCGAGCGGTGCCCTCGTGCAGTGGGGGCCGGCACCCGAGCAGCTCGTCTACGTGCTCTTCGGCGTGCTGCTGGTGCTCATGGTGATCGCGCTGGTGGTCGTCCCCGAGCAGGTCACGCCGCGTCCGGGCGCCCTCCGCTCCCTGCGCCCCCGCATCAGCGTCCCCCGGTCCTCGCGCCGCCTGTTCCGCAGCGTCGCCGGCTCCCTCGTCGCGAGCTGGGCACTCGGCGGCATGTTCCTGTCGCTCGTCCCCTCGGCCCTCGGCGCGGTGTTCGGCATCACGAACCACTTCGCCGCCGGCGCGCTCATCGCGGTGGTCACCGGCGTCGGCGCACTGACCGGTCTCGCGATCCAGCGGATGGACACCCGCCGCGCGGTCCTGATCGGGCTCGTCGCGCTCGTGCTCGGGCCGATCGTCACCGTGGCCTTCGTGATGGCGCACTCCCTGCCCGGCCTCGTCATCGGCAGTGCGATCGCCGGCGTGGGTTTCGGGGCCGGGTTCCAGGCGCCGTTGCGGATGCTGCTCGCGACCGCCGCCCCGACGCACCGCGCGGGACTCCTGTCGACGATCTACGTCGTGAGCTACCTGGCGTTCGGCGTCCCCGCGGTCGTGGGCGGTCTGCTCGAGCCGTCGGTCGGCCTCGTGCCGGTGATCGCCGGGTACGGCGCCTTCATCGTGCTCGCTGCGGCCGTCGCCCTCGTCCTGCAGCTCGTGTCGAAGGACGCCGCGTCCGTCGAGGAGTCCGCCGCCGAGGTCGTCGAGGCGACGGCCACCGGCTCGGTCCGGATCGCACCGGCGGAGTGACGCTGGCGGCCGAGCGGCGAGCCGCCGTCGAGGGTCAGTGCCCCGGACGCGCCCGCTTCGGCCCCCGGGCCCGCACGCCGACGCTCCGGTGCGCATCGGCGTGCGCGGCGTCGACGTCCGCCTTGCCGCGATCGGCAGCGTTCCGCAGCCACTGCGGGCCGTGCGCCTTCGCCCAGTCCCAGAACCGGTGGAGCTGCGCACGGAGCCACGTGATGATCCGGTGGAAGAAGTGGAACTCGCTCGCGAGGATCGTCAGCCCGATGAACACCACCAGCCATCCCGGCCCGGGCAGCGGCACCAGGATGAGCCCGATCACGACGACGAGGCCACCCACGATCCCGACGAGGACCTTGTAGAAGAGGTGCACGTGCGGGCGGGCGTGGATCCAGGCGCGGAGGTCGCGGAACCACCGGAACCGCCGGTGCGGCTCCTCAGCACGCTCGACAGCGTCGGTCCGCTCGCTCGGGTCGCCTTCCATGTGCGGAAATGTAGGGCGCGCGGCTGGGAATCCGCGGCGCGGGCGGTGGGCACCCCGTGCATCCCGGGAGGCGCGTGGCGGCGCCAACCCGCGCCTCCCGTCCGTCAAACGGCCGGGCCCAGGAGGCGCGTCACGCGTGCACGACGCACGTCGCGGCCCACGGGACGGCGGCGAGGCGCGCCTCCGGGATGGGCTCCCCGCCGACGGTGCACCGCCCGTACGTGCCGGCGTCGATCCGCGCGAGCGCGGCGTCCACCTGCCGGAGCCGCTGCCGCGCGTCGTCCCGTACCGCCCCGAGCGAGCCGCGTTCCCAGGCGAGCGTGGCGCCCTCCGGGTCGTGCTCGTCGTCCGAGTTGGCGTCCTGGCGGGCATCACTGACGTCCCGCATGCTCCGCTCGACGTCCGCGAGGAGCCGTTCGTTGCGCGCTCGTTCCGCGAGCAGCGCCGTGCGGGGGTCGTCCATGCCGGACACCGTAGTCGCGGAATGACGAGGCGGTCGGATGCGTTCGCATCGACATGACGAAGATCGGGTTCCTGTCGTTCGGACACTGGCGCGACGTGCCGGGGTCGAAGGTGCGCAGCGGCCGGGAGGCGCTCGTACAGGCGATCGACCTCGCGGTCGCGGCCGAGGAGGCCGGCGTCGACGGCGCCTACTTCCGCGTGCACCACTTCGCACCGCAGCAGGCCGCACCCTTCCCGCTGTTGTCGGCGATCGCGGCCCGCACGAGTCGCATCGAGATCGGCACCGGCGTCATCGACATGCGGTACGAGAACCCGCTCTACATGGCCGAGGAGGCCGGGGCGGCGGACCTCATCTCCGGCGGCCGACTGCAGCTCGGCGTCTCCCGGGGATCACCCGAGACCGCACTCGCCGGGTACCGACAGTTCGGGTACGTGCCCGATCCCACCGACGAGAACGGTGGCGACATGGCGCGGGCCCACACCGCGGTCTTCCGGCGTGCGATCGCCGGCGAACCGATGGCCGACGCGGACCCGCGGATGACCGGCGTCGCGGGTTCGCTGCCGGTCTTCCCGCTCTCCGACGGGCTCGGCGACCGGATCTGGTGGGGCGCGGGCACCCGTGCCACCGCCGAGTGGACCGCGGAGCAGGGCATGAACCTCATGTCGTCGACGCTGCTGACCGAGGACACCGGCGTGCCCTTCGACCAGCTGCAGGCCGAGCAGATCTCCCGGTTCCGGACCACCTGGGCCGACATGGGGTGGGAGCGGACCCCGCGGGTCTCGGTCTCCCGCAGCATCATCCCGATCATCGACGACGAGTCGCGGCACTACTTCGGCGTCCGCGCCCAGGTCGAGGGCCAGGACCAGGTCGGCCACCTCGACGGCGGGCTGGCACGCTTCGGCCGCTCGTACATCGGGTCGCCCGAGGAACTCGTCACGGAGTTCGCCGCCGACCGCGCCGTGCGGGCCGCGGACACCGTGCTCGTCACCGTGCCGAACCAGCTCGGGGTCGACTTCAACGCCCGGCTGCTCGCCGCAGTGAAGGACGTGTTCGCCGAGGTCGACGCGGCCCCGGTCCCCGCCTGACCCGGAGCGGGTCCCCCTTCCTGCCGACACCCGGGCTGGGACTGTGGCCGTGTGCGCCGCCTGCGTAGCGTCGAGGAGCACCATCCCCCGCACCTCGAGGAGCACCCCGTGACGCTGCCGGCCGCCGGCTGGTTCCCGGACCCGCAGGACGCCAGCCGCCTGCGCTGGTGGGACGGGCGCGCCTGGGGAGCGGCGACCCGCGTCCTCCCGAGCCGCGCCGAGCCCGCCGCCCCGATCGTCGTCGCACCCGCGGGTCCGTCGTTCTCGGTCCGACCCGCCGCCACCGTCCGGACGGCGTCCTGGGCGTCGGGCGGGTCCGGCGTGCACCGGTTCAGCGCCTTCTCGATCCTGGCGGTGCTGCTGGCGGCGGCGTCCGTGGTGCTCGACCCGTGGGGCGCGATCAGCGTGGCGGCGATCGTCGCCGGGCTCATCGGCGTCGTGCGGCCCGGGGCGACGGGCGGCTGGCGGGTCCTCGCCCGCAGTGCTTCGGCGAGCGCGATCGTGGTCGGGGTGGCGACGGCAGCGGTGGCGGCGTCGGCGCAGTTCCACCTGTTCTGATCGCCCCCGTCAGCGCCGGGCGCGGGGGTGCGAGGTCTGGTAGACGTCGCGGAGCATGTCCGCCGTCACCATCGTGTAGATCTGGGTCGTCGCCACGCTCGCGTGCCCGAGCAGTTCCTGCACGACCCGGACGTCCGCACCGCCCTCGAGCAGGTGCGTCGCGAACGAGTGCCGGAACGTGTGCGGTGACACGTGTTCCGCCAGGTCCGCCCGGGACGCAGCCGCCTGGATCACCAGCCACGCGCTCTGACGCGACAGCCGAGCCCCACGCGCCCCCAGGAAGAGCGCCGGTGTGGACGGGCCCCGCGCCGCGAAGACCGGTCGTGCCCGCACGAGGTAGGCGTCGATGGCAGCACGCGCGTAGCTGCCGAGCGGCACGATGCGCTGCTTGTTCCCCTTGCCGGTGACCTTGACGACGGAGAGGCCGCCGGCGTCCGGAGCCGAGTCGTCCGACAGGGTCGTCACGTCGTCGACCGACAGCCCCACGGCCTCGGAGATCCGCGCTCCCGTGGCGTAGAGCAGCTCGAGCAACGCCTTGTCCCGCAACTGCACGGGGTCGTCGGCGTCGTCGGACACGGCGCCGAGCAGCCGCTCCATGTCGTGCACGGAGATCGCCTTGGGCAGCCGCATCGGCGCCCTCGGCGGCCGGACGGAGGCACCGGGGTCGAGCTGCAACCACCCCTCACCCGCGGCGAACGCGGTGAAGGACCGGACCGAGCTGAGCATCCGCGCCACCGACCTGGGCGCCAGCGGCCCCTCGGGACGGGTCGCCAGGTGCGTCACGAAGCCCGCGAGGTCGGCCCGAGCGATCTGGCCGACGTCCTCGAGCACCCGGGCACCGCCGGCCCGGTCGGCACCGTCCGAGTCGACCGTCGGCGCCGACGCCAACCAGTCCGCGAACGTCGCCAGGTCACGCCGGTACGCCGCGAGCGTGTGCTGCGACAACCCACGCTCGATCGCGATGTGCCGCAGGTACGACTCGGTGGCACGGTCGAGGGGCATCACCTGAGAAGGCTAACCGGCGGAGCGGCCCGCTCCCGACCGGCGCCGGCGGCTCGGAACCCGGGTCAGTGCAGCCGGTCGTCGGCGGGACCGACCCGGTGCCCGGTGAACGTGACGGTGAGCCCGCTCCGCGTCGGCGCAGCGCAGAACAGTCCCGCCGACACCGAAGCGTCCGGCAGGAGCGGAGCGACCCGGACCAGCCGGGGCTCCTCGCCCTCGGCCCACGCCCGGATGGTCACCGCGTCACCGTCCCGGCTCGCCCGGACCGTGACCGTACGTCCGGTCCAGTCCGGTACCGGCGCGACCGACCAGTCGGACGCCCCGGCCGTGACGACCGCGCCGACCTGCGGCAGACCGTCGGAGTGCTCGACCCCCGCCTTGATCCACGTCCGCTCGTCGACGCGGAGGAACACGCCTGCCTGGTCGAACTGCTCGGCGTAGTCCAGCACGAAGGACACCTCCACCGCCGCGGAGCCGTCCAGCTGCTGCACGAGCGCGTGCTCCGAGTCGTGGACGAAGCCGTACGAGGTGGTCCGCCAGGCGTCGCTGCCCTCGACAGCGGTCACGAGCAGGCGGTCGCCCTCGAGGACGGCCCGCTCCGGCTCGTGCGTCCACCGGCCTGCCTCGAGCAGCCCGGCGAGGCTCACGCCCGGCCGCCTGCCGCGCCCCGCTCGATGGCCTCGACCGCGAGCGTCGCCACGATCAGTGCCGAGTTGTGCAGCCGCCCGTCGAGGACCGCCGCCACCAGCTCGGCACGCGGCACCCACCGCGTCACGATGTCCGCCTCCTCGGCCTCGCGCTCGAACGCCGACCCGGTCGACCGGACGCCGCGGGCTCGGTAGATCTGGATGAACTCATCGCTGCCGCCCGACGAGGTGTTGTACCGGACGAGCGGTTCCCACGTGTCGGCCTCGAGGTCGGCCTCCTCACCGAGTTCACGCTGCGCGGCCGTGAGGTGGTCCTCCCCCTCGTGGTCGAGCAGCCCCGCCGGCAGCTCCCAGTCGCGCAGCCGCACCGGGTGCCGGTACTGCTGGATGACGAGCACACGCCCCTCGTCGTCCTCGGCGTAGACCGCGACGGCGCCGGTGTGGTCGACGTACTCGCGGACCATCGAGTCGTCGTGGTAGGCGATGGTGTCGCGACGGATGTCCCACACCGCTCCCTCGTACACGACCGTGGAGTCGGTGATCTCGAACGAGGCGGATTCGTCGGCGATGGGTGCGTCAGTCACCGCACCATCCAAGCACGCGGCCCCCGGACGGACTGGAGGCGNGCCTCCAGTCCGGGACGGGTCGCGTTACGCGACCTGCTCCTCGTTCTCCGGGTCGAAGAGGCTCGACGCCTCGTGCCGCACGATCGCGGCGTCGACGAGCCCCGCGAACAGCGGGTGGGCCTTCGTCGGACGCGAACGGAGCTCCGGGTGCGCCTGCGTGGCGATGTAGAACGGGTGCACGTCGCGCGGCAGCTCCACGTACTCGACGAGCGTGCCGTCGGGCGAGGTGCCCGAGAACACCAGGCCGGCGTCCGCGATCTGCTGACGGTAGGTGTTGTTCACCTCGTAGCGGTGACGGTGCCGCTCCGACGCCTCGGATGCCCCGTACAGCTCGGCCGCGAGCGAGCCGTCCGTGAAGTGCGCCGGGTAGAGGCCGAGCCGCATGGTGCCGCCGAGGTCGCCGCCCGCGATGATGTCGACCTGCTCCGCCATGGTCGCGATGACCGGCGTCGAGGTCTCCGGGTCGAACTCGGTGCTCGACGCGTCGGTCAGACCGGCTTCGTGGCGGGCGTACTCGATCACCATGCACTGCAGACCGAGGCACAGACCGAGCGTGGGGATCCCCTGCTCACGGGCGAAGCGCAACGCACCGAGCTTGCCCTCGATGCCGCGCACGCCGAACCCACCCGGGATGCAGATGCCGTCGACGTCGCCGAGCTGCTTCGCGGCGCCCTCCGGCGTGGTGCAGTCGTCGGACACGACCCACTTCAGCTTCACCTTGGCGTTGTGGGCGAATCCACCGGCACGGAGCGCCTCGGTCACCGACAGGTACGCGTCCGGCAGGTCGATGTACTTGCCGACGAGGGCGATCGTGACCTCCTTCTTCGGCTCGTGCACCGCGCGGAGCACGCCGTCCCAGCGGGACCAGTCCACGCCGTCGGCCTCGAGCCGGAGCGCGTCGATGATGACCTGGTCGAGCCCCTGGTCGTGCAGCATCGTCGGGATGTCGTAGATCGACGGGACGTCGACCGCGTTGACCACGGCGTTCTCGTCGACGTCGCACATCAGCGCGATCTTCTTCTTGTTCGAGTCGGACACCGGCCGGTCACTGCGCAGGACGAGCGCGTCCGGCTGGATGCCGATCGAGCGCAGCTGCGCGACGGAGTGCTGCGTCGGCTTGGTCTTCTGCTCACCCGAGGCGTTCATGAACGGCACGAGCGAGACGTGCACGAAGAAGACGTTGTTGCGGCCGAGCTCGTGCCGGACCTGACGTGCCGACTCGATGAACGGCTGGGACTCGATGTCGCCGACCGTGCCGCCGACCTCGGTGATGATGACGTCGGGCTGCGGGTCGTTCTCCGCCTGCTCGCGCATCCGCCGCTTGATCTCGTCGGTGATGTGCGGGATGACCTGGACGGTGTCGCCGAGGTACTCGCCGCGACGCTCCTTCGCGATCACCGTCGAGTACACCTGGCCGGTCGTCACGTTCGCCGCCTGGGACAGGTTGATGTCGAGGAACCGCTCGTAGTGCCCGATGTCGAGGTCCGTCTCGGCGCCGTCGTCGGTCACGAAGACCTCGCCGTGCTGGAACGGGTTCATGGTGCCCGGGTCCACGTTGAGGTACGGGTCGAGCTTCTGCATGACGACCTTGAGGCCGCGCGCCGTGAGGAGGTTGCCGAGGCTCGCCGCCGTCAGGCCCTTGCCGAGAGACGAGACGACCCCGCCGGTCACGAAGATCTGCTTCGTCACCTTCGGGGTCGAGGTGCTTGCTTGGGTACCGCCGCTGTAAGTGTCCGCCACGGGCTTCCATCCTACGTCAGAACCGACGGGAGGCGCGACCTCGGTTCGCCGTGGGCGTTGCGGCGCGCGCGGGGTCAGACGTTCTGGCCGGCGACGTCGAGCAGTTCGCGCGCGTGCTCGATACCGCTCGCGCTGTCGCCGAGCCCCGACAGCAGGCGCGCCATCTCCTGCAGGCGCTCGTCGCCCTCGAGCCGACGGACGCTCGACGACGTCACCGCGCCGCTGGCGTCCTTCACGACGTTGAGGTGGTTGTTCGCGAACGCCGCGACCTGCGCGAGGTGCGTGACGACGATGACCTGCGTGCGTTCCGCGAGCTTCGCCAACCGTCGCCCGATCTCGATCGCCGCCGCGCCGCCGACACCGGCGTCGACCTCGTCGAACACGAACGTGGGGACGGTGGTGCTGCCCGCCATGACGACCTCGATCGCGAGCATGACGCGCGACAGCTCGCCGCCCGACGCCCCCTTGCCGATCGGACGCGGGTCGGTCCCCGGGTGGGGCTGGAGGAGGATCGACACCTGGTCGCGGCCGTGGCGGCGGTAGTCGCCGGCGTCGGTCACCTCGACCACCAGGGTCGCCCCGGCCATCGCGAGGGACTTCAACTCCGCGGTGACCCGCTTCGCGAGGTCCTTCGCCGCCTTCGTCCGCGCCGCGGTGAGTGCCGCGGCCGCCCTCGCGAGGGCCTGCTCGTCCTGCTCCACCGCCTGCTGCAACCCGGCGATCCGGTCGTCGTCGCCGTCGAGTTCGAGGAGCCGGTCACTCGCGCGCTGCCCGTACGCGATGACGTCGTCGATCGTGTCGCCGTACTTGCGGGTGAGCCCGGCGAGGAGCGCCCGACGCTCGTTGATCAGTTCGAGGTCGTGGCCGGCGTCGGGTTCGAGGGAGCCGAGGTAGCTCGACAGGCTCGCCGACGCCTCGCTCGCCTGGATGCCGAGTTCCGTCAGCTGTTCGAGCACGGGCTGCAGGGCCACGTCCGAACCCGCGACACGCTCGATCGCCCGACGGGCCGACTCGACCAGGCCGACCACGTCGTTCGCGCCGTCGAGCGACTCGCTCGAGAGCGCTTCGTGCGCCAGGCCTGCCGACAGGCGCAGGTCTTCGAGGTTCCCGAGCCGCTCCGCACGTTCGGCGAGTTCGACGTCCTCCCCCGGCTGCGGGTCGGCGGACTCGATCTCGTCGGACGCCGCACGGATGCGCTCGGCCTCGGCCACGCGGTCGTCACGGTCCCGCGTGAGGGTCTCGAGCCCCCCGGCGTGCTGCTGCCACGTGTCGTACGCGGCGACGTAGGCGGCGAGTGCCTTCTCGAGCGCAGGACCGCCGAAACCGTCGAGCGCTGCCCGCTGCGCGGTCGCCGAGGTGAGCCGGATCTGGTCCGACTGACCGTGCACCGTGACCAGCTGGTCCGCGAGCTCGCCGAGCACCGCCACGGGTGCACTGCGACCGCCGACCGTCGCGCGGCTCCGCCCCTCGGCCGAGACCGTGCGGGTGAGGATGAGTTCGCCGTCCTCGATCGCGCCGCCCGCGTCCTCGACCCGCTCGGCGACCGCATCGTGCTCCGGGACGTGCCAACGCCCCTCGACGACGGCGTTCGTCGCACCGCGACGGACCGACCCCGCGTCGGCGCGCGCACCGAGCAGGAGGCCCAGCGCGGTGACGATCATCGTCTTGCCCGCACCGGTCTCACCGGTCACGACCGTGAACCCACGGCCCAGCTCGAGCGTGGTCTCGCCGATGACCCCGAGGTCGGAGATCCGGATCTCCTCGATCACAGGCTGTCCTCGTCGTCGGACTGCGGCCCGCGCCACCCCGCGACCGGCAACTGGAACTTGGCGACCAACCGGTCGGCGAACGGGGCGTCCTTGAGCCGCGCGACCCGGACGGGGTCCGGCGAACGGCGCACCTCGACGCGGGCTCCGGGCGGGAGGTCGTGCGTCCGGCGACCGTCGCACCACAGCACGCCCACACCGCTCGTCCGACGCAGGACCTCGATCGCGAGCGTGCAGTCCGGACCGACGACGATCGGCCGGGCGAACAGGGCGTGCGCGCTCAGCGGCACCATGAGGAGCGCATCGACGTCCGGCCAGACGATCGGGCCGCCCCCGGAGAACGAGTAGGCGGTGGAGCCGGTCGGGGTGGACACGACGACTCCGTCGCACCCGAAGGAGGAGAGCGGACGACCGTCGACCTCGGTCACGACCTCGAGCATGCGTTCGCGCGCGGCCTTCTCGATGGTGGCCTCGTTCAGCGCCCACGAGGTGTACACGACCTGGTGCCCGACCACGACGTCGACCTGCAGGGTCACGCGTTCCTCGACGTGGTAATCGCCCGAGAGCGCTCGTTCGACCGTGGAGCGGAGCCCGTCGCGCTCGCTCTCGGCGAGGAACCCGACGTGTCCGAGGTTCACCCCGACGATCGGAGCGGCCGTCCCGCGGACGAGCTCGGCTGCCCGCAGGATCGTGCCGTCGCCACCGAGCACGATGACGATCTCGAGCTGGTCGGACTGGACGTCCACGCCGAGGATGTCCACCTGGCCGACCGATGCTTCGGCGCGACGGATGTCGGCGTACTCGTCGAACGGCATCACGGGGACGAGGCCGGCGGCGTGCAGGAGGTCGCACACCTCGACTGCGGCGTCGATCGAGTCCCGGCGGCCCGTGTGGGACACCAGGAGGATGTGCCGGTCGTCGCTCATGCCGCCCCTTCCGTCAGTTCTGTCGCCCGGTCGATCCATTCTGTCGGATTGCCCCCGACATCCCGCTGGAAGCGCGCCAGGTACTCGTGGTTGCCGTGCGTGCCGACGATCGGCGAAGCCGCGAGCCCGGAGGTCCCGAGGCCGACGTCCCAGGCCGCCCACAGCACGTTCATGAGGGCGTCGCCCCGCAACGCCGGGTCACGCACGATGCCCTCGCGCACACCACCGCGGCCGACCTCGAACTGCGGCTTCACGAGGAGCACGAAGTCGTCGGACGGAACGGACTCCGCCAGCGCGGGCAGGACGAGTCGGAGGGAGATGAAGGACAGGTCCCCGACGACCAGCGTCGTCTCCGGAGCCGCGGGGTCGAGCGCCGCGTACGCGTCCGCGGTGAGGTTCCGCGCGTTGACCCCCTCGACCACGGCGACCCGGGAGTCCAGGGCGATGCGGGGATCGAGTTGTCCGTGCCCGACGTCGAGCGCCACGACCCGGCGCGCGCCGCGGCTCAGGAGCACCTGGGTGAAGCCGCCCGTGCTCGCACCGACATCGAGCACCACTCGACCGCTCGGGTCGATGCCGAACGTGTCGAGCGCACCGACGAGCTTCAGCGCCGCACGGGACACCCAGTCGTCGGCGTTGTCCACGTGGAGCGGCACCGACGAGGGGAACGCGGCCGAGGGCTTCACGACCGGTGAGCCGGCCACGGTCACGCGTCCGGCCTGGATCAGCTTGGCCGCAGCAGTGCGGGACTTCGCGAGGCCTCGGGCAGCCAGGAGCGCATCGAGCCGGACCGGCGTGGTGTCCGGTCCGGATCCGTGACCGTCAGGCACTCGTGGTGCCACCACTCTCGAGACGGGTGCGCAGCTCGTTGTGCAGCGCGGCGAAGGCGTCCGCGCGGTCGGCCAGCGGGAGGGCTTCGACGGCGTCGGTCCGGCTCGCGAAGTCCGTGGCCGCGCGCTCGGGTACGTCGTGCGTCCCGGGGTCGTCCGTGGCGGATTCGCGCTCGTCGTCCGCGCGGTCCTGCTCGTCGTTCGGCACGTCGGTCACGCTACTCGCCGCCGTACAGCTTCGGGTCCACGTCGAGACCGTAGATGGCCAGCCCGGACTCCCAGATGAGCGTGGTGCCCGCACGCAGCAGGTCGAGCGGGTCGCCGTCGTCCAGCACCCGCACGACGTGACCGCGCATCGCGACGGTGACGTCCCCGACGGTGGCGTAGCGCGTGCCGTCCGGGTCCTCACGCCGGCGGGTCACCGGGTACGGCTCCGCCAGACCCCGCAGGTCGCCGAGGATGTACGTCGGCCGCGAGCGCTGGTCCGCCGCCAGCACCTGCTTGGCCTTGTCGATGCCGGTGAGCACGAGCACGCTCGGGATGCCGGCGTCGTTCGCACCCTTGATGTCGGTGTCGAGCCGGTCGCCGATGAAGAGCGGGTGCTCGCCGCCGAAGCGGGCGAGCGCGGCGTCGAAGATCGGGCGCTCGGGCTTCCCCGCGACGACCGGCATCCGGCCGACCGCCTGGTGCACCGCCGACACCAGCGTCCCGTTGCCCGGCGCGATGCCGCGCTCGACGGGGATCGACCAGTCCATGTTGGTCGCCACCCACGGCACGTCCGGGTCGGCGAGCGCGAACGACGCCTCGGCGAGGTGGGTCCAACCGAGGTCCGGCGAGAAGCCCTGGATCACCGCGGCGGGCGAGTCGTCCGCACTCGACGTCACGGTGAAGCCCGCCGCCTCGACGATGCTGGTGAGGCCCAGACCGCCCGTCACGAGCACGGTCGAGCCCGCGGGCACGAGCGTCTCCAGCAGACGGACGCCTGCCTGCGACGAGGTCACGACGTCGTCCTCGGACACCTGGAGCCCGTAGCCGGCGAGGTGCTCCGCGACGTCGGCGGGACGGCGCGACGCGTTGTTCGTGATGTACCCGACCCGCGCCGTCCGAGACGCGTTCGTCAGCGCTTCGACCGCGTGCGGGATGGCGTTCCGCCCGCGGTACACGACCCCGTCGAGGTCCGTGAGGACGACGTCCACGCCGTCCGTCGGGGGCTTCGGGGAATCAGTCGGCAGCGGATCCGTCGACGTCGGTGGGGTTGTCGTCGTCGATCTCGCCGGGCTCGTCGCCGGCGGGTTCGTCGTCGTCCGGCTCGTCCCCGAGGGGCTCGTCGGTGAGCTCGGCGTCGGGCTCGTCGTCGACGGCTCCGTCGAACCCGTCGTCTCCGGGTCCTTCGACTTCGAGCGTTTCCTCGACCACATCAACTGTCTCCCAAGCGTTCTCGTCGGCGGCCTCGGCCAGGGCTTCGGTCGCACGATCGACACGGGCCCACCACTCGTCGGCCTCGTCCTGACGGCCGAGCTCCTCGAGCGTGGCCGCGTAAGCACTGTAGAGCGCCGGGGACCAGCTGTAGGCGGTGGACGGGTCGAGCTGTGGAATCTCCAGCTCACCGAGGGCGGCTGTGGGGTTGCCGAGGTCGAGGCGGGCGCCCGACATCGCGATGGCGAGTTCGACCTGCACCGCCGTGTCCAGCGCGGCGCGGTCCACGGAACGACCGAGCTCCAGTGCACGCTCGGGCCGCCCGAGGCCACGCTCGCAGTCGACCATCATCGGCAGCTGGTCGTTGCGGCCGGAGATCCGCCGGTAGGTGCGCAGCTCCCGGAGCGCCGTCGCGAAGTCGCCCAGACGGTACGCCGTGATCGCAGCGGTCTCCCGCACCACACCGACGCGACCGGCACGACGTGCAGCGCTCAGCGCGTGCTGGTTCGCCGCTTCCGGGTCGTCGTCGACGAGCATGGCCGCCGCGACGAGGTGACGGGCCACCCAGTCGGCGTTGTCCTTGCTCAGCGTCTTCAGCTCAGCGCGAGCAAGTTTGTCGAGGTCGCGGGCCTGGATGTCCTCGGGGATCTCCGGGTCGTCGTGGCGAGGGCGGACGGACTTGGTGCCGTAGGGGTCGCGGTCCTCCCAGTCGTCCCGGGATGCTTCCCCGAAGCGGGCGCCGGCGTGACGGCTCCCGTCGCCGAAGCGCTGGCGACCGTCACGGCTACCGCGCTCGCGGTCGGAGCCACCGCGGAACGGACGATCCCCGTCGCGCGTGGGGCGGTCCGAGCGGAACGGACGGTCACCGTCGCGACGCGGCCGGTCGTCGGAGCGGAACGGACGATCACCGTCACGACGCGGCCGGTCGTCGGAGCGGAACGGACG